>JAIYDP010000115.1 GCA_027487435.1 Verrucomicrobiaceae bacterium | reverse complement strand
CAAGGGCTTTTGGGAAGTTGGACCCAGGGGGGAGGGGGGGGTTTCCCCGTGGGTTTTTGGGGTTGTGGGCCCCCCCCCCCCCCCCCCCATTTTGTGCCCTCCTAACGTAACGACCATATTTTCGTTAAAGCACAATTGTGGAGACGACCGTTTTCTCTTGCAAGTACAATGGCGCTGTCTGACTTTCGAAGGGAAGATCGCAGGGTCGTCGGTTCCTGGTGCGCTCAAATCTCTCGGATTTGAGATAAGGAGAGATGACCTCAACGCAATGCTCTCCGACATAAACAAATCGATTGACCAGGGCATAACATTTCCAGAATTTCTTGACATCGTGCTCGTAAGGGCAATGGAAACCAACAGCTCAGAAGATGCAGCAAAGGCATTTAAGATTTTTTGTGAGAAGGATCGGGGAAACATTACTCTTCAAAGCCTGAAAGCGGCAATGAGTGAGCTTGGAGAAGCCTACAGCGACGAGGACCTTGCTCTAATGCTGGATGAGGCTGACTGCGATCAAGATGGGCGCGTGTCAGAACAGGATTTCGTAGCATACATGAGGAAAACGGGACTTCTATGACAAAACGTAATCCCGTTTTTTAACGACTAAAATGTTGTAAAGTTGAGGTTCATCATGTTCAGATTTGTCCCTCTCCTATTGATTCTTTATTCTCTTTCTCCTTCGTTTGCAATCACGAGGCCTCTTTCGTTTCGTGGTCTACAGCTTACGGCAGTGAGCAGCCCCGTTAGCGACAAGTTGCCCTATGTTGTTGGCACTTCTTACATTGTTCTCACAGATGCTGCTCCTCAAGATGCTAACGCAGTGTACCTGAGTTCGAAGCAAGTTGTTTCTAAGGGATTCTCCGTATCTTTCTCATTTTCAATAACCAACCGTACTCGCCCGCTATCTGCTGATGGGTTTGCATTTGTAATCCAAAACAACAACGTTGATACGATCGGGCAGGATGGCCGACGCCTCGGTTATGGAGGGATTCGTAATTCGATCGCAGTAGAATTCGATTGCTTCATGGACACCGAGCTGAACGATCCCAACGACAACCATGTGTCCGTGCACACCGCCGGTCTGGAACCGAACTCCGCGATGGAGAGGAGCCCCAAGCCTCTAGTCATTGGAGGTCTCTTTTCGCGTATCTGTCAACAAGGACAGAAGCCTCCTTCTTGCTTACCTCGCTTTACGGACGGGCAGGTCCACAACGTCTCCATCGTTTTCAACGCAGAGGCGTCCCCTCAGTCCTCTCGTCTACACATCTTTGTCGACTCTCTTACTTCTCCTACCTTCTCTGTGCTCTTGGATGTGGGGCAAACGTTATCACTGGACCCATCAGGCTCCGCGTTCATTGGGTTCACTGGCTCTACGGGGGACTTGTTTCAACAGCAAAACATTCACTCTCTCAACTTCACAACTCTTCCAGGTCCTGAGCAATCTCCAATCTTCTCGACAACGTCCTTAATTGTCGTTGTCACGTCCTCGTGCTTGGCCGTCTCAGTTTGCGTCTTCGTTCTCGTGTATCGCGCTCGCAGAGTCATGCGTATGGGCAAGGGCTACGCTCGTGTCCCTCAGGGCCCCAGCGATGAGTCTTCGCAAACTGAAAATGTTCTCGTCAGGACTCGTGTTTATCTCCGCGGCGTTGACAAGTTCAGATTTGAAGCTGCCCTTCCTGATATCGGTTGGCGAACGAACAAGGCCTACGTCAAGGTCAGCAAAATCTCGGATGGAAAGCCTTGCGTTGTGTGCGGCATTGAAATTCCTCCTTGCTTGAAGCAAATCCTCTCTGTGCAGAGGAGCAGATCGCGAATTCGGGACATTTTATGCATTGCCGAAGTCCCTTTTGTGCAGAAAATTGTGGACGTGGATTTCTCATTCGACCTCTGTACGCTCTTTGTTGTCAAACCGTTCTACAGCAACGGAAGCCTCCGCGACTGGATGTACAAGGCAAACCCTATCCTGCCGTACGCTTCGAAGTACGTTCGAGCCGAAATCGTCCCTCTTGACAAGATTGCTCTCTACGGCAGAATGATGCTGGAAGCTTTGCAGGGGCTCCGCAATGCTGGGTACCCCCCTTGCGCGAGCTTTCATCTTGGAAATGTTTTTCTGACAAAAACTGGACTGGAGGTGGCGGATTTTGAAGATGGCATACTCGGGCTCTCACCTCGTGTTTCCGACGTTGTCGAGAACCAGTCGATAGTCAGCCGCGTTGACGCCGATACAATCGCCTTCGGATGCGCTCTTTTCGAAATGGCGACTGCAGATATCTTAAGCGACGTAGCTGCCGCGTCGGTTGTGTTTTCGACCTCTTGCGACCCTGTGATCGCCTCGATTCTCGATTCGATATTTCGGCCTGCCGCAAAGCCGATGACAATCAAGAAGCTCCTTCAGAATCCGTTCTTTATGGACGTGAAGCTGCCTGCGGTGGAGGCGACTTCTGTTCCTCTGGACAAGGACGACATCGCGTTGGTGAAGGAAATGCTGCTGACAATCAGAAATTCATCGACAGAGCACATCCAAACCGAGGGAGCGTTCAGCTCTGCTCTGCGGTTGGCGTCCAAACAAAATCAAGAGTTCGGCTTGGCCTGAACATGCAAAATCTATGTGAGTGTGTGATTATCAGATGTAAAGCAGAATTTCCGCATCCTTTCACAGACCCGCTTCAAATCTCTGCGACTCTGACGACGGAGGCGAATTGTTCTGTCCTAGCTTTGACACCTCATGAGGCCATTGACGCCTTAAGAGCAACGCTACCAGGACTCGTTTGAACGGTCAAAAGTACTATCAACCAAAAAGAGGAGCAGAGCTGTGAAATGGTCATTCTGGGAGCAGAATCCTTTCTTATGTAAATCGCCACCAACTTGTTAGAAGTTCTTTGCCTACACATTTTGCTTTCTATGAGGATAACTTATTGTACTAGGGTGACTTCGTACTTGACTTTTCGAATGGATAAGTTTGACTTGACTTGACTTGACTTGACTTGACTTGAATCTTCATGGAGGTCCAGTTGCTCGGTTTCTTTTCTCACGGCCAGACTAGTAAGCGCTTGTATCCGGTTGAGGAATATGTTGCGTTTGTCAATCACATCAACTCCTCCCTTCAGGTCATCTGCTCTTGTCGCTTTTTGATGCCACAGGGCGACAAGGATTTGGAAGGTCGCATTCCCATACTGCCCGAGGAGGGAGCTTTGTTCAGAGCAATAGGAGATGGAATCATTCTTTGGTACATTCTCAGTGATTTTCGCTAATGCGTTTAGCAAATTTATCAACAAGTCGTTTCCCGGAAGTATCAACGAATCAAAGGTTGTGAGCAGGGCTGTCATGAGCGTTTTTGAAAAATTGGAGAATCAAAATCTGTTCCTTGCTGCATGCCGAGCATCTGGAGTAACTGTTGTGAACATCGACGGTAAAGATCTTGTTGAAGGCAAACCTCATTTGGTTCTCGGTCTCATCTGGCAAATTATCAAAGTTCCCCATATTTTATTTATCTGACTAAACAGCTTGGCCTCTTTCTCAATTTTCGAGACAGTCATCCGGAGCTTGTTCTGCTTCTGAATCCTGATGAGGCCCCCGCTGGTCGAAGCATCTGTCGTCAATACCTGACTGTGCAGATATCGCTAAACTTCACGACGAGGACCTTTGCATTCGATGGGTTAATTACCATCTCACTCGAAATGGAATGCAGAATTTGAAGATAAAGAACTTCGGCACTGATATTCAAAGTGGGAAGCCGTTTCTGGGCCTGCTGTGCACTCTCACCGGAACGGAGATTGGAGGCATGGATGGCACACCCGATGAAGTGGCCAATGCATGCATCGAGCTGGCGTCTACCCTTGGGGCACACAAGTTTGTCTCAGCGTCTGACATTACAAGCGTGCGAAACCCTTTGAACTCGTCTCATGGCACAGGGAAATTCTCACCTGAACTTTGCGTTTGCTGCATCCTTGATGAGGAGCAAACTTCATCTCCCAAAGCTTGAAGACGCTTATGTAGCTCTTCGCCGATCCGTCGAGCAAAAGCAAGACGAGGTTCGCAGACTTAAAATGGAGCAAGAGTTGCAACGAGCGTCGATGCAGAAGGATATCGAACGACTCCAAGAAGAGATTGAGCGCATCTCTCAATGTAACGAGAATTTTGCGGTTTTGTTCCGCGTTGGAAACTGACAAAGTCAGCAACAACTCTCTGAATTGAGAACAGCGGCAAATGTTGAGGAAGGCAGATTCAATGATCAGCTCGCCTGTATGACCCAAGAGGTCGAAGAGCTCAGGACATTGGTTCGGGGTGTTGAAGAAGAAAAGAGGAAAGCTGCTGTCGAGTCTGAGCAAGCCAAAGAGGAGGCAACGCAGCTGCGAGACATTTATGAGAAAGTTTTTCGCACATTGACTCTACTGATTCTGCAGACGTCAAGGCGGATATCTACCCTGCAGGCAGAGCTCTCACGAAGCCACACTGAGCGCGAAAGCGCCATCCAAAAGGCAGTGAGCGCGGAGGAGGCATTCCGCAACCTGAAGACTACGATCGTCACTGTGAAGAAAGGATTCTTGCGCAAACAAGGTATGCAGTTCAAGCCGAATATCTGAATAACCAGGGTCAACTTTCAAAACTTGGAAAAATCGTTTCTTTGTCGTGAAGGGGCATTTTCTCTTTTATTTCCAGACTGAAGATGACGTGAGAGCCAGCTCCTCCTTTACTTTACACCATAGGAACGCGTAACAAAACCATTGGGTGTCTATGACCTCAATTCTTGTGAAGTTCACTTCATTGACTGCGACGAAAAGAGCAGGAAGAACTTGATTGTGCTGAAGAGATCTGGGCGGCAAGATTTTATAATGCAAGCAGCCACCGGCGTAAAGAGCAAATGATTTCCTACTGATTCGAAGGATGATGCAAGAGACTGGTGCGAAATTATGAGGAAATCCAAGGAAATGTAATTTTTGGCGGGAATTCGAAGTTGACTACATTTCCCGCCACGATGTCAACAAAGTTTTATTGTGCCTCTCGCATTGAGTGAATGGACTCCCCTGTTCTTCTGAAATCATCCCAAAGGCAGATTACGCATAAACCACTCTAATGCATAGAGCGTCCATGTTCGCTAGGGCTGATTCAATGGTGTCGACACAGAATCCGACACTCAGTTTTTCGTCGTGGTGCGCTCCGGAATCGCAGATCGTCGCTGACGACGACGATGCCACTGCAAATTCAAGTTCAGAAGAAGAGTGCCAAAGTTTATTTGCGAAATTGTTGGAAAGTCAACGAGACACCTCCAAGTCCGTCATTTTTGGTTTATCCCAAGCGTCGGATCGGCAAGATACGAAAAAGAAGAAACCCTCTGTGACCAAACGACATGGTCCCTCGATAGCCAAGAAGAAGAGAGAGATCTCAAAGCCAAAAAGAGTCGCTGTTGCGAAGCAAGTCCCGCAGCAAACACCGCTCCTTAAGGACACTCCTGCTCATCTTCTGGTTCCGCAAGTTTGATGATGTGCGCTTTGTGACCTTACATTCAGATTGCCCTCTCGAGAGGCCCAACCCCGGTTTCACCCTGTTTGACGTCAGTGGAAAATCCGGCGGAGTCCACCAGAGGCATATTCCTCATGAGCGAATGTGTTACGAATGTCAATTCTTCTAGGTCTTGCTTGTTTCCATGAAGCTCGATGACCTCACAGTTTCATCACGTGTGTGTCATGCGGCAAGGACCGTCTGTTGAAGGGGCCATCAGCTTACGTCGCCATCGAAAATTGGACGTGCCAACAGGTTTCCACCCTGGGTTGAGCTGTGTGATGACAGTTACACAGGATGTCTTTGCAGCAAAAAAATACGATTGTACATGGCCTGCGATCTGGCAAGCGTCGTTCAGGTTCAAGGCCGACGATGAGGACTCCTTTTCAATGCGCATCCCGCTTGTCAAAACTCGAAATGTTTTGGGATTGAATCCTCTTGACATTGAGAACTTTTTTATCACCTGTGAGGCAACAAAAGCAAGCTCAACTACTGTCGATTGGAATACAATCGGTTCGCTGTTGGACATCGACTATGCTTTTGCACAACCAGACCTCGGGCGATTCTATTCAGAGTTCTTCCATTCTACAGACAGGGCAGGGAAAACACTACGAGATGAACTTTTGTCGATAGCAGGTGTTCGCAAGATAATTTCAAATTACTCGACCACACTTTCCTCTCAGCGCAAGGTTTCGATTCAGGAACGATTTGAGGACCTTCTAGGTCACATCTCCATCGTTCGGGTCCACCAACTCTCCTGACTTGACAGATGTTTCCTGGAAAGTTGTTGGACGACCTTATTGAGCATGTCAATGACGTGACATGCACCCAATCAGCTTTCCCAGCGATTCCTGCTAAGATCTCTCGCAGTCAACTTGCGGCCGACTCCTCAAGCAAATGCGATGCTGTCCGAGGAGGTCGTGATCAGCTGGCGCCATCGCTCCACGAACAAGTTGACATCCCATCCGTTTTAGTTCAAGGATCTGTTGAATCTGAGGTTACATCGGGACAGCCGACGACCGGAGAGCAAGCTGCAGTGATCGTTCAGACTAGTTCAAAAAGAGGTCGAAAAAGGAAGATAACGGAGGCGAAACCATCTGCAGAGTCTGCTAGTATTCGCTATCCACCGCTCTGTCCCAAGGTTTGGGTCGAAAAACACTTCAGCAACTTCTCCCGGGTCGCTCCTCGGATTCGGGATGTTCCTGGTGTCGCTCCTCCCGAGTATGATATTTTCGGTGATGACATGGTCAACTTCAGTGTTGGAGGAAACATCCCAGATTGTTTAATTTTGCGAATTTCTGTCGGGGACTCGAAGTTTATAGTTCATAATCAGCGCAGCAACTCTGTTGAATTGGTCGATCGGCAAGCTTGCAGAGGAATGAAGAAATGGATGTTGGTGGCAGCAGGTGAAAACATTTTTGAAATTCGATGCCACAGCGGATTCTTGAGTGTAAATTCGACTGGAGTGTTGCAAATAGCCCAACGTGTGTCTCTGGCAGCCCAATGGGCCGTCAAGTGGCTGCTGCATCCCGCTCTCAACATTCCCATCTTGGAAGTCGTATCCCTGACCAAATGGTCCTTGAACACAGCCACGCTCTCATTAGGTGCGCTGCAAGTCCAGTCTGTCGACAGCCTGTTTCAGATCCATCCAAGCCACAGTGCAATTCTCTTTTATGGGACATCGCAAGACAGGGTAGTCGTAAGCTTTGAACCGTTTCATGCCGTCTGATTGCTGAGGACATCGTGTCTTTTTCGACATCATACACGTCAAAATGCCAATCGACAGTGGGCCCTCTGAGTGAGTGACTTTCTCCTACCTACTGACCTGCAGCCCTTCGGTTTCAGTGCAATGGATCGAAATGCGAGTGGATCCCTGGCATACCCAATGCTCACTACATCTGCAAGAGATGTAGCAAGAGTTTTTGTCCTTGTTGCATTCTTCCTGTGCACAACATTCTACGGCCCCCGAACCCGACTTTGCGAAACAACTGGCTGTGCCCTGAATGTGACTGCTTTGTTTGCGGTGATGGCGGCGAAATGATTTGGTGCAGCTGTGGGCTGTCCTGGCATCGAGATTGGTCTCACTTACTCACTGTGCGATTTGACAACCTCAGTGCATTGACTGTGGGCAACTCTCCGCAATGCCCACATTGCGGTCGCTTGCAGGCATAATCTGTCGACTATTTACTTGTTAAGGATGCGTTCTTCGGCACTTGAAGTGAACTGTTTGTGCTCGATGACCTCAAGGGCTTCTCGTTCGCCAACAAAAATCTTTGACATGTCCATTGTTGGAGCATTCATTTGCGCTTGCATCAATTCAGCCTCAGAAATGGGCTGGGTTCGGCCTAGCAACAGCTGGATTATGCCTTGAATACCGACTGATACGAGGATGTACCACGAGAAGGAACTGACGTATGACGAATCGAGACTTGAGAGATCGACGCCACGCTGTGTCATAATCTTGAACTTTGAACTAAGCGCAAAGGGGATTTTGACTTCAGAGTCAGGGAGACTGAGAACGGCCGAGTTACCAACAACGAAACCGGAGAAGAAGTAATTGACGACGCCCATCATCAACATCTGTGGGATAATCATCGTGAACATACTCTTCTGCTGCTGCATCATCGCAGCGGGATCCATGTTCATCCCCATTTGTCCCGCCGCGGCAGATTGTGCCTTGGCCATTTCAACCAGCACACCCCTCTCGTTGTTCAAGTAGAAAGCCCGGCGCTTCCGAAATCCGTCGACAGGAATCCAACCAAAGCTCGACTTGATGTGCTGGATGCGAATCAAGAGCTGTCTACAACATTAAGTTCTGAAAGAGCAATTCTTACGATTCCCTGATCGCCTTCTCATCCTTCTTCGGATCCGTTTTCATCAGCCTCGTCACGAAGTCTCGCAGCACAGTCATCAGTATCATGACAATGAGAATGGGAATGAGGACCCAGTCTCTTATTTTCGAATCAAGGATCACGTCCGAAGTCGCAGCTCCGATCGCCCGCATTCTGACTCTGACTATTATTTGTTAAAATCGACGACTTGATGCCAATTGGAGGAAAAAACAGAGCAGATCAGGACTTTAATTGCAGTTTTACATGGTTGAATTCTAATTGCGATTCGCGGGTAGTCAACTTCTCGTTTCTGCAAAAGTGATTTTGACCTTGACTCTGATTGATCTCGACAGCGCGTCAACAGTCAACAATCGACTGGGTCCATGAAACTTCAGTGCGACGTTTATCTGGAGTTTCCAGTGGCCTCTAAGAAGTTCACAGTCACTCAGTGTTCTGTAGTCATCGACAGAGACAGTACGTACCCTCTTTTTGTGGATTTTGACTGCTGTCAGGTGCCCGCGATGTTTGTCTGTTCATTGGGCGTTTGGGCTCCGATGCGGTTCTGTCGTTTAAAGTTTGCTTGGCTGCTGATTGATTTTGATGCGATAGATGGAAGAAGTGACGGACATCGATTCGAAATCCATGAAAGAAGGACTTCTCAACCTAAGGCTTGCCAGACAAGGGATTGTCATCCAGATTCTCAATGCACGCATGCTCTTATTGGAAGAATTCCATAAATTTATCCGGAAAATCTTGGAGGGCAGGACAATCGGCAGCAGTAATCTTGTCTGCAGCGCTTGTGTAACCCCCAGATGTCAAGGTGAAAGGAGTTTCTTCGAATTCCTTGCACCTCAGCCAAGAGGAAGCAATCACCTTTGTCAAATCGATTATTCATGTCAAGACCGAGCAGGGTTCGCCCATCAATACTTCTGATGTTGCGTCCAAGCACAACGGCCTCAACGCATCCTTCGGTCGCTCGAGGACAGCGCGGCCTCTAAGTGCTGACCTGATGACTGGTCTGTACTTGTTGACCGTGTGCTTATTTTGAAGATGCGTCAGAAGCTCCTATGGTTGTTCAGGCCATGAAGCATGATCTGGAGGTACGAGCGAAGTTAATCCACTAAAACTCCTCAGTTTGAGATCCGGTCCCTCAATGAAGAGCTGGAGAGTGCAGCAGAGCAGAAGAAGCAACACGAGGAGACGATCTTGCGTCTTGAGCGGTGGGGTTTCACGCCTGTCCGTTTAATCCAGCAAGAGAAACGTCGTATCTCCACAGTCAGCTGAAAATGGAGTACAAGTCAAAAGCAGACATGAAGAAGCAAGTCGAAACAGCGCAGTCCCAAAACTCAGAGCTAGCTGCTAAACTCAAGGTGCAAAATCTCCATGTTTTGGTCGTGACTTCGCAAGGCGAAGCAGGAGGAGTTGCGACAGAGAACTCAGGACCTCATGGATGCAAGAACAGAGTACCAGCGATTCCTGTCGGAGCAGGTCCGCACGCACACGGACGGCTCAGTCGATGTGTTGCGACGGTCTGATTTCCTCGTTTCGACTAAAATCCAGGTCGGAAGTGCGAGAGGACAATCTCCGGGAGAAGATTTTCCATTTTTTTATTGATCGCAAGCACCACACGCACAGGCATTGGTCGTTCAAAGCCTGGAAATCCGTGATCGAGAGGAAGAAACAAACTCTGGCAGTGTTTCGCCGTGTTTTCTTCAGTTGGACGAACAACCTTGTCTACAAGGTCTGCTTCAGTCTGGGTCCATAACCTTCGCAGATATTTGTTGCGTGGAGGCAGTATTGCCACATTCTTGGATTTTTCAGCTCTGCGCTGAACCATTTCGCTGTCAGGTCACGCGGAGGGCTCAAGGCTTTGGTCCGCCTGTTTCTTTGTGTCGCCCATGGACTCAGATATTCCGAGCGTGGAGGAAGCACACTGTAGAGCACCAGAAGGATGATCAAAGGCATCAAATAGAGAGGTACAAGGAGGAAGTTGACAAGCTGCACCTGCAGCTGTCGAACATTCGAGCTGAGCTTTCAACTGCAAAGGGTCGGGAACGTCTCTTGTGATTTGACTTGCTAGACAATTTCAACACACAGTCGCACAAAGTCAAACGACTAGAAACCCTGCTGGACGCTCGCCAGAATCAGAGCTCAGCAGAGGCTGCCGTGAGTTGATGACGTCAATGCTCAATTTTGTAGAGGTTGAGGTCGATGCTACATCACGCTGAGCACACAATCGACCAACTGCGGGGCGAATTGATGACACTGCGAGGTAGAAACGCTCTTCTTCTCATTGACAGAGTCAGCTACAATGGAGGACGAGAGAACTTCTTTCCTGGAGCGTGAGACAACGTTTGAGAGCTCGAAGATTCAGCTCGAAGTTGAAATTCAAGTTTGTCTGATCGCTTTGTCTTTGATTGTTTCAGCACCTTCACGAAACGATATCCATCAACGAGCGGACCAAGGAAAAGCTTATGGAGGAGCTGAGAACACTCCGGAGTTTGTCCCCCCTTTCATTTGTTGAATCAAAAGCTGGCCATGGCGTCAATTCTGCACAGCAACGCAGCCTTGAAGAGCGGGTCGCCACTGCAATGGCTGAGTCAGAGGAGAGAGGCCGCGTAATCGCCTCAGCGACGTGGCGCTCACTTTGCAGCAAGCGAATTCGTTTGCGAGGCAGCTCAAGGTCGAGGAGCAACTACGCGTGCAAGCGGAGAGAGAGCGCGACGAGCTCAACAATCGAATCATGGAAATGGAGCTAACATCTTCAAAATGGCGCAATGACAGCGCGATAACGAAAGCAAGCTCATCTGTGCGTTCCTAATCGCATCAGGAGGAGTGCGACAGGCTGCGAAAATTGCTGGGGGATCGAGACGAGGAGAGGGTACGATTGCAGCGATTTATGTGTAAGCGATGCAGCGAGCGCTTGAGGCTGCGTTGGGCAATCTTGTCAACGCTTACAAGGACCTGAAACGGAGGTCACGAAAGAGAGTGACAAAGGCAGTGATTCAATAACGCAATAGCTTCTCGAGATTCGCAGAGGGACGAGCTTGATGCAAAGTTTCCTCTTGTGGCGGAGTGTTGTTGAGCGAGCACTCCGCGACGCGGCCGCCCAAGAGATGCATGACATCAGGTTGCAGATGGAGGCGCTGAGGTATTCTTAACATGTTGAGGCTCTCTAACCATGCAGAAACCAACTCTCCGATGACGCAATCGTTCGTCTTGAACTCCAAGATGAGGTTAGAACACAGAGCGGGACTCTCGTGTCACTTCAGACCCTCCTCAGCGATACACGACAAAGCGAACTGGATGCGAAGGTTTGTCCCTACTAGCTGAATGCATCCAGAGCTAATCCCTTAGACAAGAGTCGCTGAGCTTGAGGATGAAGTCAAGCATCTTCAGGACACTTACGTTCGAGGAGTCAAGTCTTCCATCCAATCTCTCCGCAATTCCAGGGATAAATTCCTGACACCAACGAAACATGCAGGCGGAGGGGGCTCTACGTAGTCGGCTATTGTTGTATCTTTTTTAATCATGAAATGAACTCTGCACATTGGAGTTTGCTCTATTTTCCATTCTTTAACAAAATGGGTGAAAGGAAAGTGCTGAATAAGTATTACCCTCCTGACTTTGACCCCTCCCTCCTGCCCAGGAATCGAAGAGGTTTGGCAGATTGGAATTGTGCTGGTGACAATGTAGGCAAAGATTTCAGAGTTAAGGTCAGAATCATGTTGCCGATGTCAATCAGGTCCACTGCAGCGAGTTTTCCGTGATGTCGCAGATGTGACACATGTGGAGACTACATGTACAGAGGGAAGAAGTTCAATGCCACGAAAGAAAATGTGGAAGGGGACGACTACTTGGGGATCAGGATTTATCGATTCTTCATCAGGTGCATCAACTGTTCATCTGAGATTACGTTTAAGACTGTAATTCCTTACGCCCCTCTGGATTGAATATTCGAAGGATCCTAAAAACATGGACTACGCGTGTGAACAGGGCGCGAGCAGGAATTTCGAGCCATGGCGGGAACGTGATGAGGTAGTGGTTCTGGTGATATGTTCTCATGCGCAAGGCCAACGCAAAAGAGGTAAAGCAGAAGGAAGAGGAGGAAGAAGGAAATCCAATGAAGGCGCTCGAAAACCGGACTTCACAACAGAAGAAAGAAATGGGTTTGCAATCGAATGTTTGGATGAGATTGTAGACTTGATGGATGCAATTGATGAGATCAAAGCGAAGAAGTCAAAGCTGTCGCAATATGACTCTGAGCAGCTTTTGGAGATGTATCGCCAAGTCACTGTGATGTCATGTTAAGTTCTAGCTGACACAAGCAGACAAGTATAGAGACGCCAGATGATTTCGAGGAGGTGCTCTCCAATGTTGAATTCCGTTCGAAGTTCCGACGACTGGAGCACGACGAAGACGTGTCCGCCGCTGCAGATTCGAAAGGTCATTCCGACGACGCCGACCGGCGCAACGTAGCTCCACAGCAAGTTAAAGTGAAAGAGCCCCTGATCAAGAAAGACGGTTTCACAGCGTCGTTTCAATTGAGCGTTGCAGGAAATTCTCTTCGCATCGGGTCTTCGAACGTACGCATTGTCGTTAATGTGGCGCCTTCAAAGGATTCAGTCGTTCCCAGCTCCTCTCAAGACTCGACACAATCAATGCAGCTACTTGACTGCTACGGGAGTGACTCGAGCTAGTGCATTACACTGCTCAAATTCGCAATGTAATTATTCATTTGTCGTTGGAGGAAGCAATGAAGATTTTTGATGACTTCATCGTGTCTGGGGTTCAAGGTTCAGGGCGATCGGCGGTGATAACTTTGCAGAAATCAATGATAAGCGTTCCCCTGCTCTTGTTTTCCATTTCACAACTCTGAAAGACGACGAAGGCGAGCCGGGAGTCGTGCAGAAAACACCCGACTTTTGCTTTCCCAACATAGAAGAGTACAACCCAAGCTTATTTAAGAGGCATGCGTCAATAGGAAGGCGCTAAGTTTTCAGTGAGACCTTTGTTTTCGCCCTCACCGCTGCGGACGGCAGTCAGCGCTTCGGGTATTGCCGGAAGACGAAACCTGCAGATCGCACCGGGAAGTTCCCTGAAGTTATTTGTCTCATTTCGAAATTGTAGTCTTTTCGATCCGCAACTAACGTTGTAGTAATTGGTATGAAGTTTTCGTGCACGTGCTGGATGAGATCGAACTTCGACTGGACGAGTCTTGTGCCTATTCGATAGCGTTTGTGCGGGCGCTAGTTGAAACGGATGCTCCATCCCCTGGCGGGACAATGACTGTTTCAATAGCGGAAGAAGATTTCACGTACAAGATCGAGCGGCCGCTGCTGGATTCAGAGGCTTTCTCTGATGTTCTCTCCTCACAAGATTTGCTCACAATGTAGTCGAGGCTTGATGTTCTTTTGCAGAGGATGACGGTACCAAAGCTGCTTCTTGTTTTCTATTTGGTTTTGTGCGAACGGCGAATCATTTTCGTGTCCACGAACTTGTCGATCCTTTCCTCGTGCATTTTTGCTGCCCTATCGCTTCTCTATCCTTTCAAGTGGCAAGTATTCTCTTCCCTCTCATCATGTCTGATCTTTCAGCACATCCTCATTCCGATCGTTCCCAAGAGTCTCATCAATTATGTGTAAGTGCCCCACCATTCTCGCTGAGTCTCGAAGCTGTGCCCCTATGCCTTTCATCATGGGAGTACCAGCATCTGTGCTACCCGAGATGAAAGGGCTACCGATGGAGGAAGTGGTTTTGATCGATCTTGACCGCGCCCTTGTAAAATACAACACACAAGATTCGGAGCTCCTGCCCGGCAGGCATTTCGACAAGATGACTGATTCTGTATACAGAATTCTGGACTCAGGTGTCTGTCTGCGTGATGGCACTAACACTAAGTAGATGAGCGAGGTGCGTGGAAGAAGGTTCCCTTCGTGTTCTTGGAGTTCTTCTTGTCAATTCTTAGCGGCTACCGATCATTCTTGAGCTCTTGGGGCGGTGACGCACGATTTAACTTTGACCCTTTCGTGGTGTCACAGCCTGCTGAAGTTCGCAGGGTGGTTGTTTTGTTGCCCGCGTTGACACAGCAGTGGCTGCGAGTATTCCAACAGAGCCAAATGTGGGAAGTATTCATGAGAGAGCGAGTGGCGATGGCGTTCAACTCGTTCAAAGACCCTGGGCCGTTTGAAGACGCAGTGACTCGCATTTCGAAGGTCATTGAGAAATCTACAAAATCGTACACATCTGGACGCTTTGGCTTACCAAGTAGACCAAAGTTGTACATTCCCAGCTATTTCAACGCGAAAGATGCTCCTCTTGATGAGAAACAGTCCATGTTCTCCTCCCCATGTCTTGCTGACACAGCAGCGTGAATTCTATTGTCGAAACAGCTCTTGAGCGTAGTCCAACGTACTCACTTGGAGAATATTCGTAACATGATGTAGGTCTGTTGTCACAATGCGAAGGCGGCGAACTGTCGCACGGACTCGTGGCATAACTTGGGCAAGCATTTCTAAGGACGTTGCATCACCTGCCTCATCTTTGCCTCGCGAGATCAACGTAGTAGCCCCTAAACCCGAAAGGAAGAAATCCTTAGACCTACTTGTTTTTGGGGAATCTCCAATTCAAGAAACACCTCTGTCTGCAAGCTTAGCTCGGCAGACTGCGGTGCTGTCAACAAGTTCATTGGATAGAAGTGGACCGTTTCATCAATTTCATGGCAACACAGAGCCGGGCTCTCTCGACCCTTTCCTGCAGCAGCGCCATACCTTCGTGGCTGCACATCCTATTGTCGTCCCACCTCCTCAAGCGCTGCCACATTCGAAACATCATGAGCGTGCTTCAAGTTGTCCACCAAACGATTCAAAGAAGGTTGTCCAGTCGGTGGATGATCTACTGTCACGTGATCTTGATTTCTTGGGCATTCACTGAGAGTCTGTCATTTTTAACAATTAAATAATTTAGAGTTACATCAAAACAGTTATGTTTGATGAGCGTCACCTCTGGCTCATTCGAAGAGTAGTTCTCAGCTTTGAACTTCCTGAAGCTACTTCTGTGGAAGAAATATTCGTTCATGGCTCCACTTTGTCAGTTGTAAATAGATTTCTTGGGAAGGGTGGACATGGCTGCTTGTTCGTGTTCAAAGTGGACGACGACAGTAATGACATGATCAAGGTAACAATGGAACCATTGAATCCTTTTCAGAAGTGTGTCTTCTTCCTGCGGTCTCATCAAGATGAGGTATTTCTCCCACGGTCATGATTTGATGTTGCAGCTCAGTGCCCAGACCATTGCATCTGATTTAACGGTTGGCGAGTCCTCGCCATGGGTGCTTAATGTTGTTCTTTTACTTTGTGAGCTCAATCGTATAGAGCCTCGATCAAATGCTGGGTGCTTTTATTGACCCGTGGCTGAAAGCAGAGTCCCTTCTCATAAATACGTCAGAAGACGAGTTGGTAGAGTTCGGAGCGGCCCTCCACTCGTATTCAGCTGCAGTCAGAGACGCACTGAAGCAGACTGAACAAGAAATTGAATTGAGAAGTCCTGACGCTCGACTGATCAATCCGTCAATGCGTCCTGAGGAAGTGCTCGTCTATGGCGAGGGTACGCCACCGCTATACTTACTTTCTTCCGCCATTCATAGATTGAGTACTAACTTGCCCAGTGTTGCTGAAAGAATGGTCGAAGCAGATTGAGTCAGCCCTGGCGAAAACAAGTCGAGACGATGGTGGTCGCGAGGACGGACCTTTTGAGCTGCTCGAGTTTTGGGCGCAGCGAACGTCGCAGCTGAGTTGCTTTTGTGAGCAATTGACTCAACCTCAATTCGATGTTGTCATTCAGAAGCTTCGAATTTCCATGGCCGGAACGGTGTTGATGAACGCGTGGGATAACCTTCGTCTTCGTTTAGAAGACGCTGCTCGTGAATCGAAGGTAGATGCATTATGTGTTCATTCTATTGACAAGCCAGGACAATGTGCAATTCTTGTCCTCCTTGCAGCGTTTCTTTGACGTCATCGCCAGTGGCTCCACTGCCGTCATTCGGGACGTCCTCTCTTCTCTCTTTCAGCACCTTGCCATCCTTCGGGGGGTGTCGAGTTACCTCCGCTCTTCGCAGAATATGACTGATCTCCTCGTTCGCATTGCAAACGCCATCATCAGGAGATGTCGAGAGCTCATCTGTCATCCAAGCTCCATATTCCAGCAACCCTCTGCAGATGTTGTTTCGAAATGCAAATCTGCCATTGCGCTAAACCTTTCTTTTCAGGAGCAGTACCGCCTTGCCAAAGAGAAGTCGATAGCAGAGCGCGATCGTCTTCGCTCGTCCGATGGCGATTTGTCAAGCCACTCAGTCCGTCCTCATTCGTCGACTACAAAGCGCGGTGCGATGTCCTCTGCAAAGACGTCTCTTCCTTTTGATTTCGGTGAAAACCTCATCTTCGGACGGTTTGAGTTGTTTGTCCTTCGACTGCAACAGCTGGTGGAAATCTTTACGGCTGTCGAGCAGTTTGATGGCATGAGGCGAGTTGCGCTGATTGACATGAAGTCCTTCGCAGTTGAGTTCTTCCTGATTTTTGAACGGTTCAAAAGTCAGCCATACGATATGCTCGACTACACGTCAGTCCTGTTTGAGCGCGATTATCGTCACTTTTGCGAGGCTATGATCGAGATTGAGGCTCACGCATCAACGTATGTCTCCTCCCAATTTGAGACACTTCCTTCAACCAGCGCCGCCCTTGCAGTGCTTCAAGAGCTGCGTTCGGTTGCCAAGCGCGCCACGATGATTGCAGACATGGATGCGAAGATTGCTCACGTCTTCCGCCGATATTCAAGAGACTTGGGGGCCATTGCGAAAGAATACGAGAGCTTTAAAGAGGACCCACCTAGGGTCCGGAATTATTCGCCAACAGTGGCTGCCATTGTGTGGTCTTCGCATCTGAGGCGTCGTGTGGAGAATCCAATGGCCGTGTTCAGAGAAAACGCTGCCATTATGGCGGCGCCGGAGTCGAAGCCGGTGTTCAAAAGGCATGGCATCATCTGCCGTGCTCTCTCAGAATTCGAAAAGATGTGGATCGACACATTTGAAGCCCATGCAATGGACCTCCGCAGCGCCCTTCATGCAAGCATTTTCAAATCTTCGATTGTTCATGTATCTAAAACATCACACAGGCTCTCATCCCTCAGGGAAAGCCCATCGAGTTGGCAGTCAACGTCCATCCACAGCTGCGCTATGTCCTCTCTGATGCGAAGAGGCTAAAGCTGCTGGGCTATGATTTACCCCCCCCCCTAGTCTCTCTCACGCTACAATATACATCGTTCCAACGTAATTTCAATTTCATTCAGTACCTGCTCAAATTTCGCGAAGGGGTGTATTCGAAGCTGCGGCCGAACGTTGCTGCACTGTTTTCGTCCCACATCAGCTTCATTGATGGAAAGTTTTTGGCTGCGCAGGGCGAATTGACGTGGTCGACGTTAGAGCTCTCCGGCCACTTGGAGAAATTGGAGCATTTTATCCATCGTCTGGACGACTTGGTCCAAAAAACGGCCGACATTGAAGAGAATCGAATTGCAACGACACTGAGGACCATTTCAAGGACTCAACTGTTGGATCTCCCGAGGAATCAGCAGTTCTCTCTGCTAGAATTCATCGGCGCACAAGAGACGTCTGTCAAGTCGAGGTCTGTCTTCCTCAACAACAAGAACTTGGAGGTGCTGCACGCTCTTGAGGACATGATTCGCGTTCCTCATTCCGCTGTATCGGAAGATCATCTAGATGTCGTCGTCCACCCAAGCGCCATTCAAGCGCTCGTCAATGGCACGTTTGACCGCTTGTACGTTTCTTTCAGGAGCTCACTTCGAACTTCGCTGCGCAATTTGAAAAATAGAATTCGTCCAACTTTTGGTGGAGGGCTCTTAGGCATTGAAGATCCATTTTTCAACGTAGATGTAGTCCTTGAGGGTAACCACATTGTAGTGAGCCCGTCTCTTGAGGAATTGCAGGAGGCCATCAATAGAACTGTTGTGATTACGCTGCGGTCCATCAAGCGCTTGAACTATTGGCCTCCGGTGGCTGGGCAAGTCCAAGTCCAGAGCGCCGGGATATTTGATCGTCTTGGCGGGGACCTTGTGATTGTGAAAGCTGTCCTTCAATTGACCGGAAGCATTGAGGCGACCAAGATGCATGTGTCGGAATACTTAGAATCCTTTGATGGCTTGAGCAACTTGTGGACGGACGACCGTGCCGCGACTTTGTCTTCTTTCATGGAAAGCAACCCAAATGTGGACGAATTCGTCAAAGCATTTGAGAGGTATGCAGAGACTGAAGCTCATGTCGACGAGCTGCCCGTTTTTCATAAGTTTGGTCCTCTCAAGCTGTCAACAAACTTTGTGAAGAGCAGCTTGAAGCAACTCTGCAGGGGCTGGAAGAGCGAATTCTCCTCCCGCTTGCTGCTTGTCGCAAGAGCGGAGCTGGAGCGGGTGATGAAATGGATCCGCATGGCAACGTCGGAGCTTTCCAGGGAGATAATGGACCTGGAGGATATTCGGGCGGTCATGAATACTTTGGAGGAGATTCAGAGGATTGACTCAGATGTGGACGCATTTATATCCCCTGTCGAGAGAATGTATGATGTCCTTCATCGTTCATCCGACGCACTTGAGCGAGACGAGATGGAATCTGTGTCAGATCTTCGAGTCAGTTGGAAGAAGCTTGTGAGATATTCCATTTCAGCCAAGGAGTCCCTTGTTATAGTTCAGAATCGATTCAAAAAGCAACTGTCGGAGAATGTGCGCGAATTTGCGTTTGACGTCAGTCTCCTCTGCAGCGACTTCGATCAAAATGGCCCTGTGGACGTCACTATCTCGCCCGAAGATGCCATTGTCCGATTGAAGCGATTTCAAGGTGTCTTTTCGCAAAAAGATGGGATGCTCAAGAAATTCAACGGGGGCGAAGAGCTTTTTTCGTTACCTGTGACCTCTTTTCCCGAGTTCGAGCGGATGCGAACTGAGCTACAATTAATGGATCAGCTTTACGCACTTTTTGTTGAGGCCGAGTCCTTCAGATCTTCTGTATCGGCAACTAGCTGGCCGGACGTTGCTCATTCTCTTGATGTCTTTGTCTCCGACCTGAACTCCTTGTGGGGCAAATACAAGCGGCTCCCCCGATCTGTCCGGCCTTACCCTGCGCACTCTCTGACGAAGCAATCCTTGGATATGTTTCAAGAACTTTTCCCCCTCCTCAAGCAGCTTTCAACTGGCGCCATGAGACCCCGTCACTGGTTAGAACTCGGCCGGGTGACATCGTCTTCTCTCCCCGTTGACGTGGATTTGATGAAAGTAAGCCATCTCATTGCAGCCAACCTGCTGGAGCATAAGATTACAGTCGAAGAGATTGCAACCGTTGCTGTCAAAGAGCTACAACTCGAGACGAGGCTCAACGCGATCGGAGACGAATGGGCAGAGCAGGTTTTCACTTTTACAAACTTCAAGAACCGCGGTCCCATTATTTTAAAGGGACAAGAAACTCAAGAGATGCTTGAAAAGCTTGAAGACGCCCAGATGGTCTTAGGTTCGTTCCTCAATTCTCGTTACTGTGTTGCATTCAAAGACGTTGTGTCTGGATGGGTGGCTAAGCTCTCAACTGTTTTGGAGATTCTTGAGCAATGGGTCGTGGTTCAGAGCATGTGGATTTATTTGGAAGCAGTGTTCTCCTCTGTTGATATCGCGAAGCAACTGCCTCAAGAGGCGAAGCGATTTCAGAATATTGACAGAAGCTACATGAAGCTTGTCTCGAAAGCGTTTGAGACACGGTTTGTCCTTCAGTATTGCATTGGGAATGACTCCATCAAACAGATGCTTCCCCACTTGACGGAACAGCTTGAGATGTGCCAGCGGAGTCTTACAGGATATTTGGAAACGAAGAGAAACGTCTGTCCTCGATTCTTTTTCGTCTCCGACCCCGTGTTGCTCGAGATTCTCTCACAAAGCTCAGATCCTCAGGCGATTCAGCCTCATTTGCTTTCGATATTTGACAACGTTAACAGCATCTCTTTTGATAAAGAATCTCCAGTCCTAGCTATTGGGATTCATTCATCCGAAGGCGAGCAGCTACCTCTGTTGAATTCCTTTTTGGCCGAGGGCAGTGTTGAAGATTGGCTCAAAAACCTGGAGACCTCTGTGGCTGACACTCTTCGTTCTGTCATCTCAGACTCGGTCAGAGAGGTGTCACACACGACTGTCTGCCATGTCCTCAAGAAACAGCCAGCACAAGCTGCTTTGTTAGCTCTGCAAGTTTATTTCACAACTGACGTTGAATCTTCCATCGGAAGGATCATGACTGAAAAGGGGGCAATGCAGAATTGCCTCAAGAGGCAAGACCACATTCTATCGGACCTCGCCGCACTGTCAGCAACGCAGCTTATTCCGCTAACAAGGATGAAAGTAGAAACTCTGATTACTATCCAGGTTCACTTGAGAGATGTCGCAGAGGAGCTCATGAAGAAGAAAATCAAGGATCCAAATGATTTTGAATGGCAAAAGCAGAGTCGGTTCTATTGGAATGAAAAGGGGACGTTGATCAAGATCACTGACGTCGAATTCGTGTACTGCTTGGAATACATTGGATGTAGGGAACGACTAGTCGTCACTCCTTTGACTGACAGGGCTTACGTAAGTCTCGCACAATCTGTTGGCCTCTTTTATGGCGGCGCTCCGAGTGGGCCAGCAGGGACTGGCAAAACAGAGACTGTCAAGGATCTGGGAAGGTCTCTAGGAAAATTTGTTGTTGTGTTTAATTGCTCTGATCAAATGGATTTCAGAGCTTTGGGCAAAATATTCAAAGGGCTCTCGCAGAGTGGATGCTGGGGTGACTTTGACGAGTTCAACCGAATCGAGTTAGAGGTTTTGTCCGTTGTCTCGCAGCAAATTCAATGCATCCTTAATGCAATGAGGGAGAGCAGAGAAAGTTTTACGTTTACTGACGGTCAACTCATTCGTCTTGACTTGCGGACTGGGTTTTTCATCACAACAAATCCGGGGTATGCAGGGCGGCAGGAACTACCCGAGAATCTCAAGACATTGTTCAGAGGGGTCGCGATGATGGTGCCAGATCGAGCAATTATTATCCGAGTGAGGCTGGCAGCTGCCGGATTCCAAACATCTCAAGAATTGTCAAGGAAATTCCACAGCCTGTACCGACTCTGTGAGCAGCAGCTGTCAAAGCAGACTCACTATGATTTTGGACTGCGAAATATTCTCTCTGTACTTCGGACGGCTGGAAACACGAAGCGATCCGCCCCAAACACTGACGAGACACTCCTTCTTATGCGGACTCTGAGGGAGATGAACAGTTCGAAATTTGTAGCCGAAGATGTACCACTATTTCTCTCGTTGCTGGATGACCTCTTCCCTGGTGTATCTGCTGAGAAAGTCAAGGACGACAAGTTTGAGGGAGAGCTTCGAAGTCGTGCAGCTGAGCTCAATTTACAGCTTTTTCCAACTTTCAGCGCAAAAGTAAGTCAGTTGTACGACACATCACTTGTGCGCCATGGCATGATGCTGGTTGGACCTCCCTACGTCGGAAAGTCTGCTTGCCTTGCACTTCTTGTCGCAGTCCTGTCTGCACTGGATGTCCCAACGAAAGAAGTTCGAATGAACCCAAAGGCCATTACGACTTCTCAAATGTTTGGGAGGTTGGACCCGATCTCGAACGACTGGACGGACGGGATCTTCTCAAGCATTTGGAGGCGTGCGATGAGGACTCGGAGCCACAACACTTGGATCGTCTTGGATGGCCCAGTAGACACGATCTGGATCGAAAACCTCAATTCTGTGTTGGACGACAACAAGCTACTGACATTGGCCAACGGCGATCGTATTCCAATGACGTCGAATACCAAACTTCTCTTTGAGGTCGAAAATTTGAATAACGCCTCTCCAGCGACAGTCAGCCGGGCTGGAATAGTCTTTTTGCCGGATTCTTCGCTTGGATATCGACCGTTGATTGCTTCTTGGCTCGCTTCCAAGAAACCTGCGCTTGTGGAGATCTTGAAAAGTTTCTTCGACAACACGATCCCAAACTTGTTTGACTTCCTCCTCTTTGAGGCTCGCCCTCTCATTTCGCTAACCCCTGGTCAATATGTCTCATTATTTCTCTCTGCTCTTGGCTCCATGTTGAAAGAACTAGATGACGACGAATCGCTCGACGCAACAGCAATACAAAATTCCATCTCTTTTGCACTTGCGTGGACGTTTGGCACTGTACTTGATTCCTTTGATCGAATGAAATACTCTTCCATTTATCCTTCATTGTCACTTCCTCTTCCTCCCCTGGAACAAGATGAAAATATTTTCGATTTTTGTCTGGTAGAAAAATCTCAGGAGTGGCGCCGTTGGACTGCTCAAGTTCCTGCTTGGGAACCACCAGTGGGCTCCTTCTCCTACAGTTCTTTGTTCGTTCCCACAGCAGAGAGTACTCGAATGCACGCGTTAATGAAGAGGTTCTTGAGTCTGGGCCCCGTCTTGGTTGTCGGAAAATCGGGGTCTGCAAAGACGACGGTGATTGAGCAGTTCCTCTTGAGAGAGAGCGCTGCTGCTGATGATCGCCTTATTAAGAAGACAGCGCTGAGCTTTGCAACTACTCCCGCCCTCATGCAGAAGACCCTTGAAAGTTGCGTCGAGAAGAGGCAAGGGCGTCTGTTTGGGCCCGCAGGGGGAAAGAAGCTCACTCTATTTATTGATGACCTGTCGCTCCCAGCGTCAAATGAATGGGGCGATCAGGAATCAAGTGAGCTCATTCGACAGCTGCTGGAGCTTGGTATTGTGTATAGTTTGGAGAAGCCCGGAGAAGCAAAGAAATTCGAGGACCTCAATTACGTCGCTGCAATGGTCGCTTCGGGGCCAATGTCGGGCGATATTCCGAATCGTCTCAAGAAGCAATTTTTCGTTTTGGGAGTTCCTTTGCCCACGTCTGTAACTGTAGAGGCCATCTTTGGATCCATGCTGTCGTGGAAGATGCGCTCATTGGAATTCCCTAACGATGTCATTGACGTTGCTAAGAAGCTTCCATCAATGACTGTCAGCTTGCTCGAGCTGATGCAAGAACATTTCTTGCCGACACCTGCGAAGTCTCACTACATCTTCAACATGCGGGAACTGAGCCGAGTGTTCCAAGGAACATTTCTGGGTCTTCTTTGGCGATGTGCAGATCCTTCTTACATTGTTGCTCTCTGGCTGCATGAAGTTGACCGAGTGTTTGGCGATAAACTTGTCTCTAGTGATGACCGCAGCATGTTTTCCAGTTTTGTCGAGTCGGTGGCAGTTGCTGGAGTTGGCGCTAGCTTGCTGTCAGACGGATGGGAGCGATCCCGCCATTTTGTCAGCTTCATGAAGGACATTGAGCAGGTAACCATGGGCGACAAAGCCACTGGGGACGGAACCCACACTGAGCTGGTTGACGAAGACGAAGATGATGACGATGGAGTTCCTCAGTTGGAGGAAATAAGAATTCGGTATTTGTATGAAGCCGTCGTGGATGAAAAGGCAATTGCTGACCGAATCTCTCAATTGCAAGATCGCTGCAATGAGTCAAAGCAGTTCAAGACTCGTCCAATTAATTTGGTGTTTTTCACGGATGCGATTGCGCATTTGCTCCGAATTTGCCGAGTTCTGTCGTTGGATCGAGGCAATATGTTGCTGGTTGGTGTTGGGGGCTCAGGACGGCAAAGTCTTGCGAAACTGGCCTCATTTATTTGTGATTGCTCGCTGTTCCAGATTAATGTGTCGAAGTCTTACTCGACGAACGACTTCCTCAATGACATCAAGGGCGCATTTCGTCTCAGCGGAGTAAAGGGCCTGTCTCTCATGTTCTTGCTCACTGAGAACGATATTAAAGAGGACGCCTTTCTCGAGTATATAAACTCTGTTCTTGCAACAGGTGAAATTTCAGGCTTGTTTCAGCGTGATGAATTCGAGATCCTAATCCAAGACATGCGCAACGTTGCTGCCATGGAGCGGCCAACTTTGTTGGACACCAACGACGTTCTCTTCAAGTTCTTCCTGGAACGTGTCCGGCAGAATTTGCACGTTGTGCTCTGCTTCTCTCCAGTTGGAGAGCGCTTCAGAACCCGCGCGAGACAATTTCCTGCTATTTTTAGTGGCTGTCAAATCGACTGGTTTTATCCGTGGACACAAGATGCCCTTCAAGCTGTGGCACAGTTTCATTTATCCGATGCTGCCATTGAATACGGCGGGGATGCAGTTGAATCCTCTGGAAGGAAAAAGGAGCTGATGAGCATATTGGCGTCAACTCACATCGCTGCGAAGAGCCTCGCACATGATTTCTTTCTTAGGTTCAGGCGTTTGGTGCACTTGACGCCAAAGTCGTTTCTTTATTTGCTCGAAATGTATCGAAAACTCTATACCGAGAAGGCTTCAATCATGAGGGAGCAGAGTTCTCGAATAACGGCTGGTCTCACGAAATTGCTTGATGCAGCAAGGGATATTGCGAAAATGAAGGTTGTGTTGAGAGGAACAGAAGCTGTGCTCTCGGAGTCGCGGACTCGCACGAATACGATGATGGGAAGAATATCAGCCAATGCAGCGCAGGCAGAGAGAAAGAAGCTCGAAGTTCAGGCTGTTCAGATGCAGTTAGCAGAAGACGCTCGAATTGTGGAAGAGGACAAGTCCAAGGCTGAAAAGGACTTGCTTGTAGCGAAGCCTGCCTTAGATGAGGCAGAAGCTGCATTGAAGGCCATATCTGTTCGGGATATTCAGACTCTGAAACAGCTCAAGAAGCCTCCTGATCTTATCAAGAGAATTTTGGACGGTGTCATCATACTAAAGCAAGGGAAACTGGAAAAAATCCAAATGGTGGAACTTAAGGGCCGAAAACAATACAAAGATTCATACAGCACCGCGTTGCAGCTCATGGCCAAGATGGATTTTATCGATTCTCTTATTCGTTTTGACAAAGATAGAATCAACGCGGAAACTGTGGAGCTCTTGGAGCCTTACTTGAGCATGGATGATTTCACTTATGATGCAGCCAAAAAGGCATCTGGAAATGTTGCCGGGCTTTGTTCGTGGGTTCGTGCAATGAAGACTTACTATTTGGTTGCTGTTGATATTGCCCCATTGATTGCTGCATTGCGGGTAACGGAGGCGAGATTGGCACGAGCAAATCAGAAACTTCAGAAGGCTGTGATGGAAGTTGAAATGAGGGAAGCTGAGCTGCGTAGCATGAAAGATGAATTCGACCAGGCCATGGCGGAGAAAATGGCTATTGAAGAGGAAGCTGCTAGGACGAAGTTTCGGATCGACACAGCCGACGCTTTAATATCTGGACTGAGTGAGGAAAAGATCAGATGGACTGAGCAGAGTCGAAGCTTCCACTCTGCGCTGCTCAGACTCGTTGGAGATGTACTATGCGGTTCCTGTGTTCTCGCCTATTCTGGGCCATTCTATTCAGAATTCAGGACCAAGCTCTGGAAAGAGATTGCATACAAGACTTGCGCCGAAAAGAATCTGGCAATCAGTGACAGCCTGGATGTCGAAAAATTCTTGGTTGAAGAGGAGGCCGCTTCGAAATGGCAAATTGAGGGCCTTCCTCAGGACCAGCTGTCATTGTTTAACGGGATCATTGTAACCAAAGGGACCAAATGGCCGTATTTGATTGACCCACAAGAACAAGGGGTGAGCTGGATCAAGAACCGCGAGATTGGAAATAATCTCAAGATTGCGTCGATTTCAGATCCGAAACTGAAGCACTATTTCGAAGATTGTCTTACATGTGGAAAGCCGCTTCTTATAGAAAATGTCGATGAGGATATCGAGATTACTTTCGAGGCAGTCTTAACAAGGCAATACATGAAAATTGGGAAAAGCATTGTGGCACAGCTCGGCGACAAGGAAGTGGATGTTGCGGATGGCTTCAGGCTATTCCTCTCCACTAAATTGCCCAACCCTGTGATATCTCCTGAGATGTACGCCAAAACCGCCGTTATCAACTTCCAAGTGACTTTTGAAGGGCTGGAGGAGCAGCTTCTGAGCCGAGTTATCAGGCATGAGCGTGCTGAGCTTGAAGAGCAGCGATCGGCACTGCTGATTGAGCTTTCTCAGAATCAACAACGTATTGTTGATCTTCAAGATCAGCTGCTAGATCGTTTGTCAAAAAGCAAAGCTAATCTTGTTGAAGATGACTCGCTCGTAGCCGTTTTGAAAACAACTCGTGAAACTGTGAAAGATGCCAAAGAGAAGCTTACGATAGCAAATGACACGAAGCTCAAGATATCTCTTGCTCGCGAAGACTACCGTCCTGTGGCGACGAGAGGAAGCATCTTGTACATGGTGATGATGGACATGGCTAATTTCTTCTCTATGTATCAATGTTCACTCGCTCAGGTGCTTCGCATCTTTGACCATTCAATGTCAGACTCGCAAAAGGCTTTCACAGTGAAGGAGCGAATCGGATTTATCATTGATCTTCTGACCATGAGGGTCATTGCTTTCTTCTCCAGAGGCTTGTACGAGCGCCACAGACAGCTCTTCCTTTCCCTGCTTGCGTTTCGCGTCCAATTGAGTGCAGGGAATGTGTCACCTTCAGACTACTCATTGTTTCTGAAGGCTGGGTCTGCATTAGACATTTCAACTCAAAGGGTGAAGCCTGTGAAGTGGATTTCAGACCGCAGCTGGCTGAATGTTGTACAGCTGGTTTCATCGTGTGTTCCCTTTCGAAGGCTTGATGAGAGTTTAAAGCTGTATGAGCAGAATTGGCAATCGTGGATCGAGGCAGATGACATCGAGAAGCTTTCTATCCCACCGATTGAAGAATATTATAGGCCCCTCACGGAGTTCCAGCGGCTGCTTCTAATTCGTTGCCTTCGCGAAGACAAGACCTCCACTGCCGTGCGACTTTACATTTCAGCCATTCTGGGTCCCAAATTTGTCGAACCTACGTCTCTTAACATTGACAAAGTGTACATCGAGTCGGACTCTCGAACCCCTCTTCTGTTTCTTCTTAGCCAAGGATCTGATCCTTTGGCTATCATAGAATCGTTGGCGAAGAAGCTGAAAGCTGAGCTCAAGTCAATCAGTATGGGACAAGGGCAAGAACCTCTCGCGAAGAGAATGATCACGAATGCAGTATCACAAGGCCATTGGGTTATTCTTCAAAATGGTCATTTGGGCTTGAGATTCATGAATGAGTTAGAGCCTCTGTTGAGCGCGGTTCGGTCTGATGATCTTGATCCAAACTTTCGTTTGTGGATTGCCACAGAGCCTCACGACCAGTTTCCTATCAATCTGTTGCACATGAGTATCAAGATGACCAATGATCCTCCTTCTGGAATCAAAGCTGGGATGCAAAGAATTTTCAATTGGATGACGCAAGATTTTCTCGAGAGCTACACGATTTCGGAGTGGCGTTCCATGCTCTTTTCGATTTCTTTGCTCCATGCTGTCGTTCAAGAGAGGCGCAAGTTCGGCGCTATTGGATGGAACGTTTGCTACGAGTTCAATCACACCGATCTTGTGGCATCCCTTTCCTATCTCCACAAGCATTTCGGACAAAACGAGGGCCGGCGTCAGTCTCTAAGCTGGCATGCAATGAGATACATGGTGTCCGAGATTCAGTATGGAGGGAAGATCACGGACGAATTCGATCGGCGCCTTTTCTCTGCATATGGTGACAGGTGGGTTGGCAACAAAATCTTGAATCCTGAGTTCGAATTTTTCCGAGGTTTTCGTATCCCTCCTGTAAACGACATCGTTCGGATACGCGAATATCTTTCCGCGCAAACGTTTGTGAACGAAACTGAGATCATTGGCTTGTCCTCGAGTGCGGACATTGCTGTTCGTCAAATTGAGTCCTCGAACCTTCTTTCCCAACTGCTTGACCTCGAGCCGAAAGAATCCATGGGTCTGGGATCTCTATCCCGAGAGGATACAGTGATGCCCGTTCTATCTGACATTTTGTCAAGGCTCCCTGAAAATTTTTATGACAGTGACGCTGATTTACATGACAAGATGAAGAAACTCGGAGGTGCACGGCCTTTCAACATTTTCTTGAGGCAGGAATTGCGGCTGATGGAGAATGTAACTCGAAAACTCCGGGATTTGATTGCTACTATTCAGGGTGCCGTTAATGGAACAGGTGCCATCTCAGCAAGCACAACCCAGGCAATAAATGCATTCTATGATGCAAAAATACCGGATGCAGTAAGGAAGATATCATGGGAGATCAAAGCTCTTGGGCTGTGGATGACGTCATACCAGGATCGTGTCCTTCAGCTCAAAAATTGGCTTCAACTGGGCCGACCTCACGTCTTTTGGATATCTGGCTTTTTCAACCCCCATGCGTTCTTGACTGCTGTGCTCCAAGAGAGCGGTAAGCGAAAAGAATTGAATCTGGCCCTTGACCAAGTTTTTGTATCAACAGAGGTAACGAGAGTTGAGAAAGAAGATGTCAAAGATGCGGCGCCAGAGGGTGCGCTGATCACGGGAATGTTTCTAGAAGGAGCTACTTGGGACAGAAAACTGTGCAAAATCGTCGATTCGCCCTCTAGAAACTTTCACACGTCCCTTCCGGTCATCCATTGTGCGGCCACTGCCGAGAAGAGGACTGACTCGCTCACTTTCTCGTGTCCAGTTTACAAGACTGTGTCCAGAACTATGCAAAACTATGTCCTCGACGTCGAATTGAAGACGGACGATCCACCGCAGAAGTGGATCCTAAAAGGAACCGCTTGCTTGTTATCAAAGGACTCGTAGAAAGTAAATGTGATGATGTGAAATGCCACTGGTCAATCAACGTCAAAACGTTATCTGAAACTGCTGCCAATGGGCTGTGGGGCTTCAGTCTCAACTCTTCCTATGTCCTCGGGTTCTCAACAGAATCTACCGCTAGCAAATCCAATGGGATCAGCGCCTTCGACGTCTCAGGTTCCCAGCAAAGAAGGGCCATCAAAGCCGCCGGTTGGTTCCCTCGATCACGATGTAGACACGGTGTGTCCTCGCTGCGACATCAAGACAAAGTGGAAGCATTCTCGTGGGAGTCGCTGTGTATCATTTAGATGTCTCGCAAACATTCAACATTCATGCAGAACTCGGATAGATCCGGATGCTGAGCAATCAAAGTTACTGTTGTCTGCAGATCGCAGCGAGTTCTCAACAGATATCAACACATTTGTCATTTCTGATGTTCCTGAGAGTGCCGACTACGTCAAATTTTTGAAAGTAACAACATTTCGCCTACAATATGACGTCCCCAGACAGATTCTTTCGATTTTCTTGTGCAGGCATGTAAATCCCTTGGATTAGAAGCCTGCTTTACAGACCCAGTTTGACAGTGTCTTTTCTATTTAATGAATATAGTTGGATTCCTTCAACGGTAGTGTGGGAGAATTGACTGCGTTTTTCAAGAAGTTCATGTTGGAGAGGTTGTTGGATGCACGTAGGCGATCCTGTGGTCCTTTTCTTTTAGTGTGTCTCGAAGATGATAGCAGTATTGAGGGTATCCAGTGCGCGTCATTCATGTTTCTCATTCTGACAAGGGCAGTTCGCTCCCGACTCACTTACTTCCATCGGAAATTGCGCAACTTCGTGAACTGGAGTCTCGAAGTCCGGATCTGACTGGCGTTTCCGACCTGGTCTGCAGATACTATCCGTTGGATTCGACGACAGTTCCGGTTGTCCATACTCTGTCCTTTCCCACGGAACATTGTGGGCCTGCCAGTTTGTTTGCTGCTTCTCTCAGCTCGACACTCTCTGCTACTTACGTTGACTTGAAAATGATATCTGCTGGTCTCTCGTCCTTAGCTGGAATTTTGATGGAACCGAAGAGACGCTCTGCAGTTTCTACTACGTTTCTAGCGTCTCTCCTCTCAGCAGCCATTGGCTTTGGCAACAAGGAAGAACTTCTGCATCGCGTTCTTGTGTTTATTAGATCATCATCTGGCCTCAGCAATGACCAGTCGTCGATGGGAACATGTACACTAGAAAATTTTTCCAGCACGTCCAGAGTTTCGCGAGGTGGAATCGTACAGTTTTTGACCAAACGTCTTAGCTCTGAAAACATCAAGGTCATCCGATGCTGCCGGTTTGATGAGAGTCGAAAACAGAGGAGTTGCCTTGATTGCAAGAGAGTGCTTTCTGATAGTTTCTGTGACATGTTTCTAGAACAAGTGAGCTCATCGCTCCGTTACTTTCCTGATTTGACCTACCTCGGGGAACCCATGTCTCATTCGACTCTCTCCAGGAAGTTACAGCAAGCGTTTATAGGAAGATCTAACGAGTTGAGCACGGCTCTCGATTATCTCATGGGCTCATCAAACCAACCTCTTTTCGTTTATGCAGGTTCGGGTAGTGGCTCATCCGCGTTCCTGTCAGTTTGTGCCCAGGCTTGCAAAGATGTATTACCCGGAAGCTATACAGCCATTCGCTTCGCTGGTATCTCTCCAGAGTCTTCAAATCTTTACGACCTTGTTCGAAGTGTGGCCATAGAATTGTTTCATGTCCGAGGGGAACAAAGGGCAGCGTCTGCAGTGGGTTTTTTTCATGGAGCAATCCGCAAAGCTTTCAAAGCTGCTCTGCGGCTTGCCACTTCGGATTCTCCACTTGTCTTTGTTTTGGAGGGCGCGAATAGAGTCGTCTCTTGTCGCTTATTGCACTAACCATTGTAGGTTCTGAAACATGACATTTTGAGCTTTATTCCGCTTGTTTTGCCTCCGTTTGTCAAGGTTATTTTGAGTTTTGAAAAGCTTGCTTCAACCGAGGTCGACTTTTCTTTGTTGTGTAGCCGAAGCTCCAGTCTCCTAAATCCTTCTAACGACAATGTTCATACACGCCCAAAGCTTCCGAAAAGGAAATCTTCAAAAGGCTTGCTCCCATCAGGTAGCTCAAGCGGGATGGGCTTGATGATGAGACGCATGAGCTCGAAAAGGCTGCAAACTCCTTCCAAAGTATCAGAGGAACAGCATCATCAAGATCAAAGTTGTCCTACGCCAGTGTCTGTGGACGCCGCACCAGCCGAATTTCAAGTGAGCCCTGCGGGCAGTTTCTCTTTGGCTAAGGAAAAAGCAAATGGAGACGAAAAAGGTCGGGCGTTTTCGTTGGAATCATCGCATTTGGTGCAAGAGGAGAAGGATCGTCTTGATTCCACGACAACAAGCAAGGTTGCGGTCAAGCGCATGTCAGGCCTGCTGAAGAACTCTCTGAAGCCTGATCATTCTCTTTCAGAAGCTGTTGCATCTGGCAACGAGGGCCCGTTTTCGCAGTCGGATATATCAGACAAGCCGAGTTTGAACAGGATGTCATCAACTCTGTACCGGCTACAAGCAGAGAAAAAAGCCAAGGCTCCCCTGACTTCCATATCGGAAGATTCTTCTGCAGGTTCGTCCGACACCGTGCTGAGAATCGAGATTGACTCTATGCCCGCTGTGGATGTTCGGCGATTTGTAGACGAATGGTGTTCGTCGGAATCGAAGAGACTTGATGCACTTCTTATCGAGTCAATACACGAGCGGTCGCTGCTGAATCCTACACCTCTATTCATTCGAACTCTCATCGATGCAGCATTTGTTCACTCGGACATAACGTGCGCAAAAATTTCGACGATCGATTCTTTCGTTGGGCTTTGCGAGTCGGTGTGATTGCCATCATCTGTTGACACATACAGATTCATTGTTGGTGCAGCAGCAGAAAAATGTAGCGTGGCTGCTCGTCGGTTCATTGTTCTGCTAGCTTGCTCTCGCTTTGGGCTCGCTGAGCAAGAGCTTGTTGATCTTCTCTCACTCGATGATATTTCTGTGCGCGTTCTTCTCGACGGTCGGAAAGATGTCAGAGTAGGGCTTTCGGTTGCTGCAACTTTGCTTACTCCACAGGACCTGAAAGTATACAGGTTTCCGCTGATGTTAATGTTTTCGATGGCGCACTACCTGTCACCGCTGTTTGAACAAATAGTCAGGTAATGATTGTTTCATGATCTTACTGCGTAGTCTCTATCATCAGGTTCGACAACTCTTCGAATACGATCTTCAACAGCCGCCTCAGCTATCTTTGAGCTGTTCCCTTCAGATTGCGATTCATGTCGTTGTTTGTTGACTGAATACTTTTCTGGAAAATGGGCACAAGAGAAGAAACCTTTCTTCATTGACAATGAAATGTTGCCGATTCGGAGATTGATTTCTGATCATTCTTCCCTTCTTGTTGATGAAACTCATGACTCCGTCCAAGTGTGGAATTTACGACGTGTTTGTGAGCTGCCGTTTCAGTTGCATCGCCTCAACTTCATGTAATTTGCCCATATCTGGGTTTATTTCACAGAAAGGAACTTTCAGAAGAAGTCAAGGCTGTTTCCTTTGTAACTGCTGCTTTGGCCACAAGACAGCATGAAGATTTGGATATGTGGTTATCATATGTGTCGTCCATGTACTCGGAGAGCTCGTTTTCAGCAAATGTATCCAGAGATGTTGCAACAATAGCGCAGCAGCTTTTGAACACTGTTTTTTCAAATTTTGTGGAACTTTTGGATTTTCCGTTTGAGTTTCGCCAAGTATGAAGCTTTCTTCTTTCCTGACGATTGACAGGTGCTTGCCTCTGTTTTCATACATGGAAATAGAGATTTATTCTTGCCGATATTGGAAAAGCATGAGCGTTTGTCTACTTTGCCATCAAACATCTATGCCTTTCAGTTGTGCCAAGCTCTGTCGACTTACCCTCCAGGAAATTGCCGTTGGGTCCTGTAGGACAGGAGAGAGCACAACATGTAAGACCACTGGTGCGTGCGCTGCGGTGTGAGAGCGCTCCTTCAGCGGCTCTGCACATGTTCCTTTGTACTGACAGTGGCGCGATGGCCAAATCGCTCTGTTGTCTTTATGCTGATGGGTCTGTAATTTTTTTCCAAGCTAACGTATTCAACTACTTTGCAATCTTACTGTGCAGTCACTTACTGTGCTTTCGTCTACGTGTATTTCCGATTCGGCGGTTTCTTGCGTAGCTGCAGATTCACATTCTTCCACAGTCGCTCTGGGTCTACCAGATGGCCATGTTGTCCTCTATTCTTTAACTCCCGTGCGTATTTTGCATATCTAAAATCAAATGACGTAGAACCCTTATCTTCGCATTCGAATCAATGCACATCCATCCAGCAATGTTAACGTGGTCGGCTTCTTCCGGAAGGGGTCAATTGTTGTGTCTGCTGCTGAGGACGGCAAGTTAAAGATGCATGACTCACATGTAGCATCCTTCTGCTTCTTTTTTCTAATTGCCTAGAATGGGAGTTGTCTTGGCGAGTTGGTAGGACATTCAATGCCAGTGAAATGTTTGTACGAAATCGATGAGATTGGAATTCTTCTCTCAGGAAGCTGGGATAGGAGTGTCTTTGTTTGGAATCTGGAAGTGAGGATACTGTTGAGTTTTCTCATGGTCTTAGGTGTCTGAACCTGGAGGATCGTCTTCTGGTGTTCTCTGTGGACACATGAATGAGATTTCTGCCCTGCACTACTTCAGACTGTCTCTAGATCAAAGCAGTCACGGACTTATCGTTTCTGGGTCCAACGACAAATCTATTCGGTTGTGGGATTCTAAGGTATTTTTGGGGAAGATTTGCTTAATCGAAGGGTTTTACTGCCATTCGCGTTCTCTCTGGCCACTCTAGCGCGATATCTGGTTTTTCGCAGGCTCATAAGTTACTCTTGTCCATTTCGAGAGATATGACCTTGAGGGTTTGGGACTCGTCGACTGTTTCTTGCTGAAATAGACTTTTCTTACTTCTGAAGGAATTTTCATGTGTTTTGGTGCTCTCCACGAGTCCATTCATTCCATCTGTTGTGAATGTTGGCGACTCCTTGATTAATGTTGGATGCTCGTCTGGGGCTCTTTTTTCGATGGCACTTCCGGTCAACATTTGTATTCATATCTTTTTACTTTCTAGCAAAATTTAAGTATTCTGTCGTCGACATGCCCTCCGCAATCCGAAAAGTTAGAGAGCGTGCCTAGTGCCGTTGCCGTTGGATCGGATTCAATTATTCTTGGATTCAAAGACGGAGGAATCAGAGTTTTGAGTCTTTCTGTTTCAATGAGTATGTTTTGTCTCAATTTTAAGGAACCGGATGCAAACCGAAGAGCTGTACCTCATAAGCTCGGTGTCACTGATATTCAATTCTTCAAGAACTTGGGTCATTTTATTACTTGTTCAGAGGATGGGTTGATCAAAATGCTGGACTTCAAGGTAACTCTAATCGTGTTCCTGCTTATTTCCAGTCGTTAAAGATTGTACAAGAATTCAAGGGACATACGAAAGCTGTGTCTTCTGTGTGTGTCAGTGGTGATGGTCGCGTCATTGTCTCATCCTCTTTGGATGGGACGTTTCGCACATGGGAATCCAAAGTACGAGTGATCACTCGAATATTAATTTTTCAGACTGGGTCTGCGTTGGATTGCCACGAATCGCACGGCGTGGGTAGAATAGCTGTGTGTCTGAAAGCTGCTGCACATCAATATAGTATCTGCGGGCATCAAAATAACCGCGTGAGACTATGGGATGTCAAAGGAACCACGCATGTTAGTTTGCATGGTCATCATTCGGATGTAACGTTCTCTTGTTGGTCACCGAATGGTAGCGAGTTTGGAATGAACCTTAGGCCACAGGTGCGTTTGTAGCGTCAGGATCAGACGATGGTGAAGTTATTGTTTGGAGGGTGGAGGTTTGTTCCTCTACATCTTTTTCCAACGACGAAGTCTCGATACCCTGACGCAAAGATTCATGGCCATTGCATGCCCATTCGGTTTCTCAAATTCTTGAGACAGACCATCTTGGTGTCATGCTGTCGATCCGGGCGTCTCTCTGTGTGGAAGAGAGGGAAACCAGACACGTTATTTGCTGACAACGGTGATGAAAGTTTTTCAATGGTCAATTGGTCTTGTGTTGGAACATACAAATTTGATTTTGATGTCTGTTGCGTCGATATTTCGGAAGGTGGACACATTGTCGCCGCGAGTGAGTCGGGTGCCGTTGAGCTTGTGTGTGTGAAGAAGGGTTGCATGCAGCCGGCTTTGTCGTTCTCCATCTACGCGGATTCAACCGTGCACTGACACAGGTCTGACTGCTTCTTCGGAAACTTTTTTGTTTCTCCACGGAAGTCTCTACGCTCTATTGCGCGGCGGACGCCTTCCTCTCCAGCTGTGAACCTTCGGTGATTGCAACCCTTGCATCATGTAGCGAATCAATTTGCATCTGGTGTCCTCGCTCTCGGATTTCTGGTTTTAAACCCTTTGTTAATGTGTTCGGAAATTGAGTGGAGTTCTTTTGGTCCTTCGGTTGTCTCCAACTTTGATCCCCGCCATCGTTCCATGGCTTCTGGCTTCGTCGATGAGTCGATTTTTCGACGATTCTCTTGCTCACGCTCAAGCCCCTCCAGTAGAAGAGTCCCTCAATCCGGACACAACCATCCACGGCATTTCGAAATGCCCAAAATTTCTCAACACTCTTTGCCTTCGCGCTCAAATGCAAAGCCACGCAGCCACTTTTCTACTTGGTTTTGTTGTTTTTTTTTGTTCGTTTGCGAGCATTTTGTTAACCCTGGACATACCTACGGCCTATCGTGTTTTGATCATTCAAAGTCATCAATAAAAGAGATTTTTACTGGTCCTAGAGTTCTTTATCTCAACGATTGATCGTTCGGTTGTCTACCACCTCGATCCGCCACCAGCGCTCTAGACTATTTTCGTCGATTCTGCTGCCTGCTCTCATGGCTCTCCTGAAGAAGAGTCCCCCGTCCCGGATAAAAGCACCCATGGCATCAGAAAAATCCCACCAATTTCTCAACACTTTTTTATTCGCGCTCAAATGAAAAACAAGGTAGCCACTTTGCAACCTGGCTTTGTTGTTGTGTTACTCGTTCATGTGCCAGCATTCCTACGGCTTGTCCTGTTGTGATCATTCGATTAAAGATAAGATATTTTTACTGGTCTTCAGGATTACTGCTTATCGGAGGGCTTCTCTTCGCAGACAGATTTGAGTTTCACAAAGAAATACTCAGGAGTACTGCAATCGCAAAGCAGGAGCTGTTGCACAAGAAAAATATCGTCTGAAAGACTACATGCAAAGGCTGACGAGACCAAAAATTCACCGGGAGGGCATAAACTCACTATTTGCCTTGCCATATTGACAGTTTGGCCAAATAAATTGTATCTGGGGGCTTTCAGTCCAATGACCTATCTAATCAGATCAACACAACCTTGAAGATACGCCTGCAGTGGCGGGCCCACAATGAGCTCCAACGCGAATTTTTAAATGATGCGGAACCCCACCAATCGTGAGAACAAAGTCGTTGCTTTGAATTGTAGCGGCGACCAGCGCAACTGCATGGATATTCGCTTGCTGTTCTTTCATGTCGTTGCCATTCCGCGTCAACCCTGACACACAGCACATCATCGGCGGTGACGTTTCTAGGGTCAATACACGTGATGCTCCAGAGAAAAATGGAGCCAAAGCGCTCTCAATCGCGTTCACAAATTGTAAAAGCAATGGAGAAGTCATCGAAGACGAAATCCTTCCAAAGTCATGGAGTTCTACCGACATCAATAACGACAAGAGATCATCACCAAGGAACATTATGGCTATGTTGGTGTATTCATCGGCAATTAAAGAAGTCCCCTTTGCCAAGATGGAGTCCACAACGAACCGCGGCAACATAGCTTCCACAAGTTCTTGGGTCGAGCTTGCTTCTTTTGAGGCAATCAAGTTTGCAACTATTGATTTCCTTGCGATTGATTCAGCCGCTCTTGCAGAAAATAGAGATATTGCGACGGAAAGAATGGACAACGAAACGGTGTCCGTGTACACAACCAAGCTACTAAAAGAGATCCAAGAACCACATGCATAGATCAATTGAACCCCAAGAACTGTGACAGCGACAGAAGATAAACGAAAACTCAAAACTGCATGAAAGTATGCAGCAACAATTCTGGGATGTCAGACTCTTCAAAAATTTCCCTGACGCTGCTGTCATCCAGTGGACGAGCGGAAGTGCGTCGAAAGAACCCTCAGAAATGTAGGAATAGGACTGGGGCATGGGGTCGCGTTGCTGCACCGCAACGAAGCAGAGGACTGTGATTGCAGTTGCGCCTGCTATAGTCGCCCGATGACGCTGGAAAACATTCGACCGCATCCCAATTGCAAACAGAACAATGGAAAGAAAGACAATCGAGACAAGAGCACCAGAAGTTACCTCAATATGTTTCAAGGACATTCTTGATGGCTCTGGAATCAATCGTAGACAGTTTGCAGCGACGACAGCGGCCACTGCACCCATAAACAGAACAGCTGTGGGGCCCGATGTACAAGACTGATCGGAAAAACGCTGTAACACAACGCGCTCTACCTCTGGCGCGCTCAAAAGGCGTAAACTGATGGGATGCAAGCGGATTTCTTTGTTTCGCTGAAATTGAGAAACCTCTTCAACAATCTTGCTCCAATCAAATTCGTGCCCGCAAGATCGTGATGAATCTGCTTTTGCGATGTTTACGCGTACTCCATGGACGCCATGAAGGATATTTCCAAAGCGACGAAAAAAGTCATCGTCAGCACGAAAGCGAGCAGACGACAGAACAGACGAAACTGCGGTTGATTGTGAGTAGTTAATCCTTTCTAATCGAAGAGGGTCTGCGCGTTGAGCATCCAGTGGACATTCTGTCGGTCTCTTGGAAATCAGATTCGGACGTTCGTCTTCACTGCAGCTGAGGGCATAAGAAAAGTTCTTCATGGATACGACTGTGCTGCAGATGATTTACCATCGGCGTCATTTTCGAACCTCTTCCCAATCACAAAAAGGGTCTCCAGTGAGATGCCGGGCAATTCAATGACAGCACAACGCGAAGCGACATAGTTTACATTGCTTTTAAGAATTAAGGCTGTTGCCTGAGAAGCTGTGACCACTCCTGCACAAGAAGAAGCCAGTATTGTAGAGACTCTGGTCACTTCGAAGTGAGATCATTGGCGGCACACAATACCAGGCTCTCCAAACAAATGGTATCGAGGCAGGGCAGCTCCGTGCACCTTCCAAATATTACAAAGATGAGAAACTGAAAACGATGAAGTACGTACCGCTGCAGTCATTGTGCCACAGTCAACTGCAACTCGGAACCGTATTCGTACATTCCGCTCTCCGCACTGATACTGCTCGTCGATGCTAGCAACAGCATGCGCTAGGTCAACGAGGCTCTTTGCGTATTCCTTTGAAGTAAGTTAGAGCCATCGAAAAGGTCATCGGACTTGGATAGGGACCGACTCTTGCTCAAAATCTCCTGCAGCAACCTGGTAAATCTCCGATATCGCTTCGATCTTGATCACATGTGCAAACGAGGTGATCAATTCATCTATTCGCGAAAATAGGTGGTTGACTAGTTTCACAGAGAAGATGCCATTACTTGTGGACACAATGTTCTCGAAGTCGTCGATACCTAAGAAAGTTACGGGAGCCAGAAATATAACACAACCAAACATTGCGATAAAAACGGGTCGTGAAAAAGACGTTGCTATCACATTGATTCCTTCGATAACCTTGGACGCTACTGTAGGTGGAAGCAGCCGGTTCGCAAGGGCGTATCGATCTCGAAATTGAATTCGAAGGCTTATCAAAGCAATGAACTCCTGTCGCTCAGCGTATTCGCGTCTTCTTGCTGACTGCAGAGTGGCGATTGCCGCGAGAGCGAAAAATGCTAGAGCAAGACCTGTTGGCTCATTTCCCAGATTGGATCGGACAGCGAACGTGATTGAGATAGCCAACACACACTCCAAAGCAACCAAGAGAACTTGAACAAATCGAAGACAAAGGAGATCAGGCGTCGCCGCGAGTAGAAGGGTGGCATTGAAGGCAACAGTCACCGTTCTAAATTCTGGATCGAGGCAAATGGACAACATCGAGAGCGAAATCATTCCCCCACATCCAACGACATTCAAAATCCACATGATGGTGATCTTTTGTCGAGCTCTTTTCACATGAAACAAGAAGAAGTCCCATACAGTCAACCAAACAACGGAATATCCCACCCAGTTTGCAACTGAAACTCCGAAGCCACTCAAATATCGATGATAAAGATATTCAGCAATCCGAACAATCGTAAACAGCAAAAGGGAGCGGGCCACTGTACCCTGAGACCTGTTCAAAGACCACTTTAAGAATCCTTCCTCTAAAGAAGGTTTGGCCAGGAAGCGAAGAGAGAGCTTATCAAATTTTATGTCTTGGACGCTTTCGTTTTCGCTGATATCACAATCGATGGAGGAGATACCATCCAGCTGCCTGAACTTTGATGCCGCCATCAACTGCTGAGGAGAATACAAGGACCTCTCTTTAATATGTGAGCCTCTTCGAATGATACGATGCAGTTTTGACTGTTCGTCTACAAGGCCGCTCATGTGGTCAACATATACAAAAAGCCTACCCACCCCCCCCTGATCTCCCTACGACCTCTCTTCCCTTTCCTCCCTTCTTTTCTTCAGGATGGAACCCCCCATTGCACCCTCCTTGTACCCTTGTACCCACTGCAGCAACGGATACAGAGTATACGCATTTTTGGGGTTCTCGAACTTACGATGATGTTTTTTTCGCTTGGTCTTCATCTGTTTATACTCTTCCCAACAATCTTGTAAACGTTTGGTGGGAGGATCTCTTTGTAGACTTCTCTATGATGTTCCACTGGATTTGGTGTGCCGCGGGGTCGTTCAACATTTGGAATATCATGGGGTTGTCGAAGACTTGGTTTCGGGCGATGTCGGGGCGGTGGACACACGTGTTGAGGGCGTGGTGGAGGTCGTCGTTTGGGTCGCGACAGAGGGGGCAGAGCCAGTTGGGGAAGCGGGTGGACATGTTGGATTTGTTTGGGAACGCGTTGTGCTTGAGGAGGAGGGCCGCGTCGGCGGCGGATGACTTGAGGGAGGCGAGAGGGTGTCGATGGAGGAGACTTGTGGTTGTGGACAGTGTTCCGGTGGGGAAGCGGAGGTGTGAT
>JAIYDP010000271.1 GCA_027487435.1 Verrucomicrobiaceae bacterium | reverse complement strand
CCTCCGCCGGCCTTTCTCTCCCCCCCCTTTTTCAACCCGCCCCCGCCCCCGCGCCGGCCCCCCCCCCCCCCCCAAGCGCAGCGTCGCAGCCTCAGGCACCCCCTCCCAACCCCCCATCCGCGGAGCCCCCCCAACCGCCCCCACCGTCGCAACCTGCGCATAACGCCGACGCCCGCCCTCCCGCCGCGTCACCCCTACCCCCCTTCGACTCACCTTGGCGTGGCCCCCCCACTGCCCCCACAGAGCGAAGCGTCCTAACGAACGAGGCGGCTGTGTTCACCCCCCTGCTGATGGCACCCACGACGGAATGTCCCGCGGGTGTACTTTCGACCTCACTGACGGAGGCGCTCGCGCTTCCCCCCCCTGAAATGAAGGCTGCGCTGTGGCGGCGCCTGTACGAGCGTGTGGGGGGGTGGAACGAGTCGCGGCTTGAGTACGAGCTTCTAACAGAAATTTTTAACTCAATCGGCTGCGTGTGGCAGCGCCACTGCCCGCAACGCACCTTCACGCTAAATGTCAACATGCTTTTTAAACTCGTCGCAACGGTCGTGCGCCGCATCGTTGTGGCGGTTAAAAATCTGCGCGATTTTTTGTCAGAGGGGGACGCGCAGGACGCATGCGTGGCCTTCCTGCGCGTGGTGCGGCGCGAGTTTGACGACGACAAGAAGCCTAAAGTTTTTGTGGGGGGGGGGGGGTTGTTATGTTTCTGAAGGCGGCGATAACCCGAATAGTATTTTCTGTATATGAATATTTCCCACAATTTATTTTTAAAAATATTGGGTCGTTATTTTTAATTTCTTTCCGCTCTCGCTTTTCTTTTAAATGCGCCCCCCCCCTTCCCAAAAACCGCTTTCCCTTTTACCCCCCCCCCCCCCCCGCAGGTCCTCTTTGTCCTCCTCGTGAAAGAATTTGTCCCCAACCCCCCCTTTGCGGAGAGCTTCGCCAGCGCCGCGTTCTCGCGGTACTTAAAAGAATCAAGGGAGCTAAAGAACGCTTTGAAGACCCTACCCCCCCCCTTTGCAGATGCCGTCCGTGCGACCCTCGCGGAGGACGACGTTGCGCAGCTCAACCCCCCCCCCCCGTACCTCTCAAATTGTTACACGGGAGGCAAGTCCGTTCGGGGTCACCCGCCCCCCCCCGACGCAAAAGGCGCGCAGAGGGCGCGCCACTCCCTCGAGCAGGCGCTGATGAGTCTGGGTGTCAACCTCGAAGGAGGGGGGGGGGCAGAAATCGCGCAGGCGATGGAATTGGCGGCGGCAGACCCTCGCCTTGTGGCCGCGACGGACGAAATTGTGGGGGGGGTGTTGCGTTCGGGAGGGCAGCAGTAGAACGGGGGGGGGGGGGAATCATTATTTATGGCGGTATTTTGGACGGCGCCGTCGGAGTTGTCAATTTGATGGTCACATCATCGGCTAAATAAATGACCTTGCCACCTCATTGCGTTTCTATTTTAACTTTTGATGTTGACTCCATCAACCGACGGGCGCGCTGGACCCTGTCCCCCTCCCCCCCCCTCTGCTGCTCAGCGGATTTAAATCGCAGTCTCAAGTTAATTTTATAATTCTGCTCTAAAGTACACAATGCTCCAAAGTGCATTATCTACGACATCACAGCTCTAAATAATTACTCTAAAGTACAATTTGGACGCCCTGCCGCTTCGCCGCCGCCACGAGGACGAGCGCTTTCGCGTCGACTGGGTTCCCCCCCAATTTCAAAACAACCCCCCCTCGCTGGCGCATCGCCAGCGCAACCAGCGCGCGCACCCCCGCGTCACTTGCGCCGGTGGATCGCACGCTAACTAACCGAAGCTTCGGCGCGCTTGTTAGAGCGCGCGCAATTTTTTCGACCGCTTCGTCGCCAAGGGGGTTTTCTGAGAGGCAGATTTTTTCTAACAAATGGAGGGAAATTAGAGCTGTTATGGAGGGGGTGGCAGCGGCAGTGAGGTGGTTGCGCTTGAGGGAGAGACCTGCGAGGGGGTGCCCCCCCCCCAAGGACGAGGCGATGTCTCTGAGGATGGTGTCGGTGATGTTGCAGTTTGAGAGGTCGAGCTCTTTAAGACATTTGAAACGCATAAGGGCAGGCGCTAAGACATCCGCGTCTGCCGCGCTGAGGTTAAAATGTGAGAGCGAGATCCCACTCGCATTGTCATGAAGCGCACGTAAATATACAGAAAAGGCCCCCCCCTCCTTCACAGGCGCTTCAGACGAAGGGGGGGGGGTCAATAAAGACGTCGCTTGCGGCGTCTCCGCAGCCTCAACCGGGGGGGGGTTCGATGTCGGAGCTGCTGGCGGCTTCTCCGAACTATCAACCGCATGGAGGGGGGGGGGGTGAAGATCTTCCACGCCGCGACGCTGGCGCAGGGCGGAGGCGTCTTGCGCAGCGATGGCGTGGGCCTTAAAGACTTGGACGAGCTGGGAGTCTTTAAGCACCCCAAGGGGCACAACCGCCTCAGAGACATCCCTCGCAGAGATGAGGCCAAAATCTATTTTCGTCGCAATCAACTCGAAGCGTCGCTCTTTTCGGACCTCGTCATCTTCACCCCCCCCGTCACTTGGGGTGGCAGAGCTCTCGGCGGGTTTGGCGAGCGCCCAGCCGTGCGCGGCGCGGAAGAGGTCGATTTCGTCACTGGCGGCGCGGGGGAGGGCCAAAATCTCCGCCATGGCGCCGTCGGAGAGGCTGGGGGAGGGGGGGGGTGAGAGACATGTGTGAGAGGCTACGTGATGAAGGAAGGGTGTGAGAGGGCATCGAGCGTGTGGTCGGAAACGAAGGAGAGGGCGGCTTGGAGGAGGGGGGGGGAGGATGTCTTAAGGGCGGTGTGGAGGTAGAGGGCGAAGGTGTCGACGGAGACGGCGGCGGACATTTCAGCGGCGATGAGGGGGGCGAGGGGGGATTGGCAGAGGGTTGCGGCGACGAGAGCATCGGCGAGGAGCGGCTGAGGGCAGCGCCGTGACCCTTCGCGCGTGAGTGCGAGTTTGTAGGTGCGCGTACCAGTGTAGGAGAACGATTTGACGATGTCAAAGGCCGCATGAGTGCAATCAAGATGGCTGATGGTGAGAACATGGGGGCACCGGGCTCTTGCAATCGCGCGGCAAACTGCGGGAAATGAGGAGGGAGAGGTGCGGGGAACTTGTGACTGAACCATCCAGGACAGTGAAGGAATGCAGAAAGGACTGGTCGGCCATTTCACCTTCGCACTCAAGCAGGGTCTTCATGTCTTTTCCCAGCTGCTGCAGGAGCTGGACTTCGTCCACCTCCATAACAGTTTATTTAAATAAGTCAATTGTACAAATTAGTTACGCATTCGAAGGCGTCTTCGCTTGGATGCTTTAATCCTCGCAACACAAGCAGCAACCAGAGTCCCGAACACGAGAACGCTGGGGACAACAACCCACCCAACGTGCAAAATGGGAGGGCTGTTGCGTACAGTGGCTCTGCACAGGGAGTCGAATCCCTCTGGACACTCTCTGAACGAAAAGAAGACGTCTCCGTTCGAAATAGCCTCCGACTTGACCTTGCAAGTGAACCTCGCGCTATCCTCTTGTTGAGAATAACAAGAAAAGTTTTCTCTTTCCATCCAAGACAGCTGAAAATCGGATGCCCTTGCCAAGTAGTCCCGACCGCTTAAATCCCTTAAAGTCAAAGCAACATCAGCAACGTCGTTAAGCCCCCAACCAATCATGATAACCGGGCTGCCCATCGCACCGCCAGACAGTCGAATATCCGACACAGAGGGCAACGCCGCCGAAAGACGTCTCACATTCGCGCGTGCGCAGCAAGTGGACGGCCCGAGGCTATTTCCGTCCCGCCGCCGGAGGGTGAACGTCGCGCCACCGGGGACGACCCACCCCCCTTGTTTGAGAGAGAAGCTCGTGGGGTTGAAAGTTGCCGTCCAAAGGCAGTCGGCTACGGGGCCGTCAAATATGTCAAGAGAGACGTGGGAGCCGTTGATTGACGACGCGTTGACAGCCAATGTGAGAGGGGGGGTCGCAATGTCAGTGCGCCAGCAACTCGCAACGTACGAAAAGGGCGCCTCGTCAAACCACTCGACGGACGACACCCCCCCGATGGAGACGAGCGCCAAGTCGCGGCCCATCACTGCGGGGACATCACCCACGTGGAGATTGTGGACGCAGCGTGCGGCAGCGCAAACTCGGGAGAGAACGGACATTGCCAACCACAACTGGCCATCGGACGAAATCGCAACGTTTCGGAGGACTGACCCAACGGGGTGGATGGTCGAATGGGCTTCGACCTCAAACGGCCCATCAACTATGGTCGAAGAGACAGTCATCGACACCCCTACCGCCTTCACTGCGCCGACGTGGCTGCGGGAGAGATGGACGAAGGGGGGGGGTAAGAAGATAACGTCCCCTGCGAAGGTGCTGCGCGATGCGTCCACCTCCAGCGCGGCGACGGTTGAGGCGATGATGGATGTGGAGCTGCGGGTGATCACAACAGCGTGTGGCTGCGACGGAAGGGAGGTGTTGCTAAAGTCGCTGTTTGTTATGTCGACTGCGGCACCGTCTTCAAACAAGTCCGCGCCATGGCCGCTGCTGATCCGATTGCCAAAAATAGAACAATGATGGAACGAAACTGCGGAGACGATGTTGGCACCCCTTGAGGCCGCACATGACGCGAAAATCCCCCCCCCCTGGAGGTTCGCGAAGTTCTGATGGACGCTGGTTCGCTCCAGAGCAACGTTTGAACAGTCAGATAGAACCCCCCCCCCCCGCTCGTCAGCGGAGTTGAAGGCGATATCAGACGAGCTTACGCTGATGGCACTCCGGACAATGAAGAGCCCCGATGAGTTGTTGTTTCTAAAAATAGACCCCACTATCCGAAGGGAAATCACGTCGATCGCAGCGAGGCCGGCAGTGGCACTCCTTTCGAACGTCGTGCCCGAGACTTGGCCAAACGTTGCGTTTTGGATGGTGGCACCCGCTTGAAACAGAGAGTCAGTGATTTGAAGGTGAGCGCAGTTTTGAATCGAAAAGGGGGGGGTGGAATGGACGCGATCGAGAGAGACGTTCGAAACACCTCGCCCATGTTAGAAATGTATGCGAGGGAGGGATACCCGAAAGGACAAGTGAGGGGGCGCCGATGAGGGAGAGGGAGGCGAGGGCAAAGGTTGCGCCGGCGGATGCGCGGACGAGGAGGGGGGCGTTGGGGGCGAGGAGGAGCTGCGAGAGTGTGGGAGCGACTGATGCAAGCGCGAATCTGACTCCACTTGCAAGATGGATTGTCAACGGAGACGTCAACGTGACGGACGCTGTCGGTGCGACTGTGAGGGAGCAATCCGACAGGAGGGTGACCGTTCCTGCGGACACGTTCACCCCGCATCCTTGCGAGATAACTTGTGGCAGTGTCGCCGACGTAGAAGCATTCACGCCAGCTGCCAGCGCATGTTCAACGCATATTGTGACGAAGAGCAGGAGCCTCCATTTCGCGCATCCAAACGCGTCCCTTGCCATGCTAAATTTTCCAACCTTAAAGACTGAGCTGCTCTCTCAGCGGGCGCGATGTTGTAAAAACAGTCCATACTTGAAATGGAAACAATGTTGTTATCTGAGTCGCGTTGCCGAGAGAACTTCGACCTGCCAAAGATAATGAACTCAATTTTCCTAAAGATGGATCCTGACATTGGCGCCCTGCTGAGGAGGCTGCAGCACGCCAGCAGAGAAGCTACTGCCGCCACTCGGAAGCTGAATCGTGCACATGAGAAGATCCTAGACCTCCGTAACGTTTGTACCCTGCCATGGATGATGCCCCCAGCCAACGACGCTCGTGCCGGGGAAATGGCGAGGAATGCCAACAAACTGTGTGAATTGTATGAAGCGGTGAAGATAACTTCAGAGCAAGAAGAGCTGTTTTCCTTCACTTGGATTCCTTACCACACAGTTTCGCTCAAGCCTGCATGGACTCTGTTGATTTGATTTTGAATCCTTCCAAGAGGGCTAGGATATGCAAGTTATTCGGTCGGACCCTCTGACATCGCCCAGTACCAGATTATGACCTTGATAAGCTGCACTTATTGTAGGCCCCTCATCGTGTGCGTCCCTCACGCCAACGCAGCAAAGGCCCATGGGCGCCGGGCTTGTTCGAGGGCAAACAAGTCGTGGCCCGCATCCCCGGCGCACCAGGGCAGTCCGCGAGCTGGATCTTGGCGACAATCATGCGCATTGGAGATGACATGAAGTGCCTCTTGTGCTCGTGGCGATGACAGCGCAGGGTCGAAGTTCGAGACGACGACTTCGGCGACGAGTGGGACCCCAACCCGAAGAAGGCGTTTGGCGCCATCCAACGAGACATGACTTGCGCAGACTGCACGAGATTCCACTTCGAAACGTCGTGGAACTGCCCGACTTTGACAATCCTGTCGTTGACGAGTTTCCCCGTGGGGCGCACGTTTTGGTAGCTGCCATGGCGGCGGGGTCTGCTCATGGCGCAGGGGCTCTACCCCAAGACAACGACGTTTTATGAGGCCATTGTGCTGGCTGGGCCGTCGGTGCTGCAGCGCAATGAGTACGAGGTACTGCTCTCTCTTATTGGGGGGGGGGGCGGTGTGTTGATTTCGAGCAGCTCCGATTTGAAGACGACGAAGAGTACGACGGGAAGCGGACTCGAATGGTCCCAGCGCCGTACGTAGTTGCCGATCCGGCTGGAGGTGACTAGTTGCACCCTGAGGGTGGGCGTGTTTTATTTGAATCATTATTGAACGCATCTTGGCCGTCAAAAGCGTCCATGTGCGTGCGTTGTGGAAGTGAAATCTCCGGTTGTGGTTTGTGAACACCTTGAAAATGAACACGGAGTTGCCCGGCGTTATCGAGACGCTTCGCAGCCTCCACGACATGTTTATCACCGACCATGAGGAGGTGCGGCGAAATGCCACCTCTTCTTCACTTAGTGCGCTCAGTTAATCTCGTTCCTGGAGCCTGTGAAGTCGGACATCTTCCGCGCCATCGCGTCCAACGTCTTCAGCGGCCGGGATCGCGTGTCGTACGTTGAAGTCGGCAGCTACCTTCAACAACACTACGGCAGAGGTCTAGTACCTCAACGACCACATCAAGACCCCACCCCCCGTCGCAACGCGGGCTACATCGGCCTCATCCCCTTCGGGACGGGCAGGACCAGGTCCGTCAAAGAGGTCATCCATGGCGGCCCCGCCTCCAACGCAGGAGTCAGCTCCTCGTTTTGTCGCTCACAGCCGCAGGTGCTTCCCGGCGACAGAATTTTGGGCGTCGACGGCTGGCCTGTGGCCAACATGACCGAGGATGACTTTTCAGTTAAGGCTCATTTTTTAATTTAAATTCAAAGGAGCGCGTCCGCGGCGTGGAAGGGACCGAAATCGCGCTTGACTTAAGCAACCCAACGAGGGGCGCTTTTAGGGTCGCGTTTAAGCGCGCGGCACGGCCGGAGCCCCCCGCGGTGGAAGCGCCGCGCGAGGCGGCTGAGCGTTCGCCCCCTCCCCCTGCATTTGTGGTGCAGGAGGAGGATGCTGCGCCAGTACCGCCGGAGAGGCTGCTAACAAATCCTTTTATTCCCGCTGATGTGCCTCAAATTGATGGCGTCCGTTTAAATAAAGTTCTTTCCTCAGGGACTAAAAAGGTACATTCGACTTTCCCGCCCCTTGCTTTAACAACGCTCTAAAGATCGTTTATTTAGCGCGGTGGCGCTGCGAAGAGGTCGTTGCCGCTTGCGTTTGTGATTTGTCGCTTTTTTTTAAACACGTAGGCCATGGAGCCCAACGATTCGCCCTCCATCGACCAAGAGGCTCGAATCCTTTGGTATTTTATTTTATTTTTTATTTTAGGCCCTCTTTTTCGCTGCCCCCTCCAACGGTCATTTTTTGCTTTTGACTTCTCTATTTTTTTTAAAATTCTTTTTATTCTATTCTATTTTTTTCTACTTTTTTTTTCTTGGCGCTATCAAACCGTTCAATGGATTCTAGAATTGACTTCTCCTTATTTCAGTCTTTTCCAAAAATAGAATTTGATGGCGCAAGGTCCCTCCGCTCTCCTCATGTCATCGACGTCTACGGGGTTGCTAAAATTAACAACCGCTCATTTTTAATCGAGCCAAGATTAAAAGACAACCTATCCAAGTACATGATTTCCACCCCCCCCTCCATCCTCTCCATCGCCCTCATCCTTCGCCAAGTCGCCAGCGCCCTCACGCTCCTCGCCACCAGAGGTCCCCCCGCCCCCCCCCCCCCACTTCAGCGCGATCTCAAACAGAGCAGGAATTGTTCATTGCGATGTAGCCGCCCGCAACGTGTTCGTTAAAAGCGAGGATCCACTGGAAGTGTGTTTGGGGGATTTCGACCTCGCGACCAGAAGTGGCCAGCCCATGGCCGGGGTGATGCCCGCCAAGTGGGCGGCGCCGGAGGTCCTGAACGGGTTTGGGGGGGGGGGGGGGGGAAGCGGCGTCTTTTCTTTTTTTGTTTATTTGATAGCCCACTTAATATTTCGCCACACTTTCGCTCAGCCTCATGTCCCCCCTTGTTCCCTCACTCAAAAAAAGGTACCCCCCCTCCTGCGCGTCCGACATGTGGGGCTTTGGAGTCCTCGCATGGGTACCCCCCCTTTTAAAAGTCATCATGACACCTACCTCCTCTCGCCTTTTCCGTCCTCTATGCCCTCTGCTGATTGATGTGGTGGCCATCATTTATCCATCAGGAGATCCTCTCCAAAGGCGTCCCCTTTGGTCTCTTCGCGCAGCCGGAGGAAATTCTCCCGCGCATTCGCGCCGCCGGCGACGGAGGGGATGTTCTTCCCATCGGCTCTGAGTGGCCCCGATGGGCCAAAATTGTTTGATGTGCCCCTTCGCGTTGATTGATGCCGCAGCTGCTGCGGGGGTGCTGGCGATGGGAGCCCTCCGCGCGGATGAGTGCGGCGGAGGCGGAGGGCGCGCTGATGATGGCGATTGGCGGCGCGGAGATGCATCAGAGCATGGCCGTCTAAGGGGGG
>JAIYDP010000109.1 GCA_027487435.1 Verrucomicrobiaceae bacterium | reverse complement strand
GTAAAAGTCAAAGTAGCTGCCGCGGGGAGATTGACGCGAACTCCGCATGCTGCAGAGTTCCCTGGCAGCAGAGCACAATCAGATAAGGAGGCAGTGCCAGCAGACGCCGAAACGGAAGGAGAAAACGAGAGAGGGCCATCTGGGACACCCTCAAAAACAACGCTGACTGTTCTATCGACGCCATGAGGCACTGAAGTGGGTGAAATCGACGAAACTGAGAACCGAGCAGCAAAGGAATCGACCATCAAGAGGAAAGAAACCGTTTCATCTGAAAATATTGAGCAAGAAGAGGGTCCTGGGGGAAGCTGAGTGGAGACGAAGGTCACAACTTTTCTTCGGGACAATGCTACCACAGACTGGGGCTGTCCCGCACAGAACACAGAGGGAGCAACTTGTACTTCCTCTGCGAGCTCAACATGCACGAAGGAACCCCCTCGCGATGACACTTGTGTTGGGGTGACCGACCGAACGAGTTGCCGTCTGATTTGACGCTCTGAAAGGAGTAGATCTGGGAAAGTACACTGATCAAACGGGCAGTCGCGATCCAGTGCGACACGAACAGTAACATTGAGGCCAACAACGAGGACAGATGACGGAAGTTCAATTGCAGAACCGAAGTCCACTGCCAAATGTGTGGTTGTGTTGGTTGTCACAGCCGTTGCAGGTTGGAGATACCTGCTGCCGGCAACGATGGCGACGGAAGAAGTATTGAAATTTGCAATGCTGAGAGTAAGATAGGAACGGCGGCCGTCAAAACGCTGTGCCACCACCACGGGTTTCAAATTGTCGAACACCAGGATTTGGGATTGCACGAGGGTGTCCGGCACTCGCTGAGATGGAACGACGACGACGGGCACCGAAGGCGAAGGAGATAACGCAGGCGAGGAAACGGTCATGAAAACAATCCCACCCAATCTGTCCAATGAAAGGATCGTCGATACGATGGAACCAATGCGAACCAGAGGAAAGTCAAAAACGATGTCATTTGGGGCAGAGAGTACAATCAAGAGTGTTTGACCCCCTCGAGAAGTAATGGAGCTGGGAGATATTGTTGAGATTGTCAGCGTTTCAACGGAATAAGTCAACAATCGTGCAGCAGTTGCTGCAATGGCCTTGGATCGCGCGGTCAGTGGAACTTGGCGAGATGATGTCCTGAGCGAATCGAACGAAGGAACTTCAAAAGAGACAACAGAAGTCACCGGGTTGCTGGATATGAGCCTCATTTTCGACGGAGGAACCGCAAGGAGGCCCACTCGAAGCTCTAAGTCGTTGACTGACAGCAAAGCACCAAAACCTGTAAGCTCCGCAACCCTATTTCTAGAAGACTCGGTCACAGAAGCATCATCAATCTCGATGGATGGCACGTAAGACTCTAAAACAAATTCTATCGTTGCTGCATCAACGTCCCCAACATGAGTAACGCCAATGCTGACCACGCCTGTGCGAGCATTGGGGAGGGCAGGGGCGAGGAAACGAAGCACATTTCCTCTGACGCTGTCCAAGGGAACATTTGTTGAATTGAACGACACGCGGAAGGATGCAGGGGGGAGAGGCGGCATTGATCCACCCATCGAAAGCTCAATGAAGTAGCCTCCACTTGCTGGTCCCCTCGAAGGTGAAACACCAAGGATGATCAAGGTCGAGCTGACCGATGTGAGCTTGACATCTCCGATGACGCCATACTCAACTAGAGATACAGAAAAGGTTAGCGAACCACTTGGAAGAGATGGACAGATCGACGTGACGGTGCACAGCGTGCTGTCACAAGAAACAGACGAGGAGAAGAAGTCAGCGACCTCAGAGACAAAGCGAAAATGATCGGAACGGAAATTAAGGGCAATCGCAGCGGACACGGTTATCGAGAAATACGTGCCACCACTCGAAGCCACAGCGTGAGGAGTTGGTTGGCCAATGATTGCAATGTATTGGTCAGAAAATTGAAGCTCAAACGAAACAGCTGCATTTGAGGGAAGATGAACGAGGATCAAGGCTGCCATGCCTGCATTTGATCGGGCTGGGGAGAGAAATGTCAGGGACATGAACATAGTCGACACTCCGGTAATGTCCACTGACTCTTGCTCAATTGTAAGGGCGAAGTCAGTGGCTCTAGTTTCCGGAGGAAACTCTCTCAAAAACACTGTCACAGTTTGTCCTCCAACAGATGACAGGACTGAAGGAAAAGTCCCAATTAACGAAAGCCCTCCGAAAGGAACAATCATCAATGTTGAATTCAACGATAACTGAGATGTAGTTGTCAACACAACTGACGAGGAGCCCACTGGCGCACTCGAAGGCAAAATAAATGAACACACAGAAAGTTCCTCCGACGCGATGACGCTTGTGACTGAAGCAGGAGCTCCGCCAACGCTAAGAGTAAGCGAGGACGCAGAAAGAATCAAGTTTTCAACCGAGACCACAACCACAGCTGCACGACCCGCTGGAACGGCGGACGGCAAGAGACTCATTAAGGGGCTAGCGACGTAGGAGACCGGAAGAGTTCCAAACACAGAGGAATCATGAAAAGTGGAGATATTGAGAGGGCAGCTCAAGGACATGCATGGTGGCACTATCACTTGGGCCTCCATGAAATCGTCTGAGATGCGAGTCAGCAGCACAGAATCAGCCCTGTTCATCATGAATGTGCATCCAACACAAGGACCAGCCAGGACTCGCATCCTGAAAGAAACGAGCACGCGGCCAGCTGCGCGGACAACCTGAGGATAAACAGCAGAAATTTGAATCGGTTCAGATACAACTAAGGTTCCGGGGCTGAATGCAACGTTGTTGACTGTCAGCGACAGGAGTGCAGATCCCACTGGAAGCGACGGGGGGACAAAGGTCACTACCGCCTCATCCCGAATGACAGTCACTGCTGTGACGATTGCAGGCAAGCCCGAAAGCTGCAATGATACTGACTGCACAGTAGAAGATGACGGCATTCCAGACAACCTTACGCTCGCATTGATGGACGTTGAAAATGCAGGTAAAGGATTCGGATATTGAGCTACAAGCTGAGGTCGCACAACGGAATTGGGATGATATCGGATCGAAAATGAGGTTGCAGGAGAGCTGGATGATAGCCTAAGGAGAGTCCCAATGTAAGTACCAGGTATCGGGACAGAGGGTAGCGAAAATGTAACAACATCAAGATCTGCCGTGAAGTTGGTCATCGAATTGAGGACTGTTGTGAATGGAGCAAACATGACTTGATAATGCGAGCGGATGTGATCATTGCGTCTCAGAGTAATGGTGCAGAGACCGCCGCCAGCAAGCTGTGTGGATGAAGGTACAAGAGAGTGTATCTGTATCGCCTCCACAGCAAACACGAAAGTCGTGGAGACGATGACTGTCCCCGTAGATTGATGCACAAACGATAGTGCATGGTCCCCTGGAGGTGTAGACGATGCAATACCCACCGTCGCCAAGCAAAGAGATGACATGCAAGTGAATGACTGCAGATCGACAATTGCAGTTGTCGATACAAGAGAAATGCTCGAGAAGTGAATGGAAACGGAGAGATTGGAAATGCTAAAAACAAAACGGAATGGATTTATCTGCACAACGGAAGAAACGATCGCAGTTCTCGACACAGGCGAAACGATGAGCCTTGTGCTGACCGATGGATCCACCCCACCAAAAGTAACTGAGAAGTTGCCCATAGCAAGGATTGGTGGATTGAATTCAACGATAAAGCAGAGGGTGCAAGTCCAAGGGATGACCCTGAGTACCTGAGCAGCAATGGAGCCGTTGATCGTCACTGTTACGAGATTGTCATTTGTGATCGCAACATTCTTAAGAATAGCACTGACTGATCCCAAGTATCCAGGCTCAATCGCCGTGACATCTCTAAGAGACGCTGATGGTCGCTTTGAAGACGAAACAGACGCCACAAGAGCCGAAAACACAGTATTTCCCGACTGCGACACTGTTGCAACCAAAAACCCAGCAAGGTTCAGAGGTATGGAAACGTTCATGAAAGCGCAATACGAATTCAGCAAGTCAGCAGATGGAGACGCAAGGGCAAGCACACTAGACGCTTGCACAGCCACTCCATCAACTGAGAGGGACACCGACAGAGCAGTTGCAAGGTTCAAGTCACCGCTGAAGCAATACGTCGCGGAGATGGCACCAGGGACAGATGAATCGAACGTGTTGGGGATCATCTGTCCAGAGAACCGTCCTGCTAAGATCGAAACGGGAATTGACGCAGATGCTACCTCAACTGAGCTTTGACGGGAGATCCCACCAAGAACTGGAACCTCGACTTGAAGATTGAAGAGATTGAGTCCGACACGGGCAAAAGATTTGACAGTGCACGAAACGGAATCAACCCTCACCACAGGAGGAGCGATCAGTACAGACGGGGACGCAAAAAGAACCTCGACTTCCTGCACAGTCCACGACAGAATTGATGTTGGTGCAATTGACACAATTGCAGCAGCAGAGGAATCAAGAACTGTGAAATTGAAAGTCAATACGCTCGTACCAACCGACAAGATCACTGACGCAGTTCCGTTTGACACACCCGTCGGCACGTATGCAAGGACTCTGATGATGTCATCAGACTGCGACTCTACAATAGACAAAGCTGCAATTCCTTCAAATAGCACATACACAGACCCAGGATCTGATTTCCGCGCAATGAATCTGACCGCCGAGCCCACAGCACCTCGTCTTGGGAACATGCCCAGGAGTTTCAACGCCCTTGGTGGCCTAATCGGAATACGTGACGGAGAGTTCACTGTGCAATCACCGTTGAAACAGTAAGTAATCGCAAGCGCTGCATTGTCTGAAGTAACTTCTCCGAACTGCACCACAATGCCTCCAACTGTCACAGATGTTTCCGAAAGTGATGATCTCGAAACATTGATTGCTAGAGAAGAATTAAACGCGGTTTGAACCACGGTAGTGAACAAAAACGAAGCAGCAGACTGTACACTCTGGGCAGAGCTCCAAAGTACGTATGGTCTGAAGGCTGTTGTCACGCTGACCGCTGGAGAAAAGCGACCTTGTGCTACATCGTTAGCCACAGCAACGGAATAGAAGTAGCGCGAATTCGGTCGCAGCCCTGAGAAGATCATGGACGTTGATGACGTCGAGAATGTTTCGAATTGTGAACAAACGGAGTCAACACAAGAGCGGACAACAAATATTCGAGGTGACATGACAGCCGACGAAAACGACACGGCAGCGGTGGTAGCAGACGTTAGGGATGCGCTAACAACGACAGTGTCATCCCCAAGCGATCGAGCAACCGAGAAGGGTGCAGATGGAAGGCTGAAAGGGCTTGAACCAAGCCCGTTTGATGCACTGACGACAAAAGAACAGGGTTGTGAGCTCGTGGAAGCAGCGAGAATAGAAGTTGTGCGGATGTTTATGAAATCGGTCGTGTTCGGTCCACAGGTCAGGACCGCTGAGAAGGACTCGATTCCAAAACGTGCGTCATTGCCACCAGTATTTGCAGGGAGATCCCAACGAAGAGAAGCAAGCCCAGCACCGCTCTGGAGAATCCGGAGATTGAGAGGGCTGGACGGAGCTCCGATTGACCTGGCCTTTGTAGTCACTGCTTCTGATTGCAACACGCCATTGAACACAGAGACTCGAATGAAAAGGAACTGTCCGATTGGCAAGTTTCGTATTTCGAACGAACTTTGCGAAAACGGCAACCGGACAAGGACGGGAGATCTGAACTGACTGTCGCTGCCATACTCAACAAAGTACTCGGCAACTGACGAATCTGAGCTTCCTAAGAAGACAGGTGGCATCCATTGCACGGCGACACTGCCAACGGCGACTGATCGAGCGCTCACATTGTTTGCGACAGATGGGCGAGCGAAAGAAGGGAAAGAGACAACTGCTCCGAATGTGGTTCCAGCGCTGTTTGATGCTCCCACGCGGACGCTATAAATGGAACCAGGTACAACAGGTGTAAATGAAGACGATGTTGCCACGGTCGTGGTCAAGAACACTTTGGCATTCGACAAGGACACTTCAGTTATGTAAGAAGTTGCACCTGCAACAGGGGCCCACGAAAACAGCACTCTGCCATCGCTCATCTGCTGCACAGATGGAGTAGGCCCAGAAGATGGCAGCGAAGGAACAACAAAAGCAATCGGGTTAGATGGCAAACTAGAACCTGCGTCATTCACAGCATACACTCTTGCATAGTACTGCGCTCCAAGTGTGATCCCAGTTATTGTTGCAGACACACCCGATTCAACTCTCAATAACCCATTATTCGTCGACGATAGAGACACTCGGCTCAAAAACTGAGAAGACGTCGACAACTCGACAGCGTACACTAGATTAACTGCACTCGAACCTGCTCCTTGATCCCCTGGGGGTATCCAGGACAATCTCACAGAAGAGGGAGGGACTGCAGCCACGGTCAGCGTCTGAGGTTGCTGCGGCGCTGTCAAGACTACTACAGCTTCAAAATTTGCTGACAAACTGGAGCCAACGAAATTGGTTGCCGTAATTGAGGCCACGTATGTTGCACCGACAGTCAAATTTGAGACGATAAGAGTTTTGTTCTTTAAGGACGAAAAAGTCATGGTGAAGAGAGGAGGACGTGTTACTTTCAGCGTGTAAGTGATGTTGGACTCAGAACCGGATGACCCTAACCCAAGGTCGCGAGGGCGGTCCCAATCATAACGAATGGATCCAGATACTCTCAGATTGACTGCGGCAAGAGGAAGAGGAGTGGAGGGAATCGAAAAGGTCGTGAACAAGAATATGTCAGAGAACAGGCTACAACCCCCCTGATTGCAAACAAAAGTTCGTGCCCTGTACTGCACGGAGGGAGTCAATCCGGTCACGGACATTAACGAGGTTGGTAAGAAAGTCAAGTTTCTCTCGAGCGGTGAGAAAGTGACAGATGCAGATATTTGAAGAATAACCAAGGTGATCTGAGAAGATGCGATCGAGCTGACAGCGCTGCCTGAGCCATCATCGGAAATAGACACGACGAATGCAACACTTCCATCTGGCTGTGATGTCGCCGAAGTGATCACAGGCTGCCCGGGCAAGCTCACTGCTGTGAATTCGGCTGTGCTTGAAACTTGATATTGAGCGCCATCTTGAGCAGCAATTTGAAATGTGTATTGAACGCCGCGGACAACGGGCAAGTCAATGGAGTTTGACATGCCAGAATAAACGTTGACGATCGAAAACGTAGGGAGATCTCTCAAAATTGCCATCGAGGCGTTTGCAGTCAAACTCCCAAGAAACACGACTCCAACCACGTCAGATTGAATCACAGCAACATTCGTGGCGCCGGGCAGACTACCCAAAAATGTTGCAATCGTAATCGGAGAATTAACTTCGTACACGTGCGAGGCCGATGCGGAAGCCATAATCAAGACAGAGTAAGGCCGCTTGGATACAGAATGCCTCACAGTCAAAAGAGCAGATGAGGTAAAAGGATCCGAAGATGGGACTGTCACTGCTAGTGACACAGATGACGCGGACATCGTGTACACTGCTGAACCAGAAACCGTGCAGCTGAGCACAACGTACTGGGGACTATGGAACTGCCAAGCTACAGGGCCTACGCAGGAGCCAGACCCGAAATTATTTAGATGCGAGTTGGCCCATCTAAAAACAGGAGATGAGGACGTCGAAGTCGAGTTTCCAGCGGCAACTGCAACAAATACATCGCCAAGGAAGGAAAAGCACAAAACAGAAACAGGCTGGCTCATCGTGACCACAGACACTTGAGAAAAGGCATTAGTTGTCTTGTTGTATTTCGACACAGAAACACTTCCACTGTGCACGGCAACTACGAACAGAATTCCTTCATCCACAAACGCATCCACGTCTGTTGCACTTGCAATGCTGCTGGCATTGGAAGCCAGAGCAAGAGCACCGTTGTCTTGAATAGAATAAAGCTTAATCGATGAACCCGAGAGACCCACAGCCATTCTGACAGAAACAACAGGTCGCAAGGAAGTAAATCCTTCCAGAGATTGCACCAAGATGATATCGCCGCCTGAGAATCTAAAAACAGATGATGAAGTGGATGAAAAGGCGCAGACAAAAGGCTGCCCAAACACAGAATATGTCCGAATCGATGCTAAGTTAGGAGCAAACACGGTTGGCAAATCGTACAAAAGCCGACGATTTGTATAAGACCGCAGAGTGTACACGGCCTTGGGCGAGAGCGGCGTTGTCCAGGACACACGAACCACAAGCGGCGCAACATAGCGAGCAGAGACGACGATAGGGTCAGGAACTGTGAGGGGAATTGAAAATGCGAGGGGAACTGAGAAGTCGCCGACGCCAGCACTGTTCATTGCAGCCATGGCCGCATACATCGTGGTGTGTGATAAGCTCACAATGACAGATGTTGAAGTCGTGAGGCCCGAAGCAACGTATTTGTGAGCATTCGACATGTCCGAATTTTGAGACACGATGATAAGATATTGTTGGATCTGACCTGGTTTGAATCCTCCAAACCCTGAGTCGACTGGTGGAATCCAGGTGAGCGACAACATGTTTCCGTCCAAGGACAAAGAGATACCTTGCACAAAGCTCGGCAGGCCGGTCACCTGCAAACGATGAACGGGGCTGGACAGTCCGGCAACTCCACGAACTGAATGGGTTGCAAAAGAAGAGACAAGCTGACCCGGTTCAAGGGACACCGATGAGGTACCGTTTGAAGAGAGGGAGCAGCTTGAGACCGGGAAAAGGGCATTCTCAATTGTGTAACAAATACTGACGGGAGCTGAGTCTGAGCTAAACTTCGCGTTGTAGGCAACGAAGCGCCCCAATGTCAAAACAAACGATGTTCCGTTGCTGTTCAGAGAAGCATAAAGTTGGGAGGATGACGCAGACAGTGAGGTTGAAGTAGATGGCAAGTCAAGAGTGAGGATAGGAACAAGCTGAAGGCCGGCAGCTGATAGTAGCTGAGTACGGTACGCAGCCCCGTAAGATGACAACAAAAAGACATCTCCGTGCAATGTCGTTGACGAAACGCCTGTCAGCAACGCTGGACAAGCCAGGCTCATTCTCTCAACAAACAAATTTTCTTCAAAAACATAAACGCGGACGAATCGTCCAATCGCAACAAACAGCATCTTGTACTGAGTGCTCGAAGAGAACGTGATATCTGCCACACTTTCGACGTACTCAATGGATTGAATCCTTTCAAAAATGGCTCCCTTCTTCAAGATGACCACCATGTCACCGGCCAACAAAACAGCGTATTGTGTGGCACCTGTAGCGAAGGTGACAGCCTTAGAACATGAGGCGGGTAACGTTTGAGAAAGTGTAAGCGCTCTGCCGTCCCAAGAAAAGGCAGACGCAGACACTTCGACTGTGTTGTTGTCGCTGATGACTGAATTGCAGGCAATGACACTGTTGCCATCCACGGTCATTTCCATCGAAAGTGCTCCATGCGTCCGAGCACTGGCAGCTGGGACGCAAGTCGGATTGCACATTATTAATTGCGAGTCGAGAGAAGTTGTCAAACTGTCATCAAACTCAGCTACTAAAATGACTGTAGCCGACCCGACAGAACGAACTCGAACGTCTGCGGCACCCGAAACAGGCAGCTGAACGATTTGAGTAAATGACACAGTGTCGTAGCTAAACAAGGAAATGGACCCATAAGAGGCCTTCGTCACTGGAATGCTCGACGTCACGAGGACCAAACCGGACGCCGTCTTGAAAAATGCGGACTTTGAAAAGGTCCCCAGTGCATTAGATGACACTGCAGAGGACGACCACACAAAGGACGGCGAAACGGAAAGGGACAGAGACGGGGCTTGCTTAGCCAGCTGCACCAGATCAAGCAGTTGAGAGACTTGGGGGCCGATGATGTCATTGACGGTAGCAGAGATCGAGAAAAGAATTTGCTGCGGAAGGGTCGGACAGTACACGATAAATGAAGACGACGTAGTCATGTATGAGTACGAAAGTCCAACGCTCTCAAGCTTGTAGGATACGGATGCATTTCCAAAACCAGTGCTGTTGATTGGATTCCAGATGGCTTGCACACATCCGGAGGACAACTGCCTTAGAGACAAGCCTGTAACGGCAGGGATAATGTCATGAGGTGCGACACTGACAGACAGATGGACTTTGATCGTCTCGTTTTGAGTTCCGACTGAGTACATCATCAGAGAGTTCAGGACTGAAGGATGTAGCGACAAGCTTGCTTCAAACGTCGAGATATTGAAAAAGAGCAGAGTTTGAGGGCCGCCCTGAGCAAAGGATTGCACTTTCACTACCCACGACTGCGTCCCCTGCGGGGGGGCGAGAGTTCTCCATTGCAAGCTGACTGACAATCCACTTAACGTCCACAAAACATGGGAGAGAGGAGCAGAGGGCAGAGGGAGCGGTGGAAATCCTTGCAAGATGCCAATGGCGTTATCGATGGGACCTTCGTTGCCAGTACGAATGCTGTCAGCGTAAAACTGGATGTGCTCACTCTGGAACGCAGCTATCAAAGATCCATTTGCAACTTTCAGCGCTGAGTCGAGCGAGGCAGTCACAGGGACGTACGCACCACTGAGCCCGAGCCGAATGAAGAGCTTCGACGTCGAAGAGAAACTCAGCTGACTTGGTAGAGAAAGCGAGATTGACAGCTGCGAAGACAGCTCGAATGGTACGGGAAACGACATCTCACAGGATGTGATGTTGTTTGGAACATGAGACGCGAGCTTGAATGTAGGCAAATAAGCTCCAATTGACAGCGGAGTCTGAACTGAAGTATATCTTTCACGCAGCTGACCCGCAACCACAGGGCTGTAAACAGACATGGAGAAAGCATCGAGAACGGTCAATGGGGGTGTTGGAAGATAGACGGAGTCGATCACCATCGTGAACGTTGAGTTGGCCGAAGACTCTGTGCCGTCATACTGGAAAGAAATCACCACCGAAGACGCGGACGCCACAGAGGGACCGATGAACTGCCTCCGGGACCCAGACACTGTCGCAGTGATAACTGGGAACGCACTCAAAGTGAGTCCCGGAGGTAAGGACAGCGCAACAATTGACCCAAACTTGAGCTCCGAAAACAAAATAGCACTGATCGTAACGTTCGAAATGTCTCCGCTACGCTTGTTCGAAAACTGCACCGTCATTGGGTACGATCCGACAGACAACGATGGAATGGAAGTCGACACTGTGTCAACCTCTATGTCATTCACAGTGAACGTCGTAATCGACAGAGGGCTCAATGGGGCGATGTCCACAACGAGTAGATTCCGAAAAGTCAGAGTAAACGAGGTGGGAGCGATGGAACTGCTAGCATTGAATCGCAAAACAGCAATGTTCTTCAACAACGTCGACGTAGGAGCTGCGGCCGCGCTGCTGACCACGACGGAGGAGCCAGAGGAGGCGAATGCGAGCGCTGACGGAAATCGGACGACGATGGAACCGTTCCGATCAAGCTGAGTGCTGGTGGTGAATTGAACCACTAAGCCAGAATCTGAACCGATTTGAGTCGCTTGCAGGGAGAGGGTCGGGAGGGAGAGCACGGTGGGACGTAAACAACACAGCGGTACAAACGATGATGAGTCAAGAAGCGCAAGATTCGCTTGAGAAACAGCAACAAAGCCACCATTCGTGCCAGCTCTCAGCGCGTTTCGAACGTTGCCAAGCGCTAAGGTGACTGCAGTCAGTGCCGGAAGTCCGTTGGTAAACACAATCGTTACATTCTGGCCATTGACGCTGCTGACTGCAGCAGGAAATGATGAGTTCCTCACGGCAATCGACGACACCGAGAGTAAGCCGTCAAAAGTAAAGACAAGAGAGTTTCCGGCGAGCAAAGGGTTCAACGACGTCACGCTCAGAACAAGATCGGCGGTGACACCAACAAACCTAGGAGCGAAATTGACAACTGTAACAGAGAGGGTCCCTGGTTCCAGAGAGAACACTGGACTCAATCCGGACGATTCTAGGAGGCGCTGCTTTGGGTCTTGGATGACGAAACTGAACGGGGACGTCGACGTGATTGGTCGAAAAGGATTTCGCAGTCGAAGAGTGATTACTTGCTGCGTTAATGACTTAAGCGGCGAGGTCAGGAGCCATTCAATCAGAGTGGAGTTTAAGACAAGGACGTTGGCACGGAAACTCGTGGACAGGATTGTGTTCGAAATGTCAAGCAAATTGAATGAAGAAGGGATGGAGAAAAGAATCCTATCGCCCTCACGAAGATCGAGGACAGACGCAAACGAGAAGGTTAAGAAATTAATTTCTCCAGCAACAGAGGTGGAGTGTGCCATGGACAGGGACGTATTGGACCTCGGGAGGAGGGCAAAACCAACTGCGTCGTCCAAAATGGAGACTGACGAGACGGAGAACCCGACAGTGATGGAAAAATTGCGAAGGATGAATGGGTCAAGGTCGAGTGAGAACCCTTGGACAACAACTCGAGACACTTGACCTGCTGGCAGCGTGTCATTCAAGGTCAAGTAGAGAACACCAGATCCGACTTCGCCAAAGCCGAGATCTGAGTATCTGGGACCGTCATCAAAAACGATGCTGACCTTTTGAGCAGAGAGAAAGGAAGGGCACTTGATGTAGAGGGACATACCCGGGAGGAGAGCAACGCTGGCAGAAAATGCGAAGGAGATATTCGTTTTCGTTCCAATCAGAAGAGACGACGACGACGTATTGAACTGGACGAACTTGGTTGGTTGGACAGAGCCAGTGGAAGCAAACACTGAGCGCTCAACCAGTGTGCCATTCACGAAATGGGTGAGGCTAAGGAAGCCAGTGTTTCCGCGATCGATGCGATTGATCAAGCCACTGAGGACAAATGTGATGTTTGAGCCAGCAGCAGGGGAGGAAAGCACAGCGGGCACAATGTCAACGTATTCCCCTGACGTGGGCACGACTGTCGTGGAGTTGACGGAGAAATGGTCTATGGCGTCGAGGGGAAACGACGAAGGGAGCAGATCGTCTTCGCTCATGCCTTCAAACGAAGACGACAGCGCTGCGGAGAGAAAATCAACCGGATGGGCATGATACTTGTCTCCCTGATCGTGTGAATGCACAAAGAAATGGGTGTGCGCTCCGCCTGGAAGTGCCTCGAATAATCTCGCAACAAAAAATGATCCGTTAACGCGAATGACATGCGCGTGTGGAGGAGAGCTGTCGGCGTGCCGCATGTGCTCAATCGCATGCGCATGAACGGAGCCGGAAATGAGCTCATGCCGGGATGTCCACGAAGGAGTAGCCCTTCGAAACACACGCAGAGTGAGTGGAAACCCCGTAAAGTCGCCACCGTTGATAGACACATCAAAAGCGATCTTCTCATCGACAATGACTTGAGACGAGAGGGACGGACATGTGCAACGGACCGACGTCGTCACAGGATCGAACTCTCCGTCAACAGTGACGTTTCCAAAACTACAAAGGGCGAAAATAGAATTCGGGATGGACAAAATTCGAAGTGTCGCCGTGACGATGCTTCCGCCTTCGAAAGCAACTCCGTTCGGACTCGCAAACGCCAAGCTTGGGCCTTCGTTGCAGTCAACTCCTTGGAAAGGAGAGCGGCATGAGCAAAGAGAGCTGGCCTCAACACAAAATCCCTTTTCCGAGCAATTATTTGGGCAGCCCAAGGCAAGGTCGTAAAATCTAAACGAGCGCGGCAACTGAATGGTCGTGGATGACCCTGACCCTGCGAAAATCACCCCAGCCAACTGAGAACCAAGCGATTGGAGTAATGTGATGTTCAAAGCGCCTCTGAGAGAGCTGGATGAAACAACCCTCAAAGGGATCGAAACATTTGCAACGGATAACGTGTAGAACGAGAAAACGCTGAATGCACCGGAGAATAGCACATCCACAACACGGTCAGTCCTCAAAAATGAAGAGGGGGAGACCAAATAGACATGAGGGAGATTCTGGAATTGGGACTGGTTGGCAGTGAGAGAGGCAAACCCTGCAGGGCGAGCAACAGAATATGTCGTGCGACCAAAAGAGGATGGGAGACCAACCCGAAACAAAGACAAGTTTCCAATCGTTGACCGCGTCGGGAACGATATCGTTACATTCGTAGGGAGGGCTGCAAACGGAACAGATAGTGAGGACGACAGCCCAGGTAGGGGTCCAAAAGAAATTCGAGGCATTGCAGCCGTCACATTCTCAATGACCCCAAGGTCTGCGGCAAGGACCGCTGCGGTGATGTTTGCAATTTGCTGCGGGCCTCCTCTTGGTAGCAAAAGCCTTCCAAACCTGAAGTGCAGGAGAGACGACGACGGCACGGACGTGGAGATCTGAGGAAATGACAGGCGGATTGTCTGGCCAACTACTTGAAGAGCCACTGATGAATCGATGCCCACTTGATCCGTGTCAGTGTATGCAGAGGAGCAATGAACAACTCTCCCATCAGTCGACGACTCTCCTATCAGACAAGACGCTGACTGAACGATGCAGACCTCTGCGCCGGACGCATTCACAAAGCATGCCGCTTGGCAGAAGCAAGGATCCGTTGGCAGCAACTTGGCGACCTTAGCCTTCACCAAAACAGCATTAGCAATGGAGATGGACGAAGGGAAGGTCAAGGCGACGTAACCACTTTGAGGGATCGGATTATTGTTCCTCACCTTGATGGACATGATAGCTTCCATGCTGGACCGAGCTCGAATCATCTCAATGGACTCGACCTTGAACGCAGAGGGTGACGGCAAAATGGACAAAGTGCCACCGCCCGACTCCAAGGGCACAATGTTGGAAATTGACAAAGAGAAGGCAAAGTTGTTGGAGCTTGGGTATGTCACAACGACATTGCTGATCGTGATGTTGACAACTACTCCACTGCGGTCTGCGAACAAATTGGTCGACGAAGTCTTGAAGAAGCCAGGGCTGAGGGTTGTAAAAGAGTCTGCGCTCGCCACCGAGAAGAACAACGAGGCCGTTGGAGTAAATGGCCCAGCGTTGAAAGTCACCCTTTGCCCATTTGCAGTCCCTGAAAAGGCCGTCGTCGTGGAGAGAGTTATTCCTTGTGGCAACTCCAAGATAAAGGATGAGTTAGCTTTCAGAGGATTCGAGGTTGTGAAGGTGAGGATGGCCGAAGTTCGGGCCCCGATTCTCGAGTCCAGAAGAAGAAGCGAGGCAGAGACAAAGCGCGCGTCGGTCAGCTGAACCCCAGCGGCTGTTCCCTCATCAAGAGTCCCAGCAGTGGAGTACGTCCGCAGCTGGAACGAGTCGGTCAGCCCCGAAGCCACGGCAGTCACTGGGGGCACACGGACGTTGCGCACAAGGACGGTCACGAGAGCGTTGCGCCCGAACGCGCTACTAGCTTGCACCGTCACCACAAATCGCTGGTTGCCGAGGTCGGACAGCGTCTTTTCGCCAGTGGCGCCGGAGGAAAACTGGGCGTTGATGGGGGACGTGAATCCGAACCCAGGCGGAAAGATTATCTCAAAACGTGAACCGATTTCTAGATTGGATGTTAATCTAGCCACGACTGTAACGTTTGCCATTGAGCCGTAGACAGCGGAGCTCAAGGACACGCTCATGTCCCGCAGTTGAAACGCTGTCGTAGTAAAGGCCTGCACGTTTGTGTTGATCTGGATTGCAACGCCGCTCTCATCAAGGGTCGCCGCAGACATCACGCCTGACGAGCCTGGCAGGGCCGAGAGAGAGAAAATGCCCAATTGAAAAGCAATGGGAGTTCCAGCAGGGATGCTGTTTGATCCGCAGCGCCTGAGAGTCAGTGTTCGATTGGAGGCTTCGAAATTGACAACAGCAAGATTCCCGTCGAAGCCTTCAAGGGAGCTTGTCAAGATAGGAGATTCGTCAAACAGAATGATTGAGCTGGATGGACCGAGGACGAACTCAAATCCTCCACCCGCAGGAATAGCTATAGAAGAAGTCATTGAGAAACGCAGCTCCGTGCGTGCTCCGACGTTCGGGAGTGTTGCCACGATCGCAGCCGATGGCAGCAACGACGGAGTAAACACAACGCCCGTCACAAGGGGCGAGCGATCAATGTAGTCGCCGGCGTCGTCGAGGGTGGAAATATCAACAGGGACGCACGGGCCCGGGGAGCCAGGGCGATTTCTTGACTGCAGCAAGAGCTGGATGGTGATGGTAGTTCCTACTGCGAGCGCGGACCCGCCAGAGCGAGTGATTACAATGCGGCCGGCAGAGGGATTCGTCACGTTTAGAGCACCAAGACCTGCAGTTCCGCCGACATTGATTGCCGACGATGGGAACACAGCCTGTGAGAAATCAAAGTCGAACGTTGACAAGATAAGCTGGAAGGATGATGTGGCGCTGATTTGGGAGCTGAGAGCTATTGAAAATGTCAATCTACCAAGAAGGCCAACGTCCGTATTGTCCAATGAGATCGACGCTGTGGCGAAGGGAGCTGGAATCTCTGGCACTGCAGTCAAATCCCCAGAGCACAGTGTGCCCCTCGCGCTATTCAGCGAGCTGATCGTGAATGTGTCGATGGATGAAGAGTTGTAAGGCCGGTTCCTGACATTGCTAATGCTGAGGCGCACTAGCGACCCCGCTACTCGAGACCTCTGAAATATCGCCGTGCCATTGGTGGCGAATGTGGACGTGGGGGTTTCCGCAGTATTGTCGACAGAAAAGGACGATAAAGAAGCTCCGGAGAAGGTTGTGCCAGTGGGAAATCGAACAACGATGAATCCATCGCCAGGCACGGAAACTCCAAGCGAGAAGGAGACATTGACTGTCATCAAAGTGATGGCCAAATTTGTAGACTGGGAAACGGCCAGACTGCTCACAAGTGAGGGCTGAAAGAACATGGGGCCGAGGACGGCAGAATGTAGCCGAGAACCCACTTGATTAAGCACTCCAAGAGTGTAGTTCCCGTATGAACCGGACGGGGAGGGGTTCACGATGTTCGAAATGGTAATGTTGATTTTGGTTCCTGAGGGGATATCAGCAGGATTGACAAGTCTGCTGATCGTCATGGTGCGACCTGAGTTGCTAGTGGCGATGGAAAGAGAACCAGAAACACCTTCGACAGCGACTGCGCCTGGTGACTGTGTGGGGAATGAGTTTGGCAGCTGTAGAGAAAACGTCGAAGTAGAAGAAATGAGGGCACTGGCGTACATGACCAAAGAGTACGACGTGGTGACACCGACGCGAGAGTTCCATGGCGTTAGAGACGGGAAAAGAGTGAAGTCAGCAAGGTCCGAGAGCAAAATATCGTTAGCTACTCCGCGCATGACTCGGCGGTTTACAGACGACACATTGACTGAAATGCCCGAGATTGTCAGTGGCGGGGCAATTGACCCGCTGGTCAACGTGGTCACAATAAAGCTCACATTGGAGGCAGTGTCCAGCAAACGAGCCATCGGTCCGATGACAACGTTCAAAAGCAAGATGGTGACAGAGCTGGACGAAAACGAGCTGACCGAGGCACTGCCATTGAATCCAGTAGCTGCAGAAATGCCCGTGGCGCTCGTGGCGGACAACGTGGAAGGAAATCCCAAAGTGATCATGGCATCACCTGTAAGATTGAGACTGAATTGCAGTGCAACAGAGAGATTCAGATTAGACGCCGCTACTGTAACAGGGTCTAAACGCGCCGTGACGCTCAAATTCGACGGCTGAACATAAAAATCAACAGCGTTGAGGTTCCCTGCAACGATAACATCTCCAGGAAGAGCCATGGTCATGCTGCTGAAAAGAAATCCCGAAAATTCAAATGATGGAGGGACGACGATAGGAAACACGACTGAGATGGGCGACATGGCCGGCAAGTCCGTCCCATTGGTTGCCTGAATCAACTTCACCGTATCGATTTCATGGGGAGACCCCTGACGGCGCTGAAACACTGCAGTGACATTCCAATTGATTCCATGCACAACGACGGTGTCATTCGTGAAGCTGAAGGGAGAAACAAGGGAAAAAGAAAGAGTGGAGTTTGCAAAGAAGGGAAGCGGCATCGAAAAGTTTAGAGTTGGTCTGAACACAGCCCCTGCTGTTGGAACGACATCCGAGGTGAGGACTACTTGAAGGAATGGAGTGGGCAGCAAGTCGAGGCCAAGTGAAGGGCTGGAGAGATGCACTAGTGTGCTGACACCACGGACGCTAGCCGAGACCGACAAATTGAATCCGGACACGGTGCCGACGAACGGACTATTCGTCACGTTGGTTACTTGAAACGACAACGACGACAACCCTTCCGTAGTATTTCGGAGTAAGCTGCTGAACGATAACGTCACGGACGAGTGGCTTCGAGAAACGAAAGAGCAAGTCAGGGAGTTCGACTGAGAGGGACTGCATCCAGCGTGTTCGGAGGAGTACGACGACGGAAACGTGAAGATCGCCTGTAAGGGGAGCGAAAGTGTGTAGAGAGTTGTGAAGGTGAAGGTGGCATTGGTCGAGGTGCCGAACACTCGGTTGCTTAGGGCGACATTAACGTCAATCGTGTTTGCAGTTGTCAGCGCGGAAACAGAGGAGCGCACAATCACACCTCCGTCGGTTGTGAAGACTGCGAACGTAGGGCCCACATTTGCGTTGGCGTAAGCAGGCAGGCGAACGTTGGGAAACGTTATTGTAACATTCCCGATGGAAAGAGGATCTGTGGGGACAAACACGGTGACAGCTTGTCCGTTGACAACTGTGACAGCCGTGAATTGCGAGCCATCGATTTCCATCTGGCATTGCGATTGTGAAGGGACCGTGTCCACAGGGAATGTGACCACTACGCTGTAGTTAAAACGAAGCTGAACATTGACAGCAAATCGAAGCCGGGGAGTAATGACGGAGTTTGCCAATCGAGTCGACAACGAGTAATCAAGAAATGTCGTGCTCAACGCAGCGACAGAGAAAGCATTTGACTGGCTCTCTTCGACCGTCTCCAACATGTCTGTGAGCGAGTAGAAAGTAAATGAGTCGATCGAGCCCTCACTCGAACGAACCCGAAAACCAGAGAGGACGATCGTAAGATTGGACAGGGCAGGAATGGCTTCTCTCAGTACGAGTCGGATGGTCGAGTTCGAAGGGAACATAGTAAGAGATGCATTTCGGATCAAGAGTGAGGACGTGTTGGATATGATCAGCTGTGGAGGGCTGACAGACACGCCAGCGGGTGCGAAGACGAGCTGGTATGCGTAGCCAATACGAGCTTGTGAGCGGAGTGAGAACGAGATGGCGATGCTCGTGGATTCTCCGAGGCCGACCGTTGACAATGAGAGCGCAAACAAGTTGTGAAGGCTCGGCAGCAAAGGTACGCTGGACGTGGACCCGCTGTCGACCTCGGCGGAGCCGACAATGGTCTTCACGGAGCATGACGCGAGAGTTGCAGTCACTTCGACAACTTGGATGTTGCGAATGTCAAACACAAACGGAGAACTTGCTAAAAGACCGAGGCCGCTACTTTTTCGAAGCTCAGCAACCTGGCCAACCACAGAGAGGGTGAATCCTGGCGGCGGCACTGCAGCGGACAGGTCGACGTTCGTTGGAAACGTCACGCGGAAGCCGAACGGAGCGGCCAAAGAGTTTGTCGCCGACACGTTGAAACGAGCCTCTGACAACGAAAAGGGTCTTGCGGGGTTTAAGGATATCGCGTGCACAGCAAGAGGCGACGTGAACACCGTCATATTGAAAGACGACTGGTCGATCAAGACGCCCAATCGAGTGCGGGATGTGATGGTTATTGACACTACGCCGGCAGTGAGGGGAAGTTGAAGATATCCGGACAAATACACTACAACGGCTGAGCCTGACTCAACGGCGTTGCCATCACCCTGACGCAAGAAGAGGATCTCATTACCAATGATCGATGTGGTGATTTGTCCATCAATGCCAGTCGAATTGGCCGAGAGCCGCGCAAGGGAAGAAACGTTTGAAAACCCAGATGGAAACAAGAGACTCAATACGCCATCGGATGCGATGGCGTTGACTGTAGTGAACGACGTAATGACCAAGGTTGCAGTCTGGTACGTCAGGTTGGCATTGACGGATCCAGCAAGCGAAGTGAATTTGGCCGGGTTGATACTGACAACAAGGGTAGTCTCGTCCATGACAGCCGATGCCCCATCACGAGTTTGAACAGACAAGCTGACATTGCCTGCTCTGGAGGGGAGCTGCATGGAAGGAATAACAAGAACGCCAGACCGGATGTGGCTGGGAGTTCCCCCGACAACAAATGTGCAGCCTGATGATCGCGCAGCCGAGATTGTCATGTTACTTCCCTCCGCATATAGGGTTGCTGTCGTTCCAAAGCATGAGATCTCAGAGCTGGTCAGGGCGATGCTGTTGCCAGAAGCGATGTTGTTCGAAAGTGAGAATGTCAAATTTGCAGTGGTCAAAGCTCCCGAAACAGCGTCTGAGACGACGATACTCGCCACGGCCACGTTCGGGACGATTGTGAAACTTGGAACAGCGGGATTGTCGACGATCAGGACGTGATTTCCTTGAAGAAGAGAGAATCTAAACGACCCGGGATTTCCAGAAGCGGCGGGCAATGTCGTGCCCCTCACTTGGAAGGAATAGCTTCCGCCGCGAACAAGAGGGTCGGCAACAACAATCGAAATAGTTCTGTTGGATGGTCCAGTTAGCGACGCTGTCACCCTAGCAATCGGTACACCGACCGAATTGAGCAGCTGTAGGTTTCTGAGAGAGAAAGAATTGGGGGGCTCGATAGCAAGCTCAAACGAAGTTGCTGCGTCAAGAGGAGAAGAAAAATAGAAACTAAGGTCGGTTGCTGTGCCTGAGACAACACTCGTCGAAAACAGCTTTGTCGTCAACTGAAAGGCCATGACGTTGACTGAGTAACCGCCAACGACACCTGAGTCAATGACAACACTATTTGACGTGCTGGACGTTAACGTGAAAGACCCCGTCGAACCGTTGGTGATGGGATTGACCACGCCAAAAAGTTGAAACGAAGAAATTGTCCCCTTGGAGACTGCTTGTGAAACCCGAAGGGTCGGGTGAGCGTTAAACACGCCAACGTATTCAAAATTGGAGGCAACCGCTGACAAGGTGCCACTGATGCCGAAACCAAACAATCCGTCAGTCGAAGGGAAAGTGATGAACAACAAGTCCCCAACGGCGAGAGAATTGGACAGAACAAATGTAAACACGAGGGTGGGTGAGTCGCCAGCCAGAACACTTGACGGGGTCAAGGTGAGCTGAGTGATCGCTCCAGGAACAATGGCCAACGCGTCAGCTGTCCCTTCCTCTCGCACCGTGAGGACCCCGTTGACAAGACCGAGAGTTCGAATGGCAACAGGGCCAAGCGAGGTCACAAACGCTGACAGATATATGTTTGACAAGGTGAACTCAACGTTTGTGTTCGCTGGGAGCTCGGCTCCTTCAACTGCGCAAAACACATACTCGCTTTGACGAGCTACGGTGACAGTAGGGGCCGTCACGAGTGCAGCCGCTCGGCGGAATGAAGAGTCACCCTTTCCGGCGGTGAACTTCGCCGAAACACTTGTGGACGAGATGAAATCAACACCGGAGGGAATGTCGAGTTCAATTTGAGATGCCGGGAAATCAAGAGTGACTTTGGACTGAAAGGACACCTTGACTGACGTAGATGAGCCGGCAGCAAGACTTGTCCAGTTGAATGCTAAATTCGTCAGCTGTGGTGGGATCAGAGATGGTCCTGCCACAGCGTCGTTTATATCAATCACGGCTCCTGATGAAGTTGACGTAGTGAGCGTGAAAAAGCCTATGGGACCTGTTTCATCGCTGCGGGTGACGAATCCAGATATAACAAACGTGACGAGGGTGCCTTTAGCAATGGCTGGGCTGGAGCCAGTGCGTGAGAGAAACACAGACAAGCCGTCAGCAGAAACATTAATAGTGGGCGATAACCCCGCAACGGAGCTCGAGACCAGAGCCGCTCCCACAGCGAAGTGACTTCGGATGGGACACTTGAAAGTCATTTTGCCATCTGCAGGGATTGGGTTGCTTGGAGCGAAGACAATGGTAAGGTTGGTGCTTGTGCCTACCACCCTAGAGGACATCGAGATGGATGTGTTGGTCATGGAAGTGGACGCTATGCCTGGTCCAGCCACTCCACTGGTTGATGCGACCACTCGATTCGTTGGATCGGTGATGGAGAAGGAAAAGATGCCAGAAGCACCAGACTGTTGAGGATTCACGGCTGAAGAGATGGGGACGCTGAAACTAGTGTTCGACGGAATGGTGCCTGTCGACGTGAAGTTGAACCCTGTCACAAGAAACAGTGTGCTGTTTGAAAGGGTCACGGAAACGACTTGGCCAGCAACAGAGACTGGCACAGTCAACATGCCCGAGCGCAAATTCGCAGAGGCAACTGAAAATTGTGTTGGGAATGTAATTGAGAGTGTTGAACCAACGGCAATGTCAATTTGCGTACGAAAGGAGATGGACAAAGTTGTGTTAGCCCCAGCGTCAAGGGTGGATGCAGCAGTCTTTGGAGACAGGAACAAAGACGGCGAAACAGTCAAGAATCCGTCCCCTTGATCGATCAGAACACCCGGGGAAGCCAGAGTCTCCAAATAAATGACGGAGACGTGTGCGAAGGCTGTGAGGTTGGTGTAATGAGGAAGCCTGACGTTAGAAACAGTGATTGCGATGGATGTGTTGGGAGAGGCGACAACTCCACCCAGCCGAATGACCACTGCGGAACTTGGGGGAGTAACCGAGGTAGCGACGGGGCCAGCATCTCCGCCATTGGCAAGTACGGAGACGACCGAATCTGGCCAAACTTGCATGGAGTCTGAAAACGCAACCGTGATCGCACCGATGCTCGCAATAGAAAACTTCGATGCGAACGTCACAGTCACGGACGAATTCAGAGAGATGATGGGATTCAGAGCGCTGACTTGAACGTAAAGCAGCGAAGCCCCAGTGATGTCTGGAAAGAAGATCGACAAGCGGCCTTGGGCACCGCGGCCAAAGCTGTCGTACAGAACCAAAGAGCCGGTGTCACGAGCGGGGCCAACAAACCCTCGGTTAGCGAAGTAGGAGCCAATGGAGACGACAAGAATGGAATTGCGGGTGAAAGGGCCACCGGTTGGAATGGATATATTGACATTTCTACCAGAAGCAAGCACGCCACCCACGGTGAGTGCGACACCTCCAACGGACACAGAGACAGTGGGGGTTCCTCCGACAACGATAAAATCCGGCGGGATGTTGACTGCGACGGTGAAATTGGATTGAAGGGCGGTCATGAGGAAAGTCGAGAAGGATATTGTCACTGGATTCATGTTAACTTCCAACGAGCTAAGTGAGACGTTGACTTGCCGAAACACCCAGATCGACATCGTCACACCAGGCCCCGTGCCACCGTCAACTGCGACATTGTCAAGGGCGGATTGGACAAAGAACGAGCCCGTGACATCTCCAGTCAGCAACGCAGGATTCTGCACGTTTGCTATTGTAAGAGTGATTGTCCCATAGATGCCAGTCTCTGCAGCGGAGGACGAACGATTTAAAATCAGCACGTTGTCGAACACAGAGGCGACGGGACGCTCCGTGAAACCGGAGGAGAGAACCACGTCAGAGGGACCGATGAGAGAGATGTTGTACCCTAGTGGGAATGTGATGTTGATTGTCGAAAGAGGAAAGAGGGGATTCTGTGTCGCAAACGAGAGGGTGTAGTTGACAAGGTCGGTGGGGGCGTAAGACGTCGGAACGGCAAGCACATTCCGAATCGTGCCTTGTCCAACTGCGATGCCGATGATTGCAGAGCTCCTTGCGATGACCTCAAGCACAGAGCCGCGGCCAGCAATGTTCGTCGTGACCGTGATCTCGACGGACATATTTCCTGTCAGGCCTGACTTGTATGGAAGGCGGACATTCGCCAGGCGAACTGTAAGCGTTGCTGCAGCCAGCGTTCCTACTGCATTACGACGAATAAGCTCGAGGCCGACGCGAGAGCTGTCTGCGGTGATGTTCCGAATATCTAGTGACCCTTGCGCTATGTTTGAAGAAACCAGTCTTGTCACTGAATTGCATAGGAAAAAGTCCGGTGGAAAGTATATAACAAGGGACGCTGGCGCAGAGAACGAGTTTCCTGGAATAACAGAAGTTACGTTGACCTCCGCATACGATCCGGCGGTGCTGCTAGAAAATGTAGCGTTCGCAACGAAAGTAGTACCCAAGGTCTGGCCTAGCGAGACTGTTTCGTGTGAGAGCAGAATCTCATAGACAAACCAGAGCACACCCCTGCGAGTACAAGGAACGCGAGCGCCGTCGACGCCATTGGTTGTCCAAAAATAACTAAAAGCTAAAATGAAATCTGTTAGTATTACATCATGCACTCCACCGAGAAGCATGTGAAACACTTGCGAGAAGTTGCTTCCATCAAACATTTCAATTGAATTTACACCACAAGACCTCATGGTAATCCAAAGAAAACTCGATACTCTGATTCTGAATTAATTTTATCTGTTAAATAATGGAGAAGACAACAAAAAACCGTTTCGAGCTTGCAAAGCTCAGAGAGGAGAAGCTAAAGAAGATCCAAGATGACATTGCAAGAAAAGCATTAGAAGCTCAGTGCTTCGTGTGCGAATGAGCCCTGACCACTTAGAGAGGCGGAGAGAAGAGAGCTAGAGAGAGTTGCTGCATTGACTGTGAAAAGGGAAAACAACGTTGAAATGTTGCAAAGTGCGAGAAGAGTTTATCTTATGAGATAGTATCATGAAAGCTCGCGAAGAGAGAGAAGCAAAGCGGCTCCAGTATGAGGCCGATAAAAAAGAAAGACTCAGCGCAATCGACAAGTTTTCCAAAGTGAATCCGCCTGACTGAAGAAGGAAGCGTGCCCATTCCATCTCCATTGTAGAAAAACGATGGAAAGAACTTGTTGGAGACGCGACACTCAGCTCATTGCGCAGGAAAACGTGTACGACGAAGAGCAAGTTGGAAAAGAGAAGGTTCACGTTTCTTTCGGTCGCCCCAATTCGTACAGGACGCCTTAAAATCTGTGTTTTTTCGACTAGACATCAATCAAGATGGGCAAATTGACGCGAAAGATTTGGTGACTGCGTTTTCCCTCCTTGGAGACAAAATATCTCGAGTCTCTCTCTGCCGCAAGGAGTGTCTTATTTCGAAAAGATGGACGCCCGTAACTTTCTCCGCCAGATCGATGCCTCTCTGGTTGATTGGAAGAACTTTAGGGACTGGTACCTCATCGAGGTCCTTGGGCGCCACCGTCTGCAGCGGCGTTCCTGAGCTGACTGTGACAGAGTCGTCGTCGATCATGCTGGTTGTTGACTTCCTCATGTACCTCCAGTCACGAAGGTTTTTGCCCATTCTGAAAGAGCAGGGAAGACCAGACTGGGATTCTGATGGAGAATGTGATGGTGAGAAGGAGATGGAATGGGCTGATTCGAAGGAAATCCTGTGCCGAAGATTTGGCGCCCCGACTCAGGACGGTTTCAGCAAAGTAATGGGCGACGCCGTGAACAAGAGGGAAGTTGTCGGGCTTCCTCGATACAGACACATTATCACGACTGTTTCTGTCTGCTTGAGCCTTGCTCATCACCTAGGCGTTGACAAGAGGCTGGCTAGATTAAATTTATTGTACACTGCAACAACTAGCTCGAGTCGTCATCGCTGCTGCTGCTCTGCTGTGCTTTCGACTTCTTGTCACGACCATTCAGCACTTTGGCTTTCTTCATCGACTTGTTTTTCCCCTTCCCGCGGTCCCCATCGAATTTCTGTCCAAGCTTTCTCTCAGGTTCTTCGTATTCTGCTATCTGCCTCGTCAAAAATGGAAAATATGTGCGTACATGAGGTGCTGTAGTTGATGACATTGAAAAAATCCTATCTGAGTCTCTAATTTGCTTCTTTGTCGCCGTCATAGTCCTCGGCTGCGCGCTCAAGTACAGATCCCAACCTTGCAGGATGTTTCCATTGTTTGTGTCCTCAAAGTAGCTCGTCTCCAGATCATAGATTCGCTGTTCAACTGTTTCTAGCTCTTGTTCCACAAACTGCTTCTTCGTAAGGATCTCATTCAAATGTGCTGTGATGAAGCCCGACATAAACGTCTCTAAAAATTAGATTTTAATCATATGGTTTGTCTTATGTTCGTGCTGTCGTGACTTTCTCAGAGCATTTCGCCTGTGAATTCCTCGCTAACTTCGCTATCCTCATCGACATCGACGCCTTTGTCAGACTTGAACATCCTCGTCATTTTCGCAGTCGGTTTTTTCACAGTTTACTGCGATGAAAGGACCATCACTGAGAGCTGCAGGTCTTGATTCTCTTCGCAGTTTCGCAATCTAGAACGGAATGGAGGAAGCGTAGTCTGGCATACATTCCTCGGAACTACATGCCTCTCTCTCGAAATTATGTGTCCCCGGCGATGTACAGTGTTCTACATGCGGAAACAAGGCGCGCAAAGGACACGATATGCACCCCAGATCGGCGCCGCTGCATTCCGATAGGATGGTCTGATCCTTGTGGCTCTTCACCGATCTTGTCTGAGAGATGCAGACTCCGCTGACGGCATGTCCAGCGTTCACTTCAAGACGTCGATTGCTCGCTCTCACCTCATCATCGGTCGAACTCGCGCGTTTGCTCCTCACACACAGGCCAGGCAGTCCAGTTCAAAAGGGACGCTTTCATGCGGTCTCCGACTGCGACCGTCGCAGAATACATCGAGGGCCTGAAATCAGAGTTCCCGAGCCTCCAGCCGAAGACATGCGCCCTCTACGTCGCAACGTACGAGCGCTTTCGGTTTGGCCCTGCGGAGGCTACTGCAGACGACTATCGCGACTTAATGACGAAGCTGCTCACCCTCCTGCAGCAAATTGGGTGCACCGACTGAGAGGATCGTGGGCCGGTTTGAAATGATGAGTCGGCTTGAGACAATGGGCCTTGGCGCAAGCCACGCATGGACGGAGTGTCGACCAGGTAGAGGACCTCCTGCTGAGCGGGTGTATGTTTGGGAATGAAGTACACGATACTGACGCAATGCGCGCATGACACCGCGCTGCAGCGCGTCGCAAGCGCGATTTGGGCACAGTGCGGAACTCCAAGACGTCATGGCGCTTCGTCGATCGCTGCCAAACTTCCCCATGGATTCAAAACGGGCCTCCGCAGAAAAGAGGACCTCCAGAGACGACGACAAGCGTCTCACTGCTGCGGGCAACGCGGAACTTGCAGGGGTCGGCATCTTCTTTCTGCAAGAAAAAGCTGGCAAGTTCTACGTGGCGTCGCTTGTGAAGGGAGGCTCTGCGGAGCGGTCTGGCGTCATACGAGAGGGGGATGTTATTGTTAAAGTGAACGGCGAGGACCTCACGAACAAACCTCTTTCGGCGCTTAGGGGCTGGATTTTGGGGCCGCAAGGGTCGTACGTGACGCTGGCGTTCCAGCGCAGCACAGGCACTGAGCTGTACTACTATGATGTGGAGCTTGTGAGGGGATCGCCTGAGTACTTTGAATCTATCAAGAAGGATCAGGGGTTTAAAGAAGAAATTGAGAAGCTTCGCGCACAACTTCGGCAGAGCGACGCCGTCATCCACTCACTCCGCAGCGAGTACGAGCGAATTCGTGCCCGCTCGCAAGTCTCTGACGTGAGATGATCTCTCCCTCTGCTGATTCCACTAGAAGGGGAGCGACGAAACCCGGCGATTGGAGGAGTTGTTGCTTAAGTCTCAGCAGCAAGCGGCCGAGGCCGAGCGTGGGCGAATCAGCGCGGAGAAGGCACTCATTGCAGTGCAAGCGGACTCTCAGCGGGGCACACAAGTGGACCGAAGTCGAGCCATTGAAGAGTTGAAGCGGAGGTTCCTCGAGGAGAAATCCCACATGGAGAGGCGTTTCGAGTCGGATATTCTCGACGAGAGGTCGAAGCGGGACGGGCTGGAGCGGCGAGTGCTCGAGATGCAGAAGGAGATGCAGCGGCTCGTCGGCGAGATCACGTTTTATAGGAGCCGCGATGAAGAGTTGCGGAAGCGTCTTCGCCAAGAGAAATTGCGTGCGGAAGAGGCTCAGAAGTTGCTCCCCCCCCCTGCTTGAGCTCACGCTCCTAAGGTACCTCGACTCCCACGTCGCGACACTTCGGGAGCTGATCCCGCTGCTCAACGATGGCCACTCGTCGATGCTGTCGTCAGCCGTCGGCGAGCCGTCGACGACAAGCTTCTTCTACACTTAACCAGCGCACCAGCCGCTCCTTGTTTTCACTTTTTTATCAAACATGACGCTGTAAACAAGCAGATGGAGGATGACATGCGAAAGGCTGGGCCTTTTATATGTACACTAGCAATACAACCCATGTTAAGCAGCAATGCGCGGGACCTGAGCCCCAAACAATGAGGGCTCAACGGAGGAGTGCACTGGAGACATTTGATGCTTCTCGTGCTCAGTTTTGAGAAGCTTGCCTTTCCCTCCATTACAGCGACGAGGGGACAACAATTTTGTTCGTTTTTCAGTGTCACACTGACCGAGAGGCTCCGACTCGCGGCCTTGCGTTGTGTTCTTTCGAATTCGTCTGAGAAGAATCGGCATGTGCAACTTCCTCTCGTCCGCCTCCAGTTTAACATGACGCTCAATGTACGCCTCATCGCTAGTGTCCTCCTGCTCGATTAACATTTGAAAAGAGCATCGAGACCTCAGAGCTTTGCACTTCAACAGTCTTCGCATTCAATCGAGATCCGCTCAATGCAGCAGAGGCCAGAGGCCGCGACCGCCACGACGGCGTGCTGATATTCGTCTTCTTTGCAGGACGTCCCTCACCTGCCTGATTTTGCCAATTCGAAGGAACCACGACGTCATCTATGTCAAACGATTTTCGCCGCCCTGCAGGAGATACCAGAGAGTCTAGCGTAATGAGCAAACAAAAATAGTCAAAACCATGTGAAGGAGTTCGCAAAATCTCCGAATACTCAATCCCTTTCCTCGGCGTGCTCAAGTCAAGCGGAGAAAGTCCACGATACTTCCTCCTGCGTTGTCAAAGAAGAATAGCGCTGTCGCACATCCTTGACTCGTATGACGCACTGCTTCTCTTCCGCTTCAACAGCATGTTGCTCTTGATCTGGAGAGGAGACACAGACGTCACAGGAGACGCAACATCTGTGCTCAAATCCTTCATAGACGCAGAGTTCCACCCATCATCACGGAAGCCCAGACTTTCGCCCAAATCATAGTCATCACTGTCGTAATCTGTGCTGTCCCCATCCGAGGAGTAATCATCGTCTGAGCTGCTGTCCAACAGCACACCCGAATCCCTCTCAATCTGAAACACAACGTTCTCGTCAAAAACAGAATGACATAACTCAGATTTCGATAAACTTGTACCCACGAGGAACTCGATGCAAGTCCCACTGATAGGAGCCACGATGTCTAGGTTGTAAAAATGCATTGCAAACATTTCAAACCAATTACACTGTCTTCAACACCTTGCTCCATCAGCTTCGATGCACAATAACGGGAGCCCACGACTTTTCTGTGACGGCGGGGCTTTGTAAGCGCGGCAGTTCGGGCACAATCGTCTTCGTCATCAAAGTCGGCAGGAAAGCTCACGCTCCCTTCTTCAGACAAAATGGAGTCCACGATGTGTCTATTTCATTCAGAAGTCGGCGTTACTGATTCATATTTCTGCAGAAAGGGATGGTATAGGAGAGTCTAAAGTACCTATGGTCCTCACGAATGTCTTCACATTCCTTCCTGAGAAACCCAAGAAGAAGAAGCTTTAGGGCAAGAGTTCCAGAATCCATGTGTAGTGGTACTTGAATATTCGGGTGAAATCTGAAGCAGTCTTTCGATACTGACGCAGCTGACTCAGAAGTTGCAAGTCCCCAAAGGGAGCATCGACCTTTAGAATTCAGCCAAAATTTCGTCCAAAGTTAAAAAGTAATGACTACAAAAAGAGGACATCGCGCGTTGGAAGACTGTGCCCCAATAAAGGCAGAATATGATGATTCAAAATGATTTCATTGCAGCAATTGAAAGTTTAGAGTTGTCAAAAGTTGACTGACAATCCAACTCTAAAATTTGACAAGATAAAATGTAGTGTTTTAAGAGCAGCAAATTCAAAAGAAATAAATAGGGGATACATGAGAAAAATGAGAAACGGTGGTGTCTGCCAGCAGGCAACAAGAAATTTGTAGCAGTATCGCAAGTTCAACATTTCCGATCGAGATGAATCATTTATCTTTCTTGCTGCATTTTGCCTAGAAAAAAGTCCCCAAAGGAAGCAACGAGAATGAACCAAAATTAACAGACACAACATTCAGTTAGAGTTACTTGTCAGCAATCGATGCCAGGATCTGTGCGAGAACTCCGGAAACTGTATCAATCCGCGGAGATAGACTTCTCTGAATATGGTCGTGCTCGTGTACGGAAGAGACAATTTTCTCCATCTAGGACAGAGGCTCTACGACCTGAAAAGATAACTAAACCACAGAAACCTGTGAAGAAGGAAAAGCCCAAGGATGCCGAGGAGAAGAAGCTGTTCGCGCGGCCGATCTCAGAGATTACATTTGAGCAAGTTTTGAAGCACCTTTCCGTACAAAAAGGTACTCCAGGTGTCCGCTTGCGGATTCAAGCTCTACAAGCTGAGAACTTTGACCTGTCTCTGTTCTTGTTTCGGCAGCTCTGCGCTGAGGAGCCCTCGGATCTTGCCACGACGTTGAAGTTCATCGCATTGTTGGTCCAAATCGCTCGTTTGGCCCCCGCCTCGTTGTCTTGACGCAGTTAGAGTTTGCCACGGTGAAAGTGAGTGTCATGGAGGCTCTCAACGAGCTCTTTTCGAACGATGTCCTCTTGGACCTCATCGGCAACGCAATTTGCAAGACCGTCATCTACGCACAGCCAATAGAGTTAGAAGACGCAAGCGTCAGCCTCCCCCTCTATCTCTCCATCTGCCTCCAGAACATGGAAAGGTTGCTCCCATACCCCCCTCATCCCTCCATCCCCCCCCCCCCCCCGACAACCCCCCTCCCACTCCCTAAGCGACCGCAGCATGATCGCCTGGCGCCCCTTCATCTACGTCTCCATGCTCAAGTGCCAGTACTCCGTCCAGTTCTTCCTCTACTTCCTCGAGCATTTCAACTCCAAGGCGGAGGCCATCAAGACCAAGTACTTCATGCACCACAGCCTCGACTTCCTCCTCTTCGGCTTCGTCTGCTACGAGGACATTCAAGAGTACTCCGACATCATCTTGCAGGAGTTCTCCAGGCATCCAAAATTCCCCCAATTTTTTAAAGTCCACCCCCCCTCCTACCGCCCGCTCACGCCACTGCAGAGCCACCTCACCTGTTTGAGCCGCGGCGCCGAGCGGGCCCTCGACCTTTTTGACTATATGATAGACACCCCAAGCGTCCGCGAAGTCCTCCTGCGCGACCCCGACCTGCTGGTGCCTCTTCGCTCGCGCTTGGTGGCTGACGCTGCAGCGCGGGTACGTCCTGAGCCTGCTTGCGTTTTTGGGGAACAAACAGCAGTTCAACTCGTCGAAGCTGTCAGAGTCTTGTCTGACCGCATTTTCGGTCATGTCGACGCTCATGGAGGACCGGAGGCTTGAAGAGGCCATTTTCCATCCCTCCGTGCACGTCCACTTGAGCTCTTTTATCAACAATTTTGTCGCGACTGGATCAAAAGTAGGACCCCCCCGTCACGGCCCTGACGCCGCAGCTGTACCCCTACGACGAGACCTGCGACGCCTTGTCTGAGGACATCGTCCAAATCTACAGCTTCATCGCCCGCCTGGCAAAGCTCTGCGTCGCGTCCCTCGCCTCGTTTGTTCGTCGCAGCTTTGTGGGGTCGCGCAACATGGAGCGCGCCATCATGGCATTTTCAAAAATGCAGCAGTACCGCCCGCTGCTCTCCAACCCCGTTGACGAGCACGCGGCATTTGATTCTTTGATTGCAAGCCTGAGCGGCGTGGAGGCGGATGCTCCGTCGCTGGAGAAGGAGGCGGAGCTGCAGCTGCGGCAGGAGAAGGCCGTCGTGCAACAGTGGATGTCGTTTGAGCGTGGCGAGGACAGCAAAATCATCATTCGCCTGCACGAAGAGCCACCCAAGTTGAGTCTGCCCGAGCTGCTGCACGTTGATGTCTGCGTCTCGCGTCCGTTCGCTCACAGCGCCAGTTCATGATCCGAACGGGCGGTGGCGATGTGCCTGGTGAGTCCCTTTACCCCGTGAGCCGCGTCTGACCCACAGCGCCGTATTGGGACCTCAGCCGAAACCTCATCGCCCACCGACCGTATGCTGTGGTCAAACTTGAAGCGGCGTCGTGGCCTCACGCCGCAGGTTGAGGACGTCCACAGTTGCCACTGCGTCTTCCGTCCTGGCCGCCCCGGTTGTGCCACCGACAGCTGCGTCAACAGGCACACCCCCCCCCTGCGGGGCGTGCGCTGATACGTGTAGGTCGAGCCTGACAGAATGCACGCCAGGGCACTGCCCTTGCAAAGACGACTGCAAGAACCAACGGTTTCAAAAGCGTGACTACATCAAATTTGAGCTCTTCAAGGTTTGATGTGCGTCTTTTTTGTTTTTACTTTCAAAAAGACGGAAAACGGTCGTGGGTGGGGCTTCCGCTCGTTAGAGGACATCACGCAGGGTACTTTTGTTGCCGTTTTTCCTCGTCTTTGTACGCCTTAGCGCCGCAGGAGTACATGGGGGAGGTCCTGAACGAGACGGAGTACAACAAGCGCAAAGAAGTACCCCCCCTCCCTCTCGCTCTGACTCGGCGGAGCTGTACGCAGAGGAGCGCAACTCGTACTTCATGCGAATCTCGCAGGACCCGTTCGAGGTCCTTGACGCGTCCCGAAAAGTAGCCCCCCCCTTTTGCTTTGGTGGCCTGACAGTGCAGGCGTGCGTCGCGCGCTTTCTCAACCACTCCTGCGACCCGAACTGCTACACCCAGAAGTGGTCCTCGCTTGGGGAGACCGTCGTGGGCATTTTCGCAAAACGGGACCTCCCTGCTGGGACGGAGCTAACGTTTGGTACGGAGGAAGGGGGGGGGGGGTGCTAATCGGGAAGATTATCAAATGGAGAACCTTCGAAAGAAATGCCGATGCGGGGCAGCGAATTGTCGGTCGTCCCAAAAGGCTGTAATTGCGAGCGACCAAGCTGGTGTACAATCATAAGGCCCTCGTGCTTCCACCTTCACTCAAAACCTCAAGAATCGGGTCAACACACGAACACCGGCGATAGCCGTGCGGGCAAACGCTCTCGCTTGATCGCCGCCAATGCCGGGAGTAGTTTTCGAGGTAGCGGGCTCGAGACGCAGCTTGCGGCCGTCAAGCTCCTGTGGAGTCAAACACGGAGGGGTTGGTTGGAACCAAATCGGGCTTGTCGGCAAGAATCTTGTCAGCTGCCTCAGAATTGGAGAAAGCGACAAAGCCGAACCCCTTGGGCTTCCCTTCGCTGTCAGAGCGTCCATTGTGGAGGCACTTGTCTCTTTTTCTCTCACAACGTAAGCGCGCACAAACCCCTCATGGGTCGCAAACGCGTCACTCAGTGCCTTCGAACTCGTTCGGTGTGACTAAATCTGTGAGAGCAGAACAGGTGGGCGCCACGATGTTGCCGACAAAAACTTGAAAATCAATTCTGGGAGGAGTGGTGGGATCAGTCATTCGTCTAAAATAACAGATATGATGAACTTTTAGATGGGAGTTTTGAAAGAGATACATTTGAAATTCCAGCACAGAAAAGGGCCTTTTTGGATGTTTTTTCTTTCAGAAAAACAGATTTATTAGGATGAAAACAACGGATGCCATGCGATAGATAACAACATCATTCATTGGTTAGTTAAAATTGATTTTTAGTTAACTAACGGACATGACATCGAAGTTGAAGTTGAGTGTGTTGCAATCGAAGTATATGCGCGATTTTAGTCCCACTCAGCAAGACTCTCAATGGCGCCGGCGAGTGCTTCGAGAAGAGCAAGCGTCGATTGCATTTGAACTTTACGGACCAGGAGGCGCGTCCATTCCCCCCCTCCCTCCCCAAGCCAGAGGCCTCAGAAGCTCAAGTGCCCCAAGAAGGCTTCCCTCTGCCTCTGGATCCTCTCGTGTAGACTCAAAGCCGCTCAAAGTGTTTAATCCGAGAAATGACGAGTCGCAGGCAGGGTCCGAAATTAGCCTCTCACGAGGCCTGCATCCGAACGATCGCCATAGCGACTCCAAGAGCGTCGTATCTCAAGCGGCCTCTCAGCTCTCATCCACTTCCAAGCGATGTAGCAGCACCCCTGCCCTTTGTCCCTGACCGCCCTAGCCGACTCCAGGCGCCCTCCGACGGGAAGCAGCCAACGGTCAGGCCACAGCCGACGGAGCCAAAGTCAAAAAGATGGTGACGGGGCGTCTCAGATCAGCGCCGCGAGCGGGTCGTCGTACGCGTCGTCGTACGCGTCGTCGTACGCGTCGTCGTACCGCACGTCGGACTCTTTCAACGAGAGGATGCTGCGGCTCGAGCGGACGCTTGCGGAGGAGAGGATCAAGCGGATGCATGCGGAGAACGAGATCAGCCGCCTCAAGGACATCGTCCTGCTGCAGGGCCCCACGCGATGACGGCCTCTCGCCGGCCGCGAGTTGATTTTGAAAACTCTTTGTGAATTTTGTAAAGTACCTCCCCCCCCCCCTCTCTATCTCGCTTGCGCTTGCGGCTGGGTGGGGGGGATGGAAGCACAGCGCGCAACCGCTCGGCCCTCTGTTGCTCCGTCTCATTCAACGCCCCGCGTCAAACACATCCCCACCCCCACCCTCCCTTCAACCCCCCCATCACGGCATGACGCTGTCCACTGCGAGCAAAGAGAGCAGAGAATGTCAAGTCAAACAGCCATCAAGGTCAAGTCAAAGCCATCTCAAACTGATGCGAAGGGCCCCAAGCGCTACTTTCCTCACGGCGGCGTCGCCCCTCCCCGGGCAGTTCGCTGGACCCCCCCGGGCCTCCAGCGTCGACCCCTCGCGCTTTGCTTCCAGAGGGGGCCCCCCCCAAAGGAGTGCGCCGCATGGACCCTCCAGGGCTGACGCGCCAGCCAACAGCATGGCTGTGATGGACAGCTTTCAGAGGCCCCCGCCGCAGAACCTTCGCAACGTCGGTCGGCTCAAGTCGATTGCGATGGGGGACGGGAGGAGCGCGGCGAGCGACATCGAGAGGTGCGTCGCCGCTTGCTGCGCCGCTGACCCGCCGAAAGGCTTCAAGTCAGCGTGCAGAACCTCGCGTCGCTGGCGATCAAGCTTGAGGCTGGCCACAATGCGTACGAGGACCTGGACGAGGAGATCAGCAGGATCGACGAGGAGCTGCCGGACTCGTTGTACAACGTCCCAGGTCACGTCCGACGCTGCCGCCGCTGACGCCGCGCAGACATGGAGCGCTTTTTGCTCGAGTGCGACGACCTGATGTCGACCGTTCAGACCCTCATCGGCCAGCAAGTCTCAGGCCTCGACAGTGCCGTCTCTTTTCGAACCCGTCCATGACCCCCCCCCCCCCCCCCCAGCGATGGGGATGCTCATCGGCACCCTCAACGGCCCGTCCCCCGCTGACTCCAGCCCC
>JAIYDP010000427.1 GCA_027487435.1 Verrucomicrobiaceae bacterium | reverse complement strand
AGCTCTTTCGGGGCGGGGACGGAGGACTTGTCGCCATGGCCAAGAGCGCCAGAGCCGAAGAGGAATGAGCCGCCCCATCCCCAAGAATAAACGCGGCCTTCGGCTGTGTGGTCAAGATGAGGGGCTGGAGTATGACTTGTGCACACGAGACTGTGATAGTGTCCACATGCAACGTCTCGAATCGTTGATGTGATGTATTCCACAATGCGCGCATTGCATGTTGCTCTGTGTCGTAAGGTCCTGCGAAAGAAGATTTCTCATTACTTCTTCGCATCCAGACCTGTCATCCCGTAGTCTCCGCTGCCAAAGCTAACTAGTCGACCAGATTCTGTGAGGGTTAGAAAGGTACATGATACCAACCAGTGACACAGAGAGTATGCTTCTGGCCACAAGCAGCACGGGTGACCTTCTGCAGAACATCAGGGGAGTCAACATTTTGGACCTCATTGTCCGGAATAGCAACTTCTGCTGGTACAGACACTCTGCACAATCAATCCAATTCTTCATGATGCCGACGATTTGGTATCACCAAGACCCAGCTGTCCTTTAGACCCATTTCCGAACGTCAGAAGTCGCCCTGCTCTTCTCATGCTAACAATTAAAGAGTTATAAAAATTGAGTAACGACACACTATGGAGGCTGCTTCTGCATGCGATGAGTTTATGCATTGAAGTATTCTTGTTTAAGATTCAAAATTAAGTTGAGACTGCAAAATTTAATGCGATGTAGCCTTAATGAGGGGAAAATTGAGACTGTTAAAAGGTGGACGAAAATGCGAAAAAGTGCGCAGAAGGCATCCAAACCAAAGCCTTCACGCCACAATGATCCCCATGCAGAATCGGATTCTGATGACGATGATGCGTACTGCTGCATGTAATGGCGCTAACTTGAAAAGAGAATGGATAACAGTGACGCGCACTCGCCAAACGACCTCAAAGGCTACCGACAGCCCAGTAGAGTCATCGAAGGAGAAAGGTGGTCCAACCAAAAATCCCTAATGTCTCCAGTCTCCAATCTGCATACTTCACATATTCCGTGTAAGTTCCATCTGTCTGGTCATTGCGGCGCAGGTAGTGGTTGTCGATTTGCTCACAGCACTGCCGCGGAACCGAAGCTCCCCTCTGTTGCAGCGCCCTGCAAATTCTTCATGCAAGGAAAGTGCATGGCAGGAGATAAATGTCGTTTCCAGCATGAAAAGCAAACCGCAAAGGAGCAAAAATCCCCAGCATCAACTCCGAAAGTGTCAGCCAAGAAAGAGGCGCCCATGTCTCCACCATCTCACCTGCTATCTCCAACTTCAGACATCACCCCTGAGAAAATAGTGTACCAATCCGTCGCTGCCATGTTTTCAGAAGTACCGTCACAGATCATGATGGAGCCGTCTACTCCCCTTCTACCCCCTGTTGCATCCCCAGCTGCCGTGGCTGCGTTTACAAATGGCCTGTCGCCCCCCCCGTTAAGCATCTCGTCTCCTTTGCTTGGTGCCTTCTCGATGCCCCGGTTGGTTCCGGAGGAGGTTGTTGCGGACTTGCCGTCGCCTTCGATCACAACGACGTCGCTGCAAGCGCATTCAACTCCCTTCTTCTCCTCCTTGATGGCCGCACTTGATGAAGACATCCCATGCGCAGTGCTTGACGACGAATTTGACGACATTGATTTCAGTCAAGACGTCGAGAAGGCCCTTCATTTCCTGCATGATGAAGATCCAACAGACAGCCGCGACACGTTGTCTCAATTGTGACCGTTCGAGCCACTCTTTGACGCCGCAGCCCTTCCCGTGCAGTGTCGTACGCCACCGTTGCTCGGTCTGGGCTTCCGCATGAGATGTTTGGAGACAATGAGGGGCAGCTGTGCATGTTCCATGCCCTCGGACAATGCCGCTTTGGCGACACTTGTAAGGACGTTCACGGCGACCTCTGCACCAGCTGCAACAAGCGAGTGCTGCACCCCTTTCGTCGGGAGGAAGCTGAGCGTTTTGTGCAACTTTTTGTGAATTCTCAACCCTCAGGGCATAGCCGTGCATGCGTTTTGATTGAAATGAACAAGCAATTGCAGTGGATTGTCGTGTCCAGCTTGTCACTGACAACAGCAGGCGCCGCTCTGGGGAATACGAATGCGGAATCTGCTTTGAGCTGATCGTCGACAAGAAGTGCAAGTTTGGGTTGCTCTGTGAAGCAGCTTGATGGTCATTCTCACTCAGGCTAGCAAATTGTGATCATTCGTTTTGTCTCGATTGTATAAGACAATGGCGGAGCGCAGGGACGAAGAAAGAGGTCTTAGAGTCACCATATTTCACCCATATGTCAGGTGTGCAGGTCTTGCCCCATCTGCAGGGCAGAGTCCCACTTTGTTATTCCGTCGACTTCATTTCCCGCTGCAACAGACGATAAGGATCTTATTCTTGGTTCATATCGATCAAAATTGAGCTCGATTCCTGTTACCCATTGCTTTAAGCCGATTGACTCTCTGTAGTGCAAATACTTCGACTACGGAGATGGCGCCTGTCCCTTTGGAGTTTCCTTTCTTTCTTTCGTTCTTATGTGGCAGAGCAATTGCTTCTACTTACATAAATACAAAGACGGAACGCTGGCGGTACCAGAGCCTCCCCGAAAGGCAATGGATGCGGACGGCAGTGTTGGAATTGTTCGGACCATCAAATTAGCAGATTTCATCGAGTCAAAAATGCTAGAAAGGCAAGGGACATGACCGAAGTGGTAAATCAGAAGAAAAAATGGATCAAGACAAACAAAATGCTAAGCAAGTAAACGAAACCTGGAGCTAGTCTGACATTTGGGTCAAGAATAAGCGACTCTAAATCCGATAGAATTAATTTGTTAAATTAAAAAAGGCGTCAATGTCAAGGAGGGACTTGGATGAAGAATACAACCGAATTTTAGGTTCTGACACGGCGGAATCAGACGAAGAAGACCAAGATGACATGTCTCTTTCGCTCGTCATGGATGTTTTGTGCGGTAATGTTTTTCTGACCCCGTGAGATTGATGCGGCGAAAACTTCTCTTGCTGAGGGCATTCCCTCTGGCACAAACCCAAATTGGGAGGCACATGGCACTGAAGTATTCACTCGCCGTCGGATCTCTGAGATGAGGCGAAGCAAATGGGCGACATTCCGCCGGAGATTGGGCTACTACGTCCCGATCGTCCGCTGGCTTCCAAGATATGACGTGAAGAATTTTTTATATCATGATATCATAGCCGGCCTGACGATAGGGATAATGCTCGTGCATCTAGCCTCGTATCTTCTCACACCACCAGATTCCGCAATGCATCGCGTATGCAGGCCTCGCAAGTGTGCCGCCCATCTACGGCCTCTACCAGCCCTTCGTTCCCGCCATAATCTACCTCTTCCTTGGCACGTCCCGTCAGAACACAATCGGCCCTGAAGCCGCGAATGCGCTGATGATCCGCCAAGCCGTCGACAAATTCGTTGAGGCGCACGGCGAGCCTGACAACGTCGAGCTTCGCATAGCCGCTGCATTGACCTTGTCGATTATTCAAGGCATATTCCTTCTCGTTCTTGGCCTTCTTCGGCTCGGATTTGTCGATTCTATCTTTTCCCGCCCCCTCATCCACACTTTCATCATGGCCGTCGCAGTCGTCATCATGACCGAGCAGTTCGACTCCCTTCTCGGCATTATTACCCCCCCTGACGTCCCCGACATCGCCAAGGACCGCTTCGTCAGCACAATAACCCACCTCGGCGACACAAACGTCTACACCCTCGCCGTCTCCATGACCGCCCTCGCCTTCCTCCTCATGTTCACCGTTTTTCGGAGGAAGTATCCCAATAATGCCCCCCTAAGGATCTTTCCTGCAATCCTCGTGGTCGTCGTCGTCGGAACGGTCGTGTCGTGGCAATGCGACCTCCCTTCGTTTCATGTCAAAATCCTGGGCAACGTCACGACGACGGTCTTGCAGCCCCAGGCCCCCCTCATGTCCGCGTCGGACTTCTTCTCCCTTGCCGGCTCCGCTGTCGTCGTCTCGATCGTTGGCTTCGTCGAGACAATGGCCGTTGTGAAGACATACTCCGCCCGTCACAAGTACCCCGTATCTTCAAACCGCGAGCTCGTCGCACTCGGCGTGGCCAATCTCATTGGCGGGTTCTTCAACAGTTACAGCGCGTTTGGGTCCCTGACGAGGTAATGCGGTGCCCTTTTGTGCTGACCAGCCACTAGATCGCGAGTGAATGACGCTGCAGGGGCCTGCACGCTTTTAAGCACCCTCATCGGCGCAGCGATTGTGTTTTTGGCGTCGTCCGTCCTCTTGCCCTATTTTCACTTTCTTCCCAAAGCTGTCACGTCTGCGATTGTTTTTCATGCAGCCATCACTTTGATTGATTTCCACGACATAGCTTTTATCGTCCGCATGCGGTCTTGGCGCGACTGCATCCTCCTCTCCATCACCCTTCTAGCAACCATCTTCTTGGGAATTCAGTACGGCGTCCTCTTCGCCTGCCTCTCCTCCCTCATCGTCGTCCTCAAGCAGTCCGCCATGCCTCGCTTTGCGCTGCTCGGGCGCGTTGGGACGTCCCGCTTCAAAGACGTCGCCCATTTCCCCAACGCTCATCGCGTCGACGATGTCATGCTGGTGCGAATTGACGAGCCGTTACATTTCGCGAATAGTGCTGCCATGAAGGACATGCTCTTGCGCATTGAGCGGCTCGGCAGTATGACCGCGCATCCGTCAGAGGACGCCAAGCTTCCTGCCGTTTCAGCGGTGGTTTTTGAGATGGGTCACATGGCGGACATTGACGCTTGGTAATGATGCGTTTGAGTGGGCTGACAGACGAAGTGCACTTCAGGAGCTGCGAGACATTATCGAGGAGTACAAACGCAGGGACGTGAAAGTCATCGTTGCAAAGCTGCGCGCAAAGGCGAAGCTGATGTTCTTGCGGTCCGGCTTGATGGACGTCATCGGCGCCAACAACATCGTCGACAGCGTGACGACAGCCATGGGCATCATCGAGCAGCCGGAGCTCTTCCAGCAGTTTTCGACGTATGAGGACGTCGGCGCCTCTACGCAGTAGCTCGAGGGGTCATTTTTGGTGGCGGCGAAGCCCCATCCCTCCAAAGGTTGAGCCGCATCGCCGCAAGTGAGAGGGCGCGGCCATGGACACCTTCGCGAATGTGAAGGTTCTGTGGTCCCGTTACGTTTGTAAAGAGAGCCGATGGCAAGATGAGAGCGCCTCTCTCGTTGCACCACACGGACGGGTCGTATGAACGGACAACAACGGCCTCGTACGTGCAGTCGTCTCGCATGGACGTGTCCACGTCACCTGCAGCCGTGGCTCGGTCAAGCGTCTCCTGCACAATGCGCTCCAGCTCCTTCTCAATGGCAGCGTCATAGTCCTTCGCAATTCGAATCTCACCGACGCCCATTCTTAAAAACGACCCTGAGGAAATTACACATACGTAGGGGGGTTACTCTCGAGAATCCCAAGCGCAAACACAGAGCGACTGCAGAACGCGTACGTTCCTCTTCCTCCGAGGCTCATCCGCAAGTCCGGGACTATCCATTTTCTGGTCGATTCGTCTGCGGCGAGTCGCATTCGAATCAAGAATCCTTCACTATCAGGACATGCCAGACACGCAAGACCTGAAGGGAAAATGTTGTTGAGAATGATGCAACGTCGTAGAGGACGAGAAAGAAGGAACGCAGATTCTCTCAACCTGCTGTTCATGTTTGAAGAACCTCCAAACTGAACCAATGGAGCATCTCGGGGAGTATGGGTCTGATTCGGAGCCCCCCACCAAAATGGCAAGGCTGACAAGCAAGCCTTTCCATTCTCGCGATGAGACTTGGAAAGGATTTATTTCAAACTGCGACGAATTCAACTTGAAGGGGGGCATCGAAATGAAAAAGAATGCTGCACGATTCTTGGGTGTTGCTATTTCATGTGTAGTCTGATGGTGGAAGAGGCGGAATTGACTGCGATCAATCCTTCCCTGAAGTTGGAAGTTTTTGGCTCCGTGGCTTATGGTTGCGTGTTGACATGCAGCGACATTGACGTCAATGTGAATATTTAAAAGCTCTTCTTACAAAGCCAGATTGGGTATTGGCAAGTAGAAGAACAGACGCTCATGCGACAGGCCCTCTTGCAGAAGCACGCTTTCGACGATCGTTTCATACTTAAAGTTTCTGACGGCAACCCGTTTCTAAAAATAGAAGGTCCGCTGGACGCCAAGTGGCCGTTATAAAAAATGCTCGTCATCCTGTTTTGAGGTTCTCAATCCAGTTCGAGGGACAAGAATTCCACATTGAGGCAACCATGGAAGATTCGGAATCTCCGAACCTAGTTCACAACAGAGAGGCATCAAAATGACTCATGTTTGATTGATGTGAAAGATTGTCAAGCTTGTTACAGCTGCGTTCGAGCAGTTTCCTATCTTGAACGATTGCTTTCGTTTGGTCAAGTTGTTTGCCAGGAGCCAACGGATCAACGATTCGAAAAAGGGGACGTTCACGTCGCTTGCCCTGTTCGTGCTGCTTTTGGCGTCGGTCAAAGTACCGCTGTGCGAAATTTGCAAGCTGATCGTTTCAGAAGAAATGTTGTGAAAATTCATGGGAGCAGTTTAAGCAATTCATTATTCAGTACGACAAGTGTCTCTTCACGCCGGTATAGTCGAAAATTCGGCTGGATCTGATCTGTCGAGGAAGTCGTGTATTCCATTTCGCAAGTGCCAGGCAGCATTGACAAATTCGAGTATGCAAACGACAGAAACTCCACAGGATTCGGCTCCACATTATACATCCAAGTCATGACCTTCTGGCTCTGTCTAAGGCCAACAGGATCCGATCCTTCCCAACATTAACTTGGGACGATTTGTCGACCGCGAAAGTTTGCTCAAGATAGTATCTCCCCATTGTTGCGGTCTAAGCACTAGCGGAAATGTTTCGCCCATGCGAGGTCTGTCATCGAATCCGCACGCAGCGAAAGACAAATTATCGAAACACTATGCTCAAAAGTATCTGGAAATATTCGTTAAATGCGGGCAGTGATCTGCGTCTGCGCCCGTGAATTATTGTGACTTGCTAAGGATATTGAAGGCACAACGACATCGATTTCATTCGTTGTTGATGTCCTTTTTCCGTACAGCGCACAGAGAATCCGGACATTTTTGGAATCTTTAGTGGAAGACCTACGAGCTGTTAATGCGCTCTTTCTGGCTCTCACATGGCAGAACTGGCTGTCAAAAATCTTCGCGGCTATGACTGAAGAGGCGTACATGCCTCGGGTCTCTGATCCGATTTCGTGTTGTGTAGACTATTTGCAGGAAAAAATAGCCGAGAACAAGAAAGTAACAGTCCTTAAAGAGATCCAAGGAATCATTTGGAAAGAGGGCTATGTTAGTGGTGCCTTGAAAGTCTGCAAATGGCGTCAAAATTGATGTAGCAGGGTCACGTGTACCCAGATGTGCTCCCCGCGTTCCAGAAGTGGAAATCTTCGGGGCTCGACATCTTCATTTACTCCTCTGGCAGTGTGCAGGTCTTTGCGTGTTGATGGTCTTTTGAATGTGTAGGCGCAGAAGCTCTTGTTTGGTTTCTCACAAGAGGGTGACATGTTACCTCTGATTTCGGGTCATTTTGATACAGTCTTTCCAGGCTCAAAGATAGAAGTGGTTGTGCGCTCGTTCGTCTGACCGTTGAGGTGGTTAGCTACAGTAAGATATTGGAGCGAATTGGCTGCGACGCATCGGAAGTTCATTTCATCACCGACTCTCTTGCGGAGGCAAAAGCTGCAAAGTTCGTTGACGTGAACTGGGGATGATTTGTCAGAGCAGCGGGCATCGTAGTCACCCTTTCCGTGAGAGACGGGACTGCTGCTCTCCCACAAGACCACGGCATGTCAGTCATTCACTCGTTTGCAGAGGCTGTATTGTAGGCCCTCCTCGTTTATCCAAACCCCCGTGCTAATGAAACGTTTCGGTTGGTGCGTTGACAGCGATAACAAACCGAAGTAAACGTCTGTTAATACGCATCCACAATGATGACCGCTGTGCGTCAAGGCAGCAAGAAAGGCAAATCTTTGTTCGAATTCGAAAAGCGGACTTGGGACGAAGTTCCGTAAGTACTTGCGCATGCTTGAATCTATGTTCTCCGTGGGCAGCGCAGAGTCTTCGTTGTTGTGGACTCAAATGCTTGCTTTTTTGTTTATTGTTGCCATTCTGGGTCGCTCTCTCTGTACTCGTCGTGACTCCACAGCTATCACTTGCAAGGAAATGAGAAGTGGTACACACAGGATGCACTTGCGGCAAGAGTTGCCCTTAGAGACGATTCTACAATCATTCGAGCGGTTCAACTGGTAATTCCGCGATCGTGAATTCAATGCTTATGGTGCCATTACTCTTTTTTTTTATTCTGAACAATTTGCTGCATATGGCTAACAAGCTGAAGCTGTGGGCAACTCTCCTGCAGGCGTCTAAGCCGGAAGACGTGGCAGTGGGATGCATTTCGAAGGACTCATTTTGTGACTTGCACGTGCGAGTTCTCAAATGCCTGCACAAGCACTTTGACGAGGACTCCATGCGCGTGCTAGCCGAGGTACCATCACAACTAAATGGAAATTAATTCTTCAGGAAGAGTGGGCTGTGGATTGTGACGCCGACGACCGCATGAACTTCGTGACCTTCTACAACAGCGTTTTTGAGCTGATTGACCATTGGACAATGTCGACCAAGCAGGACGAATACGTCCTCTTCTGCAACGTCCTCGGCGATAGAATCACTGACGCGCCCCCACAGCCGGTGAACCTTTCGGCAGAAGAGATGGCAGAGCTGCGGCGCAAAGCGGCCGACTCCGGGATCGACGTTGGCGTCTGGGTCGCAGCCTATCAGAGGCGATTGAAATCGCTTCAAGACGTAACTCATTGTCCGGAGTTAGCTGGAGGCAGCCTGCGCGTTCGCGGAAAATTAGAGGATGACGCAACGGTGCTGGAAGATCCTGAGGACAACGCGGGGGGATTGAGCCTGTTTGTTTCGCGTGTTTGGAAAATGTTTGCTGAAGACCCGAAGCTTCGGCCCAAGCCACAGAGCCTGCGGTGGCTTCTCAAAGAGATCAAATGCGTTTTCGATGAGCGGATTCGGACGAATAGCCGCGTTCCGCTTCAGCACTTCCTGAAGGAGTACATCTCCCAGGACTGCATCGTGGCGGTGGCGAAGCGGAAGCTTGTTGTGCTTGTTTCAACGATCATGGAGTACTCGACCCTCAACGCAGAGGTCAACATGTTCTCCCGCTTCGTCCGCAACGTCTGGCAGTTGCCTGTGCTGAACGCACTTCAACGCTTCGACGTTGCTCTTGAGTTGTCATCGGCCACGGACGGCTTCAGCTACGTCGTGCCGGAATTTGATCTCGACGACTCGCCGCACTTCATCAGCTACGCCGTGTGTCGCGACGTCTGTCGGCGATTGTTCAGTGACTGGCAGGCGGACGAAGATGAGCGCAACATGTACAACGAATTAATCGACAAGAATCACCTATTTGACAAAGAAGGGAGCAGACCCCCCCCTCTTGTTTGCTCGAAGCTGAAAGCTGCAATCCGAAATCGCCCTGTGGCTGCATCCCCCCTGAAGGATACGGCGGTCTCAGCACCTTCGAGATCGTCCACACCGCCGCCAGAGGAGGCCTCTCCTGCAGACGAAGATCGAGCGGCTGACCCGCTACGGGACAGCGCCGTCGACGCCCAAGCGCTGCGGAATGAAGACGCTGTCATTGGGGCAAGCGGACTTAAACTCAGACGGTCTCATTTTCTTCATTTTGTTTGCTCCACTCTTCTCCCACGCCATCAGCTCGTGCCCCTCATGCCGGGCATGTCGCTGTCCCAAGAGCGAGAAAGGGTTCGAAAGGAACGAACGCGTTTGAACTCCGTCACGCATCGCATCTCCGCTGGTCTGAAGTTCATTCGCGTCGCAGGAGGCGCGAAGAATGTGAGTGCCAGCGCCGACGAAAAAGACACGGCGTCCCCCCCCGCTGCTGCTCCATCAGCCAAGTCGGTGGAGCTCCCTCGAGAGGAGGCACCGCGGATCTCACTCGCGCGAAGGAGGCTCCAGGACGCGCTGAGATTGGAGCGCCCTTCCGTGTCGGAGCTGTCTGACAGAAATATCATTCCGGCGAGTGGCGGGCATCTAAGCCCCAAGATTGCGTCGATCAGCCAGAGCTTGACGCGAAAGCGGCTTGCTGATAGCATAAGCGGTGCGTTGAAGCGGCGGCCTTCGCTTGACGACCTCGTGGCCAAGGGCATCATCAGCTCGCCGACGGAGAGCGAGCTGATGGAATCCCCTCCATCGGCGGCTCAACACGCCGATGAGAAGGCAGAGGAAGAGGACCCGGACGACGTGTGGATTGACGACGAGGAGGAGGCTGAGTTTGAGGAGCTGCTACGCAAAGATGAGGGGGGCTCTGTTCAAAAGAGGTCACCCTCCCCGTTGCCAATTCCCGTTGCGCGGCAGCAAGGCTTCAACGACCCAGTCATCTCGCTGGCACCTGACGTCCTCTCACCAGGCCCCGACGACAGTCCGCCGCCGTTCCTGTACCGGCCGACGTGGCCAATCCCGCAAAACGGCGCTGCAGAGCCCGGGTCAATGAAGGAGACGAAGAAGGAGGGTAGGGTGTCACCCATTCCAGCGCCAACGAAACAACTGGCAGTGCCGCAGCTTCAAATTTCAGCTATTGCAATGAATCGAGTGTCGCCTCCGTCCAAGCCATCTATTTCACCGCTTAAGGGTGCTGGTGTGTATCAAGGCAAATCAGTCGGAAATCAGGCGCGAACCTCCCCGCAGCCTCGAATCGAGTTGTCTCCGCCAAGTAGCGGGAAGACATCAACGGCTCCGAACCCATCGACAGGGATGAAAGCATCCCGGCTGACTCCGCCAAGAGTCGATGAGGCTGGCCACCATGTTCGATTCGCTCCCGAACTCAAAGTTGAAGTCAAAAGGGTGTCTCCACTGCGTGACACATCGGGGCCAACGTATCTGTTCGGATCACGAGAAGAACAAGTCACAACAAAGTCAGTGTCGGCGGTGCCTGCGGAGGTGTTTACGCCTGTTGGCGCTGCGCCGCTATTTCTTTCTGCTCCTCTCGTCCTGTCACAGAAAGCAGGACCTCAACAACGGTCTAGGAGCGCTGGACGCGAAGAAGGCATGCGAATGAGTGGGGAGGAAAAGATTTTCCGTGGGGATGAGGTGCTGGAGCTTGTCGGGAAACCCCAATACAGTGCGAGGTCGGGGTGGACGTTCAACGCTGCTGAATCGAATGACGAACATTTGCCTTCAGTCCGCCCAGCGAGGGTAGGTACTCCAGTTGAGAGAGAGCCCACTGTTCGGAGGTCCCAGGAAGATCGCTTCGTGCGGGCAACATATGTGGACCCCATTGTCAAGGAGCATGCGGGACTGCTTTTTAGCACCAAGGGTCTTCATCATGACAATGATCCTCTCGGTGGTGTCCGTATGAAATTCACAAGCAGGATGGGCACAGGGCCTGCTGCCGAGGACATCAAGAAACGGCCAGAAACGGCCGCCTCGCTGAAGCAGTCGCTTGCAAAAAGTGCTTCTCGGGTTCTTTCTTCTATGGCGCAGCGAAGTGAAGTTACTGGGGGCATTGGCCTTCAAGTAGTGCGGCCAGCAACTGCTGTGCTTGACAAAAAGAACAGAAGCCCTTTGCATACTTAACAATCTGTTAAGTTTATTTGAATTTGTTCGATGTCGTCTTTTGGCGAGATGACGGTTGCAGCCACCCCCAATGAACATTTTCTCAAGCATCAGGTTGAGGAATATCTGAACCTTAAATGTGAGGAAGAAGTAAGCAGAATCATCTCGAAAAGAGATGGGATTTTGAAATTGTTCAATGAAGAAGCTTCCAATGCGAAGTCAGAGTTATCTGCTCGTTTGTCGGAAGCTGCAGGCTCTGCTAGCATGGTATGCTAGATGTAGATAAATGATTTTGTATTTTACATTGTACAAGAAAGCAGTATTAATTAACGAAGCGGTTCTTCCATTTTGCCCGACGCTCGGTTGGGGTCTTGGTCACTCTCCCCCCCATAGCTTGGGTATCGAGCGCGAGCGAATCCAAGGCTGTGCAAGCTGTTGCGCAGCATGTAATTCGTAACGACGATTGGGAAGAGCTCTACGACGACAATGAACGACACGTACAGCGCAGCGAAGTGATCGACGAAGAAGGTTTCACCCACGCATTTCAAATAGAACACAATGAATGCAACAGATGCACCCAGCCTAATGAGGAAGCTAAAGATACAAGCAATGGCGACAACCCGGACTTGCCGAAGTCGGCCGTACATGACCCGCGACGTTTCGCCATAACGTTGCTTCACAGCATGAAAAATATGGACCCCAGACGCAATTGTAAGAAACATGAAGGCAAGAGACCAGAACGCGTCGACGAGGAAGAAGAGACCTGCTGTGAGATACTCTTCTTGACGGAACGACGTGAAGGCAACCCAAACAACTGTCACAATGGGTCCGATGGAGAGGACAATGGCCAGTAAGACAGTGAGAAGATGAAGCTTCCTCTTCTTCAGCTCGATTGTCTCAAGTTGGAGACCCCGAATTGCCCAAACGGCTTTCAACCAAAACGATGGGGCGAACGAGAATGCGATAAAGGAGAGTGCATTGCAGACCTTACATGTCAGAAGGAGGACTTTGAGAAAGTACTTGAGATATCAGATTTAGAGCCAATGTAAAGTCTTCGAAAGTGCCGTCAGCTGTGTGTTCCTACGAAATGAGATGGCACGATCAATTCTAACTTGATATACGGTAGCAAAGCCAATACACACGATTCGGAGAACGCAGAGCCAAAAGATGCTTGCGAAGAATGTACAGGCACTGTTCCAATGCGGATCCTGCTTTCGAAGCCGAATAAACTGCACGATGATTGTTATTAAGCATGCAAAATAGAGAACAGCTCCAGCTATTCCGAACCCCAGATCTTCTGTATCAGCAGGTCCAAGGTTGGGACGGGTGGAGTTGGGACAATGAAACAACATCGTTACCCCTACCCAAATTTCTATTTGTTAAACTCAAAAATGCAAGTTTCGAAGCCAGCAGCGTTTGTTTCCAAAACTGACGGCCAAGACAAGATCATTCGCCTCCTCCAGTTGCCGCCTTTCATATAAATACTCATGTTGATAAGGTATGGCTCGAGATTTTTGGTTTGGTTGGCGCCAGAGTCTCCCTTCAAGGCGTCCTTAGTGAAACTTGAGGGCACTGCAGCGGACTCTAGAAAATTTTTCCGATTTCTCCGAACGATTCGAGAGATCTCGACGTTTTACTCCACCAAAGCGAACAGCCTTGTGAATATCGTGATCCGCCTTCGAAGTGTCGCTGGTATTTTCTATTTCGCTCTCGACAACATGGAGCTGTTCACCAAACTGGGGTTTACGGGGATGAATATCCTTCGAGTGAAAAGAATTCGGTATTTGAGGTTTGCGTTCGTCTTACCGTGAAGGTGCTTTGCATGGGCAATCAGGGCCATGCTTGCCGCCATTGCAGCGCTCTTCGCTGTTTCGGCATATGCGGCTCAAAGGAGAATCCTGAAAAGCCGACTAACAATGTCCGATTCGGACGATGCAAAGACGGCAAAGAAAGACCATGCGGATGCAGTGAAGAAGCACACAACGGCGATGAGGGAGTTCTTCTTGAGCGTGTTCGACTTCGTCATTGCATTTGATGGAACTTCGACATTGGCCCCAATGTCGACAGGCGTGACTGGGACGCTGGGGGTGCTATCGACGGCTCTAGGTATCGCCAACGTATGGGAAGCGACGTAGACTAGGGTTTCCGCCATTGTGTTAGGTCCAACAATTGCCAATTTTCGAGGATAGACCTTGAAGACGGTCGCGATGCCTATGTAGTTAGTAAGAAAATGTTCATGCCGACTTCGAACAGAACTAGTAACTTTTCTGACGTGTTCATCCGCAACACAAGGTATTCCTCAACGCAAGACCAAGCAATCCTCTCAACTATGAGAAACTCAAGGCAGTCTTCAATCGGAATCGTCTTTCTGATTGGGCTATTGAGAGCGTCACGGAGCAAGGTGGATTATACCTCATCATGCGTCGCTGCCTCTCAAACATAACGCAAAGGCCTCTCAGAATCGTCAACTGCTCTGTTGCATTGAGGCCATCTCCGGTAATGCACCTTTCGTGACTTCAGATGCATATCTCCAACCAACGAGAACAGCTGCAAGCGCAACAAGAAGGACCCAATTGGTTGAAACAAGTGGTGTCTGCAGTGTCACAACAATCGAGCGTCTACAACGATGCCGATGCAAAGGCAAAAAAGAGATGCGAGGCGCACTCGTGGTGGATTCAACTGCATGGAAATTCGCAACTCATGTTTCGTTCGACCAACATCCATCCCAAAAATACTCGACGCAATATCTGTTATTTGCACAGTCGTTTGTACAATTCTGTGTAGACATCTAATCCACGCTCGATTCAACAGGAGCAGATGCAACTACATCATAGGAGAGAGTGCCGCCAGCAAGCGGCTCAACCCTCACTGACCTTCCACTCGCAGTCACGATGAAGGTCCGATATGCGCCCGAGCCGTAAAGAAAGAGCTCGTGCTCGACCACGATCGACGTGTCATTGAACATCTCGCGAAGATGGATTGTCACCATCGCATCAAGGACTGCCCAGCCACGTCTTGATATTTGAAAAGGAGCCTCCGGTAACGTCAGCTCGCAATCTCCAAATTGCTTCGGCAAAAAGACGCTCACCTTCAAGTTCAGCCAACAAAAGTTGATGTCATTACGCAACGGACAATGCGATGCAGCTGCGCATCATGATCGCTCCGAACGAAGACTTTCCAAACATGGCTTTCAGCGCCCGTTCCGGGCTCTTTGCGATACTCGTTGCCGACTTGAATAACGAAACGAGTTGGTTCTGTTAGCAAATAGGGGACTTCCAACGCCTCCGCGGGAGTAGTTGCGCCAACGGCACGATGCAAATCCGCCAGGTCGAGCGAGTACTGCGCCGTCGTCTCCGACACGTCGCCCGCACAAGTGGAGATGCAGAGGCGTGCAAACGACATCGCAGCCTCCCCCTCTTTGGTGCCTTTCCTGGCGATGCCGACGAGCCGGAGAACGTTGGCCACTTGAGGACCATCAACGCCGCATGCGCGTTCAAACAACGCGTGGGAGAGCTCAAGACAGCGGAGGGACTGCGCCTGCGTCTTGGAGGACATGTTCCAAACGCCCAAAAACTTGCACACGCTGGCCGCGACGGACAAGACGTCGGACGTGACGGCGTCTGCGTTTGCGTTGGCGGCCACATGGACGGCCCAGATGAGAAGCGCCTCTCCTTCGACGATGCGGCCTTCCGCTTCGACGAGCGTGCGCGCTGCAGCAAGCAAAGCCGTCAGAGTAGCGAAGAGGTCCTTTTCGCCGGCGTCTGCTACGAGGCGAAGAATTCGTGAGCATCCTTTCAGCCCTTCGTTTTCTGCTTTTGGAACAAACAGAGCCTCTGAGCATAGCCGAGCAGCGTCGAGCAGCGCCGCAGAGTCGCTGAGGGAAACGCTCATCTGCGTGAGGATGTCCTGAAGGTACATCGACGAGTCATGCTGCCCCATTTGGGTCATGAACTCCGCAAGCAGGCGGACAACGTCGCCGTGCCCATTCGCCTCTGCATCCAAAAGAGGTGAAAGCGAGTCGGCGTACGACACCGCAGGGTCCGCGCCGTTTGCCGACCGCCACAAACGAAATAGCTCATGAGGGTACGAGCGAGCCATGCGCTCAAACACGTCAATGTTAGAAATCAAGGAAATGAGTTCTGCGTGGCGCCCTGCTGCAAGCAGAGCCGAAGGGAGCTCCATGAGCGAGCGCTGGGTTGTGCCCTTGGCGGCGAAGTAGTCTGCGACACTGCTGAACACATCCCTTCGGCTCTCGGGTGTGGAAAGGTACGTAGCGCGCACTGCGTGACGAATAAAAGAATGTGTAAAGCTGAGCAAAGGCGCAGAGGGGTTAAGGAGGGGGCGAAGAGCAGCGGCGACGCGGCGAAGGGCCGCTGGGGTGAGGGAGAGCATGTCGCCGATCTCTGCAAGCGAGAGGCCCGTGTAGGAGGCCCAAACTCGAGAAACGACGTCAGCAAAAATGCTCTTTGAGATGTCTGCAAGGCTGGTATGTGAGATGAGGCTTTAAGAGAAAACAACCTCTTGGCTGACGCGTCAAGGATGGCGCAGGTGACGTCAAGAGTCGTCACTTGGCTGACCAACACCTTATCGGCCAGATCGGTGCTCACGTCGCAGAGGTTTGCAAACATGGCGAGAAACAAGGGGTTGAGCGCAGAAGGAAGGGACTGCAGACGGCTCAGAAAAGGCTGCAATTGCGGCCGCGACGCGGCGAAAGCCGCGAGAAGAGCGGCCGGTGGTGTTGCGACGAGGTCAAGCCGCCTGAAGTCCTCACGCGGAACGGTGTGGGAGGACGATGTGATGACGACGGAGACATTGCCTGGGGTTGTCTGCGGGAGCCAACGGAGGGAGTGGCCGTTGTACGAGGCGTCAATCAGCTCTGCAGAGTCCAAGAAAATGACGACCCGCTGCGGGAGGGCTGCTGTGGCAAAAATGAGGTTGAGGAACTTTCGGTGGAGAGCCTGAAAGGACGCTATCGAAGAGTGGGGGGGGACTGTCCTACCCAAAATGGAGTTGAGGAACTTAACAAGGCGGTGGAGGACTGCCATGGAGCCACGAGAGGAAAAGGACAAGGCGCAGAAATGTTCGAACACGGCGGCACCCGCGGCCCTGCACGCAGCTGCAGTGGAGGCGACGAGGGACGAGCGGCCAAGTCCTCCCTCGGACGCGACGATGAGGGGGGTGTTCCCGTTGGATCGCCCGTTGTTTGCGTGGAGGCAGTAGTCGAGGAGGGGTGCAAACAAAGGGTGCGCTTCTGAACTGTGGCGGGAGTTGGCGAGGCTGTGGGAGAAGCCGGCATGGAGGGAGGACGTGAACGAAGCGGCAGAGCCGACATCTTTCAAATCGGAGAGGGCTGTGGCGAGGGCAGGAGGGTCCTCAATGATGAGGCGGTGCGCATGAGGCGCAAAATCGTCTTCATGCGCGCGTGAGCAGACGACGATGACGTGCGGGCAAACGGATTTAGCGGCGGCGAGTCGGTCGATGAGTGGTTGGCTGCAAGAGACAGCGAAGCCAATGACAGCAATAGAGCGCTTTGCCACAGATGACACAGAGTCGATCTCGTCGAGGGGAGAAAAGAGGAACAGGCGGGCAGCTCTCCAATTCGTGGCCAGAGTTTCGACAAGCTGATCAAGCGTTTTGCATAAGTCAGAACGGCAGGATTCTTCGAATATGACACATATCGATTCGGGTTCATCAGTTGGAACAATTGCCGCTGGTAGAATCTTATTCAATGAGCACAATGATGATTTCGCCGACGGAAGGCCTGTCACGTAGAATTCGGAAATGCTTCCGCCAAACGAAGCTGCAACTCGAGCCATTATCAAATCTAGCGAGGACGCATCCAGGCTGACTCGAGGCTCTCTATCCGACGCGCCAGATTTTTCGGTGTCGATCGTGACAAGGGCGTTGCTCGTAGATGTCTTGTCAAACGACAACCGACGCCCCCGAGCTGAGTTTGGATTCGTCGAGTGAGTGGAGGGCTGTTGTTTCAGGGATTGGGATGGGCCACCAGGTGGAGGATGACCGCCACCTGAGGAAGAGGCGCACCCCATAACGGGTGATTCGGAAAATAAAAGACAATTTACACTTTGTTAGAGTTGACACCTTTTGCGTTACATGGCGTTATCTGCATTCACGGAACAGTCTCTGCAGATCCGCTGCGTGAGCTTCGACATTGCTGAGACTCCAGCCTGTACGGGATACAAGCAGCTGCGCGAGGTCGTCACTTGAGTCGGATGTAATTGCAACACATGCCAGGAGGATTGCCGATGCCAGGCATTCTTCAAATTTTTGAAAGGGGACATCATAGCAAGTGTTTTCTATCAACTCGACTGCCGCCTTACAGAATTAGATGTCGGCAAAATATGTTTACATTGTGAGTGGTTGGGACGCACGACCGAACCATTTCGAGCGACCTTTGACATTAAGTCCACAACTCGACAGTTACTTCATGACAACATCACAAGGTTTATCCTCATGATGACATCCTTCAAATAACGCAACCCCTCGAATGACCCAATCTGCCAGTAGTTTCACCCTCACCCCAGGAGGCATCGAAAGCAACAATGCCGGCCTAACCGAAACTGAGGGTCGCCGAGAGGCCGCAGGTCCGGACATCTTTCCGCTTGGCTCAATTTTGGATTCAATCGTAGCTAGTGACGTCCCTTGATACTCGCAAGCAGGACGCGAAGGCGTCGATTGGGCTTGGCTCTCTTTCACGACTAACGGCGACGCAGAAGCGATTGGTGCTAAGTCGTCGAGACTTTCTGAAATACCCCCCATAATGGCCGAAATAGTCTGAGCTGCTTGTTGTTTGGCAGACGATTCTTTCAATTGCGAAACCCTAGGACGTAAGAACGAAAAGAGAGACGCGACCATGGCCTGACGTAAAAGGATTCATCCGAAATTTCCAGCAACCACAATGACACCTGCATCAGGCAGTCCTCGGAACAGAAATACTTGAGCTTTTTGATGTCGTAAGTACGGCGTTCTGCCAGAGACAAGCGGTACTGCTTGCCAATGAGCTGGGGGGTGAGCGAACGGACATGATGTGCCACATCGCTGCGGGGAGGATTCTTGCAGCAACAATTGCCACAGATGTTTCGGTAAGAGCGCTCTTTGTACAAGTCCTTCATACTCCTAGATTTCAGATAAGGCATCTTGGCATGTGAGAAGGCCCTCTTAAAGAAGCAGACGAATAGGAGGAAATGGCTCTGTTGAATCGATTCTGTCCCAATCAAGAAGTCTACTATTTCGAAGAGATATTCATCAATGAATTTTCTCTTTGCTACAATTAAAGTTGCCCTCTCTTCGACTTCTTTCATTTGATTGCGCTTCTCATCAATTAGCATTGGGGCCGCTAGAAACAAGATACCTTCAATTCTTCGCGCAATTTTTTTGCCGAGAGTCGATTTTCCGACGATAGATCCGCCTAACCAGTGAGAACTTCGAGCGATGCTCTCAGGTACAGCCAATACTGTGGGGCGGGACATGACACTCTGAGATGCCAAATAACTCGGTACAAGCGACTTTGTTACAAAGTCAAAAATCCCTTTGGGCCAATCGATTGCATGTCAGTTTTTGAACGGATATCTCAGGAGCTTCTCGAGACTGAGGCAACTTATGTCCGAAGCCTGCAGATATTTCAGAATGTTCAAAGTTCGATAGCCCGCTAACAACGCAAGGTGTATGTACAACCACTTCTCGAGAGCTGTCCTAGCGACCAGCTCGTCAGGCAATTATCCAGGAATGTCGAAACTATATCTAATTTGAACGATCACTTTCTTCAACAGCTCAGAGTGGCAGCTGCCAATGGTCCGGCCAATGCTCAAATTGGACGAGTCTTTCTAGATTATGTCGACTCCTTTCAAGGTTTCTCTCACTCTGCAGGTGGACTTATTCAAAATGTACTCGTCTTATATCGAAATATTCAATGATGTCATAAATTATGTTGATCCTACAAAGTGCAATCCCGACGTGGCGAAGCTGATCGAGGTGGCTCTGCGCCGTGCAAAACTAACTCACAGGCGTGTTTTCGAGACTCGAGATCCAATCAACTATCATTCCAAAGTTATCTCATCATGCCTGTTCAGAGGATCCCCCGGTATGCGCTCCTGCTCAAGGCAAGCCAATTCAGAAAGCGTGTGACCCCGCAGGAGCTGGCCAAGAATTGTCCCGCAGCCCATGCCGACCGCGCGAATGTTGAGGTGCCCCATAGGCGAGGCTGCTTGATTTGATCTTGCAGAGAGCGCTTGCAAAGGTTCTGGCCATCACGACCGCAGTGAACGAAAAAAAGCGAGATGCTGAAATCATGGGTGATGTATGTTGTCTTTTACTCTCAAACTGGAGCGAAAACGTTGTCTTACAGGGAGAGAGTCGAGCCAAAGGTGGCCGAGGATAACCTGGACTAACGTTCAGTTGCCGGACAGCGCAGGTCGGAAACTCGCCTTTGACGAGCGCATAGCCGTCCTCGATGACAAGGGGGTGGCTTAGTTGGGGCGCAGCTGATGCCGCAGAGCAGCGCAGGAGTTCTTCTCGTGTTTGCAGACTTGGCAATCGTTGGGGTCTGTGCGAAACCTGACGTGCGCCTGCACCCCCACAATCTCAAAGTTGTGCAGATTGGCCCGATATGTTGTCAATTTATCAGCCCCGTGGAGAAGATGAAGCCAGAGGCAGGGTCAGGTCCGTCAGCACAAAGTCGTTTTCATTTTTCAGCGTCCGATGTGGTTGAACTGGTTAGCGGCACGACGGCCATCAGGTTTCGGGTGGAGGGGTCTGTCTGTGGAATCCACATCGTAACTGAACAGCGCCAATCGCGACGAACTTGTTTCAGCATTGCAAGAATTCTCTTCGAAAGCGAAGACGTTGGTTGATGAGCGCAACGGTCACCCCAGCTGAGCGTCCCTGACATTTCAGCACACCGACAAAGTGTTTCTGAACAGCGTGCTGAGATCATGAAGGCACTGATCGCCCACAGCTACGCAACTCCCAACAGAAGAAGCACCAGCACGCCGTCGGTGGACCAGGAAGAACCGGAGGAGCGGGCCTCGACTGATCTGCACCGGTGGACGGGACGGCAGTTGGTCACGAAGTTAAATCCGACGGATGTGCATGAGGTTGAGTCCATGGACGAATCGATGACGGTTGCAGCAAGCGAGAGTTGCTTCGCAGGAGCTTCTCATGATGGACATCTCGCCAGCAAAAGCGGAGCGATCAGAGAGCCGAGCCGACGATGAGAAAATGCGCCGAGCCCGTGAGAAAATGGAGCAAATGAAAAAGAGTGTGGAGAATAAGTACAAGCGGTGACGGGGCCGCCCCATCACACCCAGAGCTCCTCCGCGCCGAGAGGCTTCAGGACGAAGCCCACGAGAGAGCGTTGCGGAGAATCTGCTTCTCCTCCATCCGAAGTTGAATCGCGTTGCGGAAGTTCTGGGGCAGGTTGGCAAGTCCCAACATAACCTTGTCGTCCTCGATTGTCGTGCGATATGCCGCCAACATTGTCGCCGCTGAAGCCCTGACAAAGTCCCGCACGCACCCAGCATTTTCTTCAAGACGCGCTTCCGAATGAAGAATCTCCTTCCCTCTCCGTCTAAATTCAGCGGGGGTGGCGCACATCACCCTCAAGGCCCCAAGCAGGGCTGAGGACGGCCCAGCCATTGTCAGCACACGCAACGGAGAGAAAGAAGCGAGGAGAGAACTCTTTTCAGCCTCCAACTTGGCGTCCGATAGGCCGCCGGAGGGGAACACACAACTTGGCAGCGCCGTCATCTGGACAAACTTCAACGGGTTGTCAGGCACGACAAACCCATACTGGAGGAGGAGATCAAAATTTGGTTTCAAGCTGTAAGTTATTGTCGCCTCTGATCCCGCTTTGATGTTGTGGTCTGTCTTCAGGACGAGCCGCTTTGTGACCTCGTCGAAGTGGAGGGACGCCTGTGCTGTGACTTGGATATTCAAGCGGTCTCTACCGCAGCGAATTGGTCGTGGTTGAACAAGTCCATGATGGGACACATGACCCGCTCACCGACGCTGTGCGACTCCACATCAAACGCCCTCGACACGACATTCATCATCGCCCAGCTGGGGGATCAAAAGAGAATGACAGCTCCACGCACAGAAAGTCTTGAAACGAAGGTGCGGCCATGTACTGGAGGTTCAGAATTGTCAAAGAGAAGTCACTTGACTCAAAACGGGGGATATCCTTGAGAAAGAGCGTTTGGCAGACTCAATCGTACTTCTCCTCGCTCCTGATGGAACTGAGATTCTATCGAAGAGCCAATGGCACCAATGATGTTTGACCCTACGAGAAGCTCCACCTCGGGTCTCGAATAAAACACGGCTGAGGATGGAATTTCGGGGAAATCACCTCATTACTGTTAAACTTGACGCCGCTTGTCATACATATCCAGTTGTACCATTTGGATGACGTGTTTAAGCGGTGAAAAAGGACCCCAACTGCCAGGCACTCGTTGGTTGTCCACTTGGACGCCTGTGTCCAACCCAAAGCAGCTCTGCATGTGAACAAAGACGATTCCGAGACAGAGAGAAGCTCCTCTCCTTTCTGTAGAATTCATGTGCGCAATAAGAAAATTCAAACTCTGAAACCCTTCAGCGCAACAAGTCCGCGCCCTCTTTCCTCTAGCGTCTCGAGGCGAAAATTCTGCGCAGAAGCAGTGGCATAAACATCGTGATGCATATTGTACGAAACGATGGTTTCGTACAATGGCTTGACTTCAGAAGAAGCAGGAGTGAGCAACAGCAGAAATGAGAGAGTGGACATCATGATTGCTCAAATTTCTAGTCTTTATCTCAGGATCAATCAAACTGAGGTGTGTCAACCGCTCAAGAGGACTATTCATCGGTTGCACATTCCGCCTTTGTTCTATGAAGGATGAAGTCTCGTATCTGGAAGTACATCCCTCTAACTCACGACGAGAAATTGGAAGATCACGCGCTGCACTCGCTCGCTGCCGAAATTCCATTTGTTGGAGATCGGGCCTTTGTCCTCAACGGATTCTCACAAGCTTTTGCTTCCAGCGAGCTTGAGAGAGCATTTATCCAATATGAAAGCATCCAGCATCATCTCTTCAGGCGCCGTATCGTTTTCATCCTCGCTCTTGTCATGCTTGGCCTCATCATCGCAATCAGGCTCATTCGGCGCGACCTTATCTTGCAAATCGTTGCAGCCATCGTTCAGCTCCTTATCAGTGCGATCATATTCGTCATCCTCACATATCGAGGGGGCAGTTTAGTTCCCAAAGAACCCCCTTGGGCATTCCCCGGCCTTGCCCTCGCCATGCAAGTGACCTCCCTCCTCTCCTGGCTGGGCCCAGACGCATCCTCCGGCCTCGTTGACTATCGCGTGGGCCTCCAAACGCTCATCAACGGCCTCATCTTCCCCCTCGGCCTTCGCCTTCGCTTCACCCAGTCCCTCCCCATCATCCTCCTCGACGTCACTTGGGTCGCCGCATTCGCCGCAACCAACCGCCCGCAGCTCCCGCTCACCTTCTGGGCGTTTTTTGTCCTCTTCCTCCCCCTCTGTGCCATCTGTTGTCTCATCGTCCGCCAGCGCGAAAAGACGCTGCGGGACCTTTTTATCGTCGACATGCTGCAGCGCCAAGAGTTCGTCCGCCTCTCGCACCTCCTCCGCCAGTTGCTCCCCCCTCAAGTCGACGTCGACGTCGTCCTTCGGAGGGAAACGTTTGCGTTCCGAGCGGACCCAGTCATGGCCATCGTCATGCGTCAGCCCCCCCCCCTCTTGTTAGCGCCCTGACTGCTGCAGAAGTACATGGCAACTTTGAGGCGCCTGGCGTTGAGGTTGCGAAGGCCCTCATCGACACCTACGCCTGCTTTGATGTCCTTCTCGACGAGAAGTACCCCAACGCCGGGCTGACCCGCATTAAGAGCCGCGGCGATGTAACACATCCGCGCTTTTGATGTCCCCTGACGCGCGCAGAGCTACGCCGTTGCGTGCGGCTTGTTTGCGGTGCCTCTTCGCGATCAGAGCTCCGCTTACGGCCTTTTGTTTGCCGTCGATGCGATGCGGCTGTTTCGCTCCATCCGCAACAAAAAGGGGGGTATCCCTCTTGGCCTCAGCGTCGGCGTTGACATCGGCGACGTCTCGGCGGGGGTGTGTCTTTCTTTAACTCGCTTTTACTCATTTGTTAAGATCATCGGCAGCAAGCTGCCGGAATTTCACGTCTGCGGGGCCCCGAGTAAGTCCCATCATTTGCTTTGATGACCCCACGTCTGACCCTTCGCGTAGTGGACGACGCTCTCAGCATCGCCTCATGCCCCAATCGCGCCGCTGTTGCGGACATGCGTTTCACCGCGCGCGCGGTACGCGCACTTGCGCCTTTTGCCTCCTTCAGCGCCGTCGATGAGCGCGGATTCTCCACCTGCCTCAGCCTTAACTCCAGCGAGCTCTTACCTTTTAAATCCCGCGTCGACCGCTCCCTCATCGAGTCGCATCACGTCATTGACCCGGACTCCATGCGCTTCCTCTTCGGCGGCCTGCGCGCCGAGTCCGACGCCATGGGCTATCAAGACAACGTCGGCGCGTCTGACAGCTCCGACGGGAGCTCCGAGGGGGTGCGGCTCGCGCCGGAGCTCCTCCGCATTTGCGACGAGATGATGCAGTCGGGCGGGCTGTCCTCGTCGTCCCCCCACGCGTCGATTCAACTCGCAAGCAGCGGCGAAGCAAGCCCCCTCAGCGATGGCGACGCCGCCCTGGGCGCCGCCGCCAACCCGCCGCTCGAAAGAGCCGATGACGGGGGGGGGGAGGAGGAGAAAGCCATAGGTCGCGTCATCGCGAAGAAGCGCCTCAAGTCGTACCGCATCGTCGCGGACATTTACGCCGTGCGGCGCCTTGGCCTCGCCGCGATCTCGATGAGCGCCGTCGGCGATGCCCCCACCCTTCGCGACCTGATGGTCGCCTCCGACAAGGCCGTTGCCGCCGCGATGACGCAGCGCCGGTTCTTCGCGCGTAGGGGGTCCGTGCGGCCGCTGCCTTCGTTTCGAAATCTGGCGCTGCGCGTGACGGATCTCCTCGCGGAGGCGTCGGACTCCAAACTGGACCCCCTCTCCCTTCGCTTCGACAATCGCACCATCGAGCGCATCTTCCGCCTCCGCAACAATCGCGACCTCGCCCCCAACGCCGCACATGCCCTCGCCGCCTTCGCCGCGTTTGCCCTCGCCGACGTTGTCTCCGACGCCGCGCTTTTTCAAAATTGGGCCTCGACGCCGCGCGCAGGAATTGTTGCCGCCGTCATTTCGCTGGTTCCGTTGTTTGTTAGCGCAGTTGGGTTGGTGTCTGCGCGACGGAACCGCAGCTTTTTCTCCGCCGCAGGCACGTGGGGTTACGCCGCGCTGGTTGCAATTGTCGCGCATGCGGCCCTTCGCTTCCTCCTCCCCGCAGCCCCCCTTTGGCCCCCCGCGCAAAAAGGCGTCAGTTTGTTGCAGGGCCTCACCTCCTTCGCCGTCATCGCAATGCCCTCCAACGCAGCCGCCCCGCTGTGGACATCCGCCGCAGCGCTCGCGCTTGCGCTCGCCTTCTCCTGCGCGGCCGTTGCGCGCGAGGGTGCGATTGGCGTGGTCGCGCTTATTTTGGCGCTAGTCCCGCTGCAGACGTTTTGCCTTCGCGACGTCGAGCGCCAGAATCGAAGCGATTTCATCCGCCGCCTGCGGACGCAATGCGAGCGCGACCGCATTGTCGAAATTGTCACCCACCTCCTCCCCCTGCGCCCTCTGTGGGGGCTCCTCCACAAGAACGAGTTCTTCGAGCCCTTTGTCGCGCACGTCGCGGTCGTGAGCGTCGATGGGTTTGCAACCGCCGTCGGTGCTTGCGGCCCTGCGGAGGCGTTCGCGCACATGACGCGCGTCGTCGAGCTCTTCGACGAGTGCGCGGCGCGGCGGCGCCTCGTTCGAATCGAAGGGGACGTTCGACGGCTTGTGTACGCTTCAGCTGCCATCAATCAAGATGACCGGACGAGCTCCGCCAGTGGCGCGGACAACCCCTCGAGCCTCGTTGAGCTCGCGCTGGACGTGGCTGCGGTGGCGAAGCAGCTGCGGCTGCGCGACGAGCGACCTTTCGCCGTTCGAATCGCGATCCACTCCGCGCCGTGCGTTGCGGCGGTTGGTCTATTTTTGGTCAATATCTAACCCCCCCTCTAGGTCATGGGGCTCCTCATCCCGCGCTGCTACTTCATCGGCGGCGTCGTCGAAGTTGCGTCGAGGGTGGCGAGCCGCCAGCCCGACGGCAGCATCGTTTGCTCGCGCAGGTTCGCCGAGCACTGCGACGGCGACCCCCACCCCCGTTGGCACTTCGACGGGCCGATTGATGCGCAGGCGCCGACGATTTGGACACGGGCTGCGGGGGGGCTGGGATTGGCGCTGGCTGGAATCGATGCGGCGGACTCTTGGTTTGCAGCGAAGCGAAGCGGGGAGGGGGAGAGTTTGATTGGGGCGGAGGGGGTTGAGATGCCGCTGGAGGTGAATCAAATTGCGTTGATGTGATTGACTTTTGATGAACGTGTGAGTGAGTGTAATGACCTGATGTCAACTTGATCGCTCCAACCCTCCCCTCTCAGTGGGCCCCCGTCAGCTGCCCCTCCGCCCATTCCCTTCGTCGCAGCCCCCGTTGCTCCAACCCTTCCAGCCCATGCTCGCCCCTCTGTCAGCCCCGAGAGGGCCTCTTTTGCTAGGACCCCCAGCAATCATTTGAAAACTCCAGAGCCATCGACCCCGTCCGACCCCCGAACCGTCGCAGGATAGTCCGCCACCTCGGAGTCCTCCGTCTCTTCGTCCGATGTCCCCCCACAAGCCTTCGAAATCGCCACCCCATACTCCGAGAAATTTCACCACACCCGCTTCCCAAGCTTCTACTTCCACTACAGCCTCTGCACCCCCTATCTCATCCCGCCCTTTCGCCTCGCTTCCTATCCTCTGCTACAGACGATTTCGGCTGCAGACTTTCGAATCTGTTGACTAGCACAAAGACGAACCCTCTTGTCCCCTCTTTGTACTGCCGTTTGCCCCTGTGCCTCTTTGGTCTCCTGGCCGCTAGAATAAGAGTTGATGTGAGCATCCCATTTGTTGACATCCACTTTATCGAAAGTCCGTCAACCAGTGCAGTGCAACGGGATAAAGTAAAACTTTAGGATTAGTTTTTAACGCTTTCGTTAATGGATGAGATCTTGCAATCGCGGACAGAGCACAAGGATGGAATTCACCAGCTCATGGTAAGGCTCATCCTGTCTTCTTTTCAAACTTCTAGCGCGCTCTTGCGACATCCGCTGTTAGAGACCAAAGCGATCGGATGGAGGAGCTAGAGCAGAATGCCGTAACGATCGGCTCGATCTCGTACGAAGAGGTTCAAACGAAGGTTGCTGCAAAGCGGCAAGAACTTGCTCTCGAAAAGAGAAAAGAATCCCGGATTCGGCGTGGTCTCCGCTACGTTGGGGACATGCAGAAGAAGTTGATCTCGCGGCGGGCAAGGCGAATATTTCAGATTGAGGTTCTCTTGCAGCTGGGCTGGCTGCATTCTCTCCAGTCCATGACATCTCGAGTCGCGATGATGCTCTATCGCAATACGCTGGCAGAATACTTCGAGGCGCGAGCTCGCACCCGCAAAAGAGACGCTGAAATCAGACGCCTCTTCGGACGGCCCCACAGTGACCAAGCTCGCTACGAAATCTCCGACTTGTCGCAACATTGGCCAATCAAGTTTTCCAAAAGCGCTCAGCCGCTTCAAGTCGAACTCACGTCGTCGCTTGCCTAACTCCGTCAGGTCCGGATTGAGACCGCCCGCGTGGTTCGCCACCGCCTCCCGCGAGGGGAGTACTACTTCGCCTTGACTCTTTGGGACCGCTTTGGAGGCAAGCCCCTCTCCGTGGAACCCGTGCGGACGTCGCCGTCGCTGCACGAGGACCGACCTTCTGACCTTGACCTCGTGTTCCGCGACGTGTTGGCCATTTCTGCACCTCCGTCTCAGCATGTTTCGATCGCCATGTGCTTTGTCTTTGAGCTGTTTCTTTGCCGCGGCCATCACAGCCCGCACGACACACCCGTTGGGTGGGCTGTTTTCCCTCTCTGTGAGCCGTCAGGGGACATCATTGCTGGCCACTTCCGTGTTCCTCTTCTGAAAGGTCCCATAGACTTGACCATCAAGAAATACTCGACGATTGAGAAAATGATCGCAGACGACACGTCGAGATGGCTTTGCAATATGTACTTTAAAGTCAAGCGCTTGGCAAGAGTGGTTGCTGATGTGCAGGAGGATCAGGTTGCTCTTGCGCGTCAAGCATTGATGTGATAGGTGAGGAGAACGTACTTTCTCGAGCAAGCACGGGCCGGCGTGGAGTTCAACAAATGCTTTGCAAACGACGGGACGGAGGCCCTCGCTAGCGGCAAGCTTGTCGACGGTGCGGCTGTGATAGGGGATGAAGCGACGGACTCTGAGGGGAGTGATGAGGAGCCTGACGACGACCCGTCGCTGAGGGTTGAGCCGAAGGGTCCCGCCAAAGCCGTCGACGAAGACGGAGACAAAAACGAAGATGACGACGAGAAAGAGGACAAGAAGAGCCTGCCGCTGCTGCTGCTGATGAAGCTGCGACAGAAGTGGATCCGGAAGAGGAAGAAGAAGAACTTTTGGCACGAGGAGGGGGAGGTCGTTGAGTTCGACCCGAGGCTGCGGGAGTACAAGACGTCCGTCCATCAACCGAAGGTCAGCCCCACTGAATGTTAGAACCGTCCTCACGACGACAGGGCCCTCGCGAACGCAGGCGAATCCAAAACCGACTTGCCATCGTCACGACGGAGGCCATCAACGACCTCGGCTTCACGCAGTGGCGGGCGAAGAAGTGCGCGGGCGCATGGGCGATGCTCCTCCTCTGCGTTTGGATCCGCATCTTCCTCCACTTCTTCGCCCAACTCTTCGCTCTTCGGCTCTTAAACCTCGCCGTCTTCAGCGTCGACATCCGGCCGTATCACGTCCTCATCTCGTATTCAGATGCAAACGCGTCGCTTGGCTCGCAGCTGGCGGTCACTGCCGCAGGGCCGGTCATGCTCACCGCCATGTTTGTTTTCCTAGCGGCGATCTTGGTTGCGTTTCAGACCGCATTGCAAGCGACGTTTGTCCACGCCAATCGCCTCGTCGTTTGCTTTGGGATAGCCGCGTGGCTGGACCCCCTTCTGGTCGCGCTTATTGACCTCTGCTTGTGGAACTTCCCTGCGGCTGACATGGCGAAGGTTGCCCATGCGATCGCTGCCACAGAAAGGTCGCAAGTGACAGGAGGGTTGATCACGTTTGTGCTCTACGCGGGACTCGCATTCGGCCATGGCGTCTTGTTTTATGTTTTCATGAACACGGTGTACATGGGCGGAAGAATTGCTGACCTGATTCGGCGGCTATTCTGCCCTGAGAACACTTTCTATGTGCCTCTCGATGCGCAGATGTCCCCTCGCGAGCTGCGGGATATTCTCTCGCGGATTGAGCGTTGGCGGGGAAAGAATGGTGCTTGCAGGCGTGCGGTCGTGACCGACTTCGCGGTGACATCGAGATCTGGTTGAGACCTTATTTTCATGGGCTTACATTTCAGACCCATCGCATAGTGCTACTCTCTCTCATGTTGCCATGTTTGACGTTTCTAAACTGTCAACCCTGCTTCATCGGCACTTCATGATTCTTCCCGACGGTGTCGTAATCGAAGCTGTTGGTCAGGAAGCGCTAGAAGTTATCCCAGAGAAGGTTATCTTTTCGATAAAGCAGCACATTAAGCGGTTTCATGGCAAGAGCCAAACGCAGCTGATCGACCCGAAGAAATAGCCCGCTGTAACTTAATGAATCAACTCAAAATTCTAGTTTGGACAATGGAGTTGCAAACAGAACCACTTGCGAAGCTGTTGAGTAGCCCGTCGAAAGCTGCTGTGGACGAGTTTTTTATCGCCTCTTTCCAAACGAGGAATCTTATCACGCTACCGAATGCCCTTTGCAAGAAGCTTGCGACTGCCCTTTCTCTTGAGGAGAGCGAAATCCTTCAGGTTCTTTCTCAGCATTTTATCGTGACATCTTTCCAGACAGTCGTCGCAGCGAGATCTCTTGTGTCACATTGCTTGTACAATAATTTAAGTCAAGATGGCGTTCGTTCATGTTTCCCCCCTGGCTTTCACCCTCAACTTGCAACGCTCATCTCTACAATCATTGCATTTCATTCCGCAGAGTGGCGAGAAGAGTTAATTAAGTCTCAAGTCTCCGTCCCACAGCTTGTTGAGTCAGATTGGCGGCTGGACATAAAAGCAGCGTCCAGCACCATGGCGCAGATGGCCGTCCCTTCTGCGGTCATCGACCTCAAGGTTCTTTGGTTCGCAATGCATTAATTGACAGTTCAGATCAGACAGCCGCCTAGCTCAACGTCTGATCTCCCACAGCTCCGCTCCGTCACCTTCGAAGTGAACCGAGAGGAGCTCGGCGTGCTTCTCGACGGCCTTGGCAAAATCCGAGACCAGCTGAGCTCTGTACAATAAACGCCACTTATTCGATTTAAATATCATCTAGATGCGTGTTCATCCGCATGATCTATCATTTCGTACATCCTCTGCGCTTTGCGATGGAACGCCTTGTCAAAGTCAAAGGGGACACCCCTCATCGCCGCTCCAACTTCATCCATCATCGCGCGAGCCTCCGACGGCCGGCCTCCGCGCAGTCGCATTCGGCTCCAACGGATCATCGCAAACGGCGCGTAAAAGAGCTCACAACCAAGCTCTCGTCGGCGACGCCAGAGCGTCTCAAAACAGGCGGATGAAATTTCTTCGCTGATGGCACATCTTCCGACGCTGTAGATGATGCCGCCGACGTCCTGAAACGATGTGCGCTGCTGAAGTGGTGGCGCTGGGGAAACGCCGTCAGCGCCATCGCTGCGAAGAAGGGCCAAGATTTGGCCAACGTCGGCATCGTCGTGACTCAGCAGCAGAGCGGACGTTGCGATGGCTGCGCAAGCGGCGCTGTCTTTGCATCGCATCGAGTTGTAGGCCTCAACAAGCTGCAGGTCGATCTCCCGAAATCCGCGACAACAAAATTGAGACGATTTCCTAGCGGCGTATGCGTCCCAGGAGTAGTTCCGCCGCACCGCCTCGGCCGTCGTCGTCCAAGCATCGAGCGCTTCGGACTGGCGACCAAGTGCGGCCAATGCGACGCCAAGTTGGTAAATTGCGTACGCCCTGTACGTCTTGGCGGAATGATTTCGAAGAAATTCGAATAACGCAGGTACAGCGAGATGCCATCGCCTAAGGAGGAAGTCGCACCACGCTCTCTCGTACAGGACGAGCATATGAAAGGGCGAAAAATGTGTGGAGGCGTCCCACAGAGCCGAAAAATGGCGCTGCGCTTCCTCAACGCAGCCTTTGCGCCTGAGCGAGTAGCCGAAGAGGAAGCGGCTCAGCAGCGTCGGCGCAGCGTCGGCGACATCGTCGTGCAATTTGTCAACGGCGTCGTCATCTTCGAGGTAAAAGATCAGGATCCAAAGAGAAAGGGTCGAAGCGAAGTGAGCGCGCGGCTGCGAGAGGGAGGAGATACGCCGAAGCTCGCGGAGACCTTCCGCTCGGTCGGCTTGGAAGCCAAGGAGTCGCACGACCCAGGCGAACTTAGGTGGCACTCTAAGAGGTGAGAGGGCAATGGGTGGCTTGAAAAGACAATGAGACGAAAAACTTGAAAGCGGGGACGACGAATTGAGTGGAGGGATGGTCTGGGTGGCGCATCGAAAAGTCTGCGTAGTGGAGCCAGCATCTTCGCAGACGATGGGCTCCTTTCAGGAGAGACCCATCAGCAATCCAGCAAAGGGAGAGCCACAGCTCTGCTTCGGTCCTCCAAATCGTGTCGTCAGACACAAGGGGTTGCCGCGGACCTCCAGCATTGCAACTCTTTGACATGTTGGCTACAAGACTCTCCATTAGAGAGAGAGTCGAGCTACACCTTGAAATCATGAATTTGATCGCAAGGGAGCTCGCAAAATTTGCCATGTCCGACGCATTCAGGACTGACGCTCCAGCAATCGCCTCGTCGTCACTGTAGCGAAGATTAAGGATCTCACTGTCGGCAACATCTCCGCTGGGAAGACTTGGTAGAGACTTTCCCATTCGTTGATCCAATCAGCAAGCGCGCGAAGCAATCGACAAAGAGTCCGCAGCCGTTGTGAAGTCTCGCTTTTAAATGGAGGAGGGGAATTTGGAATTGGCAGACAACATTTTCGTTCACCTCCCTGGCCACAATTGCTTCGTATGCAACCCTTCAAATGATCATGGGTTGAAAGTACGTTCTTACTTGCTCTCCTTTTGAGACAAAAGGGCTCCCTCTTTGTAGACAAGGACAGTGGCGACTCCGTTTTCATTGTCGACTTGAAAAGCCATCATACTGGATTCCCTGGCGTCATACACGGCGGAATTTTGGTTTATTGTTCGCCTCTGCTGATTCTTAATATTTGAAGGGCACAATATTGGATGAAGTATCTTACTACGCAATCTATGAAAAATTCAGGAAGCTGGCAGTGACGTCTTCTATGACAGTGTGCATTGGGATGCGTTCTATCTAAGCCCTTAGGTAAGCTTCGCACAGCCCTCTCGCATCGACGTCAGATACGTTGCAAGGGCGAGAGTGATGAAGACAGAAGTAGGGGGGTCCATTCGGTTGTTCTGAGCTCCGTAGGCCCAGAAGGTCTATGTTGACAGTGAAATTTACACAGCCGAAGGTGACCTCTGTGCCAAAATGAAAGGGATCTTCGTGTTGCTCTCGAGGTTGCCGTGCAGCGCAATGGCACTTACAGCACAGCGAGCAGGCAAAAAGCGTCATTGGTAATGAGGTTTACCAAGCATTTCTGGCCCGCGCGAAGCTTCCAAAGCTGTGACAAGGACATCACCGGATCGGTCTGCAAGCACGGACGTGTTCGATTAGATAAATAATAAATACGAAGAAGTTAAGACACGATCGTTCATCCAGAATGGACAACGCACTCGACGCGAGCAAGGCTTTTAGTCCTCGTCGTGATGGAGTTGTGAGCGCTGCAGATGGTTCCCATGCAACTGCCTCTCCTCGCACTTCTTTCAACCTTGATGCAATCGCGTTTGTTCCGAGCGTTCCAGCTACAAACTCGACCAATCGCCGAGGGCCACGGAGCGGGCCCCGTGAAAGTAGAGCATCGCAATCGTCTGCTTTAGAGGGTTCGCAACCCGTCGTCCTACTTCGAAGGGGTACAAATGTCGCTCCCTCCGAGAAAAGGGTGGCAAGGCCTTCAGCTGCTGCGACGAGGCCCGACGAAGCCCCCACTGTGCCAAGCCCTGGAGAGTCTCCACAAATGGCTGCACCAGCAGCAACTCCTCGGGGCCATTCTCAGAAGTCGAGAGGCAATGACTCCCAAAAAGGCCAACGACAAAAGCAAAAAGAAGCTCCTCGGCCCTCCTCTCCAGCCCCAAGTGCAGCGTCAGAGATCTCAAGCTCAAGCTCGGCCAGTTCAGTCCGAAGGAACCTCGATACCAAATCGAGAAGCAGGCCTTCGTCGTCAAAGCCTCGCCGAGATGTTGAAGCGCACGTGCATTTAAGCACTTTGCTGCGGACGAAGAAGTACGAGTGTCCCATTTGCTATGAGGTTGTCCACGTTAGCCAAAGCGTGTTCAGTTGCAGAGGCTGCTTCTCCATCATGCACCTCCAAGTGCGATCATTTGTTCAACGCTGACCCCCCCCCCAGTGCTCGAGGAAATGGGCGACCCAAGCCAGCGATGCCAAGTTCTCTTGCCCTACATGCCGCACAGTCTCCGAAGGTCCCATGGCGTACTTCTGCTTCTGTGGCCGAACAAAGAATCCGGACCCATCCGCAATGGCGCCTCACAGCTGCGGCCAGGTCGCGCCCACTTGCTGCACCCTCACTCGCTCTAGACGTGCGGCCGCATTCGCGAAGGCTCACAGTGCACCCACCCATGCACCCTCTCTTGTCACCCCGGCCCATGCCCCCCGTGCGCGCTGACAACTCGAGTTGAAAGCTGCGGCTGCGGCAGGAAGAGTTACAACCTTCGATGCTCGGACGTCGTGCGGGAGGCTGGTTGTGGCGCCGTCTGCAACAAAGGCTTGGCGTGTACGCGACATGTTTGCGCAAGGCGGTGTCACAAGGGGGACTGCCCGCCGTGCAAGGAGCTCGTGGCAGCGACTTGCTTCTCTCATGGCGCTGCGGAGGAGAAGCCTTGCGCGTCGCTGCCTTGTGGCCGTGAGGGCCTGCTTGCCTTCCGTTGCGAGCGACCTTGCGACAAGTTTGATGCCCAGTGCTCCTTAATCTTGACAGACTCTTGGCGTGCGGCCACCATAACTGCTTTATGACGTGTCATGAAGGGATATGCCCCCCCTGCAAGTCATGCACACCATCCGCGATCCTCCTGAAGCTTGCAGGAGGCTCCCGTTCGTTAGCCTCAAGTGCGCGGGAGGCCATGTCCTGTCGTCGACTCTTCCAAACGCCCCCCCCCGCACGACTTGTCTCGACGCTCTGCCATCTTGCGGGCAGCCCTGCGGCAAAGACCTCGCTTGCAGCCATTCCTGCGCCGCGGTTCGCCGCACAATGTTTGGACTCACCGCTCAGACGTGCCACGACGGCCCCTGCCCCATCTGCCCCCTGCAGCAGGCCCTTCGCTGCCGATGCGGGGCGGAGGAGTTTGTCATCGATTGCAAAGATTTCTCCGGCCCGCCGAAATGCGGGAAGGTCTTCCTTTCGCTCCATCGTTGACCAGCAGGAGTGCAACACCAAGCGGAGGTGTGGCAGGCATCGATGCAATGCCGTCTGCTGCCCCGTCTTCAATGTCAAGGACGCTCACCCCTGCCCACACACATGCGGCCGGCCTCTCAAGTGCGGGCTGCACAAGTGCTCCGTGCGCCACCCTCGTTGGCCTGCTCACATCTTCAGGCCCCCTGTCATGCAGGCCCTTGCGACCCCTGCCCAATTTACTCCATGGACGAGCTCGCCTGCCCCTGCGGCGGCAGCATTGTCTATCCTCCCGTCCGATGCGGTACCAAACCGCCAGCCTGCGACCGGCCCTGTCATCGTGCGCGCTCGTGCGGTCATGCCGTCGCGCACGCTTGCCATTCGGACGGCCAGTCTTGCGCACCCTGCGCAGTTGTCGAAAGGAAGGCCTGCATGTGCGGACGCTCGACGTTACCCACCCCCGTTCGTGCGCCGCTTTCTGCGCTGATTTGAAAGTGCTTTCGTAGCGCGTCGTGTGGCGCCACTTGCGGACAGGATCTCCCTTGCGGCAGACACAAGTGCGCCAAGAGCTGCCACGCTGGGTCATGCGCGCCGGCTGGGGTGTGTGCTGCCAAGTGCGGGCTCGTCATGTCCTGCGGCCACGCTTGCCCCGCCCTCTGCCACGGCGCCAGCCCCTGCGATGCGAGCCAATGCGTCGAAAAGGTCGTTTCGAAATGCCCATGCGGCCTCCGCAAGGAGACGCGGGACCGCTGCGGGGGTGTGGCTGCCGTTAGCGTCGCATGCGACGACCACTGCGAGGACAAGCGACTACGCAGCGAGCGTAACGCCAAGTTTGCGGCTGCGCTGAATATCAATGAGGCGCTGCCGAGGTGAGATGACGCTGACGTTGGCTCATGACGAAAGCTCCTTCGTGAGGTCTCAGACGTTGTGCGGCGCGGCATACCCGTTTCCGTTGGTGCTTTTGGGGTGGGAAAATCGCAAGTTCGTTTCCGCTGCCGAAGCGAAGCTGCGCGAGCTCGTCGCTGCGGCGGACAAGTCGTCGGAAACGTTCGTCGCGCTCTCGTCGGACCAGAGGCGCATTTTGGCGGGGCTCGTGCCTTACTATCACTTCCAGCTCGATTTGCGCGCCGGCGACGAGCAAACGAGGGCGCTTACAGTGACAGAGGGGGGGGGCCGAGGTAACGACGTAGATCAAGAAGACGGCTGAGACCTGCGTGCCATCCTCTCTCCTGTCTTCCGCAATGGAGGTCAAATACAGCGGCATCACCGCGGACGATGTTATTTCGACCTATCAAAAAGTGATGGTTTGTGAGGGGGCGGTCTCTGACGCTGGTGCAGGACCTGCTTGTGTTCTTCGAGATAGAACGGCAGGGATCCATGAATGAGACGTACAGATTTGTGCGGTCTTTTCTGCGGAGGTGGGACAGGGCCTATGAGCTGAGGTAGATGTCCCTTTTCTTGTTTGACGTCGAGATACATTGGGTTCGGTGTGTTCGTGTGCGTGTTCAGTAGTGAGAGCGACTTGGAAGAAGCGCGGACAACTTTTGGGGGGGTCTGAAGGGAGCGATTGTGGGTCTGACTGACAAGGGCGTAAGGGATAGCTTCCGCGTTCGATTCCTCCAACGTGGAGAGTCCTTCCTTGGCGCCAAAGTAGTCAAAGAAGCCGCTGCAAGCACGTTGTCCGAGCAGTCCGTGTTGGAAGATGACGCCGAAATTCTAGATGATGAATCGCTGGCTGTTGGGGAGAACCCGTGGGAAATGTCAAGAGGAAGCGATGAGCTGTTCAGTTAAAAGTACCCCGTAAATTAGGACAGATGAGGTTGCCGAAGTTGGTCCGCTTTGCTCTGCCTGCCAAGGTCTAGGATAATGGTCAGCTTTGCTTATGATTAGAGAGCGGTGTTGCCCCATGCTATGGCGCTGTCCCACGAAATGAGAGGCCCCACAAGCTTCTCCAATTGGTTCGTCTAAAGCGTTTTTTACCTTACAGCACCAGGTTAATCAAAGACTTGGTCCTCATGGGTGCATATCCTGCCAGCGATGATAATGCAGAGCACAGTAACATTCTGCACGGCATCTTAAAAGCGGGTGCATCCCGTGACGATGTCTCCGTGACGTAGCAGGAATCGACACATTCGTCATGCTTCAAAAAGAAATTCCTGTCGAACCCTCTTGCCAAGACCGCCGCAAGGTCGGCTTTAGACCGTACGAAGACGATGTCCGTGAGATGATCAAGTCTTACGGACGACAGGCCTTTTTCGTCCACTTTCCAAGTACCCCCCCCTCCTCCCTCCCGACGCCTCAGTCACCGACCGCTCCATTGCCGAAGACGACAGCGTCCTCTCTCTCGTCCGCGACCTCAAGCGTCGACTTGAGTCCGACAACAGACTCTACTTGCACTGCTGGGGCGGCCATGGGCGAACGGGCACCGTTGCGTCCATATTGTTAGGTTTGATGAGGGTGTCACTGGCTCTTCATCGCAATGATGCCTCTCTTGCCTCTCACCGTCCGAGGGGGCCTCTACGGGCTAAATGGCGACGACGCCCTTTCCCTCGTCAGCCTCTACCACAGCCACCGCATCCACACACGCGGGTTTGATTGCCCGGAGACTTCTGAGCAAAGAGTCTTTATCTTAACGGCTCCACTCACGGTGCATCAGGACCAAGTGAGGAGGCTGCTCGCTCTGCCGCCAAGCGAATTTTGGGATGAAAGTGTTCGTCGGACGTAGGGCTGCAAATGTGCCCCCATCAATCCAAGAATAGACGCGGACCCTCTAGTGCGCGCATTTGGCGCCTCCACTTTCACGACACCAATTTATTCGTATGAGGGTCATTGTCATAATTCGTAAATACTGCCGTCGCCCTCTATTCGTCCTGCGCCGTGAGAGAGCCGCGCGGGGGGGCGATACATCCACATCAATGGCGCGACGAGCCATCGAACGCAATAGCGGTGAAGCCGCCCTCGCCGCAAGCGCTGGCGAAGCCACCCTCACCGAAGCCGCCCTCACCGCAGCCGTTGGCGAAGCCGCCCTCACCGCAGCCGTTGGCGAAGCCGCCCTCACCGCAGCCGTTGGCGAAGCCGCCCTCACCGCAGCCGTT
>JAIYDP010000426.1 GCA_027487435.1 Verrucomicrobiaceae bacterium | reverse complement strand
CGTGAAAATATTTTTAGAAAATGTTTTGAAGACGGAAATATTTTTCGAAAAATTTGTAACGTGAGCGCCGTGTAGACATTGGCATGTGAGTAAACATCCCCCTCACCTAAACCCTAAACTCTATACCTTGGCATATGAGAAAACATTCCCCTCACCTCAATCCAAACTACTGCCCGAAACGATCTTAAAACCTGAATGTCGTGGTTTGTTGTGCATGAAACGCCAGCTTATCCATTCTTTCACGCTCGACTGCCGACACCAGATGAAGAGTCCTGCGGTTCCCGAAGCCTGGGGCAGACAGTGGTCCGCGACGGGAGAGGCTACATTTTCCTACTTTGCTGAAGTAATTTACGCAATTACAACCCCATCGATTGCACATCCATCGCATTCGAATCCAACGCGTCCTCTGCAGACTCATCACCATCTGGAGTGAGCGCAAGATCGTCGCCCTTGTTTTCATCACCACCAGGCCCGCGCTGAGCTGCAGCTGCTAGCGTCGCTCGGTCAATCCGCGAGCGCTTTGTGGCCTCGAGCATAGCAAGGTCGACAAGAAGCTTTCCACACTTGTCTGAGTTTGGTAATTGCAAAATCAACTTCATGACCGCAGGATTTGCGAGGCCGTAATACTCCTGATGCATGAGAACACAAACGTGAGACAAGCATACAGGACCGCTGACAGACGGACTCGAACGCTTGTGAACCTTAACTTCATTGACCTTTTTCACAACTTGCCCCCAGGCTGACTAAAGGAGTTCAGAGTCAAAATGCAATACGAACTGATGGTGTTGGCCCTGTGAACACTTCGCCGGTTTCGATACATTTGACAACAAAGGTGGGGCCACTCGGACCTTCCACAATTGACGAGTTGTACCAGACTTTGACAGCATCGTTGGAAGTGGATGAAAATAGCTTTCGAGACTCAAAACCAAGGGTGAAGATGTACTTGTCAGAGTGATACTTTGGATGGTCAAAGACGACGCGTCCAAGTTTGAGAACTTCAACCGTGCCCAGCTTCAACGGCTCCATCAACTCCCCGTGCTCGTCGACGACAGGAACTGCACCCCCTCTCCCACGTTTTTCCCCTCCAGATTCCTTCTTCGAACGTTTCGATACAGACTTCAAGGTCTTCTTCTTATCATCGTTCCCATCAGCAATCGTTTTGCCCGCATCGGTATTGTCCTCACGAGAACGCTTTCCTAACGAGGATTCGCCGTTCTCTCCACCATCTTCATGACGACCTTGCGTCCCGTCAGTGGGCAAGCTTCCAACATCCATCGAGTCCAGCTGCTCATCATCATCACTTTCGCCCTTCTTGGCTCCGCGTCGTCTTGCCTTCCCTCGGCTTCCGGCTGCTCTCATGGCTGGTCGAGGCCCCTGAAAGTCGATGAGATCCTTCGGGTGGGTAAATAGTGCACAAAGCTGCTCAAGCCTTCGAATACAAAATGGTTGCTTTGGTAGTGTTGTCTCTGCATTGAAGGGACTGTCAGGAAGAGACTTGATTCGATCCCAATCAAAGCCGCAACGATCAACTCCTCGGACCAGTGCAAGATCATGAACAGACGACCAGCCGTGAATGGAGCAGTATGGCCTACGCTCTTGAATAACTTGAACGTAGTTTTCTTTGGACAGGACATAAAGCTTGAGCCACGACATCAACTGAACCCGTTGAAGGATGCGGAGCGCATTCCTGTAACCACAGCCTGACTCATCGCCCCCTTCCTTCTCTTCTTCCTTCTCGTCCTTCCCAAACGGACCTCCCGAAATGGCAGTCCTCCACACAGGAAGTGACTCTTTATAATATTGGCAAAGACCCTCTGGCTTCTTCCGAGCCAGTCCTGCCAATTGTAGCATCTCCTCCCAATCAACAGATCCATCGTCGGCGAGGCGGAGGCCGTACTGCATCAGCATTCTATGAACAGCCCATCGCTCTTTTGCAGACCATTCGGCACTTTTTTGCTTCTTCGCCTGCTGCTTTTCAACCTTTCGCTGGTCCTTAGCATCCTTCTTGAGCTTCTTTTGAGTTTCCTTCTCTTCCTTCGCTTTGCGTTTTTCTTCATACTTTCTGTCCAACAGACGGCGGATTCGCTGAGTCAAAACGTGCGGGGTTGGGAATCTTGCTTCAGAGTTTGACGTTGTTCCATCAATATCTCCTTCAACAGCATCCATGGCATCTGCCGAGTGAGCTAACTCCTAGAATGTCACACCGTCTCCTTCGAGTGTCTGATCCATCGTATCGACAGCACTTTCACTCTTGGATTGCTCCTCTACTTTGATGGATGTATCCGCAGACACCTTAATGTCTAAAGGTTCGCTCGTGACCTCAACATAGTGTCCATCGACAGTGCCATCAGGAAAATCATTGGACGACTGATTTAGGGCCTTCAATTCAGCAGCTTTCAAAGCAGCAGCTGCGGCCTTTGCTTCTGCCTCGACATCCAAAAGCTTCTTCGCTTCCAGCCACCGCTCATGAAAGCAGAGCTCTTTGTCTTCTTTGGTCGCATCCCATGATCCAAAGCCATGGCGATACCTGAACGTCTTAAATTGCTAACAAGGAACGTACACGGCAACTAGAAGAGCTCTGTCCTCGCTTTCGCCCCACCAGGGGCAATTGCTGACAGTTGGACCAGACATGATAGACAACTCAGCCAACGGATTTTCACATTCTGTAACCATTCGACAAAGCCTGTCCAGAATGCATCTGAAATATCATTCTTTTGCACGGACAGACTCACAATTGAGAAGCAATGCGTTTCCCTTCCTTGACGATCTTGTCGAGGAAATACGGGTGCGTAAGGCCGGCATCTATGGGCTCAGGTACATCGTCTTCTTTGGGATCGGGAGAGTCCGCCTTCGCTCCTTCCTCCACAGCTTTGGAGGCTTCAGTGCTCTCAGCAACCTCAGTTGCCTCATGGAATTCAGGTCCGAGCGGCAGTGCCAATTCTTCAATTTTTTTGTTGACAAACGACAACAAGAATGGGTCATCTGCGAGTCCTCCAATCGCCACAATTTGCATCAAAAATCCTCTGCAATAGAGTCTGATAGAGTCAAGTCGACGATGAGAGAGACCATCGGCTTGGATCTGACTCCAACGGCCTATCCCCCACTTTTGGATGGCTCGGAAAAAACGCTTGCCATCAGCTTTCTTCCATCCTCGCTTCTTTTTCGCCTTTTGACCGACAGATCCATGAAATTCCTTGTCGTCTTCACTCTCATCCGAGTCGTCAGATAACATCGCCGTCGTATCGAAGCGCAGAACTTGATTTCGCTTTCGTGGCTCATCCAAAATAACGTCGACCATGGACTTATCGCGCAAACCAGCTTTTTCCCAAAAATTTGGATCGTCCAGGGAGAGCTCTGTTGCTACATCGTGAACACATGCACAAACGCTTTAAAAACCTGCTTTGTCTGCGACAAAACTTGCTTTCGAAAACTCCGATTGCCCCTCAACCACTGCCTCGACAACGGTCCTTGCACGATTCTCCAGAATACGATCAATGTCTTCATCACAAAAATTTCGTGAAGCTTCATCTCCGTCCTCCGAAAACAAAGCGTACGCACCGTGCCGAAGCCATTTGTCAATTTGCTTCGCAGCCTCTCCCCGGCCACTTTGGATGCTTCCCGCGTCAATCTTTGACAGCACCGCACGATCAAGGCCAAGTTTTTTGGAAGCACGATCAAACATCTCAGCCTCATACGTGTTTCTTGTGACCAGACGGTACACCTTCACAGCTTGCGTCTGCCCAATTCGATGACATCGAGCCTGCGCTTGGACATCATTTTGAGGATTCCTAAGGGGTAAAAAAATGAAGGAGGGGCCGAACCAGTCACTATCAAAGATTACAACAGTATCGGCAGCAGTCAAATTGATGCCCTGACCTCCAGCTCGAGTGCTCGCCAAGAAAACAAAGCGGTCGGCAGAGGAATCGCAAAACCGGTCGATGGCAGCTTGTCGATCAAGGCCACGTTTCGAGCCATCTAGGCGCTCGTACGTGTAGCCTCGCTCAACCAAATAATCCTCCAAAATGTCGAGCATGCGAACCATTTGAGAAAAGATGAGAACTTTGTGCCCACCAGCCCGTAGTTTTGGAAAGAGCTTGTCCAAGAGAACCATCTTACCGGAGGAATTGATGAGAGATGCAATGCGGTCATCATGAGATGCATCCTCATCATGGATGTGGTCTTCAACACCTTTGAGAAGAAAAGGGTGATTGCAACATTTCCGCAGCTCCATCATAATGTTTTGCAGAGACGGCATGTTTGTCGATTTTCCTCCTTTTTGAAGAACCGAGAGATTGCGTTCGTAAATAGCGCGATAGTACTTCTTCTGCAACACTGTCAGCTCCACATTGATAATTGTCTCTTCTTTGGGCAGCAAGGACTTCTCAACATCTTCCTTGAGTCGACGAAGCTTAAAATTAGGGTCGATGCAAGGAAACTGACCATGTATGGCTTCAGCGCTTTGTGGAGGCTCATCACGTGCTCGGCACTGCTCATGTTCCCGAACTGCGTCATGAACAGTTCAATCCTCCTGCCAAATTATCGATGACAATACACTCAAACGGGAATTCCTTTGGGTCGATCAAATTTAGCAAACTCCACAACTCCTCAAGGTTGTTCTGCAAAGGAGTCCCTGACAGGAGAAGCCAATGATCGGCCTTGAAGGTCTGAAGGTGCTCCATGAGCTTTGAATTCTGCCGAATTAAAATAAATCGCAAACTCAATACTTTGTTCTTCAAGCGATGAGCCTCGTCAACGACAACGTACTTCCAAGGAATCCTGCCCAAAATGGAACTGTCCGCAATGATCATCTCGTATGTTGTGATGAGAACGTGAAACTTGTAGATGTTCGGAATGGGCTGCAGCCTCTCATCATAGTAGACAAATTCACAGTTTTGAAGAAGCTCGCGAGAATCTGCATTTCCGTGATAGTAGATGCAATTCATGTCAGTCCAGCCTTCAATCTCACGCTGCCAATGAGGAGCAGCAGATAACGGGGAAATCACAAGAAACGGGCCCCTTTCCTTCATGTTGTGATGCAAATAGTAGAGCATGGACACACTTTGAGCAGTCTTTCCTACAGAATTAACAAAAGCAAAGACGGACTAGCCTAGCCCCATTTCGTCCGCCAAAATAGAATTTCGCCCTTGATGCCAGCAGAACGAAAGCCAATTCAGCCCCTGAAGTTGATAATCTCTCAGGACGTGGTTGTTTTTGAACCTAAAAAATAAGAGAACAACAACGGACACAAGCCTTGGAGATTCTTCAAATTTCTTCCATGGGTATGTTCGATCCATTGCCCTTGCGATATCTCCTGAAGTGGGTACTCGATTTCGCTCGAAATACTCTTTGATTTTTGTCGTCGCCATCAGAAGGTCCTTTTCCTTCTCCCAGGTTGACTCCGAATGAGACAGCTTTGACCATTTGACCAGAAAGAGCTTCCCTCCACCCCTTTTCATCTCCGAATGAGACAAAATCCTCTCAGCGACAACGAAATCAGAGTGATAGAGCGGATCACGTCCATTCCACATCGGCTGGTTCTTTACGAGTCTCTGAACTTTCGTTCTCCCGTGTGTATCTGTCTCGATCATAGACGACCGCACCCAAGAGCAATGTAAAAACGACTTGTTCTGGACATTTAGTGAGTGAACCCCAAAACTATATCACCCTCCACTTGACAAACACCTCAACGAATGGAATTCCGTCTCGATCTTTCCCCTCTTTCCACGCAAGAAGTTTCTCAGCAATTAACTGAGCTGTCAGTGGTGTTCCACCGCTGCAAAATACGGAGTCATCACTCTCCACGGGAGTCAGCAAATTGGCGTGGACGTCATGTCGCTTTGTGTCAGGCACAAGATCTTCTTCCTCTGAGAGGATGACGTCACTGTCACTCTCAGCATCTTGAATCACTTTCTAATTCAAGTCAGAATGAGAGTCCGCACTGCATACTCTCTGAACTACTCTTTTGTGCGGAGCTCTTGGTGCTGCAAGACTTACTATTTCCAAAACAAAGAATACCATCAATCCGAGGACGCCGATCAGGCTTTCGCACGACTTTAGACTTCTTCTTGTCGCCGTCCCAATCACTTCCGTCTGAAGCAGACTTCACTTCATTTTCTGAACCAGACGGTCCAAGATCTATCTCCTCATCTTCCTCCGACTCCGAGCTTATAGAGCTCTCATCATCTTCAACGATACGTCTCCTCATTCCTCGCCTGTGCCGTGAGCCAACTTGAACGGGCCAATCGCCTTCATGAAACTTTGACACTCAAGAATGCAGACTTAAGTCATGACTACAAAGAACACAATCAAAACCACAGTAGCAAGATACTCACATGTATGGAGATACAAATCCGGCAATGCTAGGGGTGGTGGGTTTAATGACCGGTCCTCAGCCTCTTTTGTTCCCGCCAAAATTTGACAAGCAGGAACAGCGTAATTCACCTTCAACAAGGAAGCTCATTTTAAGAGTCAGAATCCTAATAAATGGTTCTTTTTCTACACCTAGCAGTTTTCACACGAGCATTAAACAACTAGGAAATTAACAAATTGTTATTTCGTTCTCATGGCCAATCCACCGAAAGAGCCCCGAAAGCCGACCGCCCTTCGAGCGAACTTATTTTTTATTGAGGACCCTCATGAAGTGGAGCAATCTTCACCGTCGAGAAACAAGACTCCCTCCGTTTCAAGACCACGGACCTCAGACAGCAACCAGATGCCAATTTTCTTAATCTCTACCGAATCCAAGCTCCCTCCACGAGCCCCAAGGGATAATTCCTCGTATCGGAAGAGGCCTGCATCGGCAGACCCAAGTCGATACGAATTTCGTCACATACAGGCTGCAGGGATGCTTTCTCCAACGTTTCTTTCCTCCTTGGAAGTTACTTTGAATCCATACGCGCCATTATGATCCAATGATCGGATCCAACACTAATCGTTTCATTGTTGGTATATTACATCGTCAATACTTTCACGAAGTCAAGCAACGTAATCTTAGAGTCGTTGTTTCCATCGATTTCTCGGAGGATTTCCGATATCTTGAGAGTCAGATAATGTAGACGGTCTTCAGGACACCTGCTCGTTTGTTGTAAACTTCCCGAGCTTTTCAAACGCAGACTTCAGTTCCTCGTTCGTAATGAACCCATCCTTATCGGAGTCGAAAAACTGCGCATTCAACCACTACATGACGATGAAAACTTCAAAAGTGGATTGAACTTCGGCCTTTACATCGCAATCTTTGTAAAATTGAGTCCTAAACATAGCTCAGAGAAAATATTGCAAGGAAGTACATGACGTAACAGAAGGCATCAAAGTTGACTTCGCCTCCACACTCATTGACCTTGTCCTGGACATCGGCATCTGTTGCTTTGTAGCCAAACGCATTGAAAATCTGACCCAGCGACAAAGCATTCAAAGGAGATCCATTCTATACAGTTTCAGTTAAGCAAAGTGAAATGAACTGAACTGTACGCGGCAAACACCTCACGCAACTCGCTAAGCTCTCCTTTGCTGAGATACGATTGGGAACATCCTTCCATGCGAATGACTACGGTTTGCTTGTCACGATTGGCAGGTACATCGTACTTTATTAAAACTTTGCACCATGAACGTCTTCGCAGATCTTGATGGAACTGTTGTCTGTTCTGAAATGCATCATACTTCATGGTGGCTGATTAGGAGTCTGCCAAATGCAACGTGGCGGATTTTGAGATCCTTGCAGTTTCTTCTGTCACTGCCGCTTGTAGGAATTTGTAGCCTTGTCTCCGAGTCCCTCGTGATCCGATTGCTTACCTTTATCTCTCTTGGTGGCCTTAAAGAAGACGACGTTGCATTCGCTGCAAGGAATGGCGTGCTTCCTCGACTCATGCAATCCATTCACACATCGTAGTTCTTTTGCTGTCCATTTAACTTTGAAGAGTTATGATTCGGTTGCTGTTGTTGCAGCGGCAAGGGTACTGTGTGACAATTTTGTCAGGTAATCTAGAACCAGTGATAAGGCCTTTCTGCCTCCGTTTTGGTTGGCAATGTCGAGGTTCACAACCGGAGGAAAAAGCTGGAATTTACAGCGGACGACTGACCGGTCCTGTCTTTGTTCGAGAGGAAAAGCGAAAATATGTAGAGGGACGCGGTGGAGATCTTGCCTCCATGGTGGGATTCGGCAATTCTAAGAATGACATTCCCTTTCTCAGCGCCATTGGAAACCCATTTGCTGTTCGTCCAGACTCGAGGCTTCTTTCTCATTCGATTCGACTTGACTGGAATCTGTCCTGTCGCGACCCAGGAGCAATATCTCGATGGGGTCTTCTCCGTCATGACCGGATCACTGATGAATGATGTTTTTTAATTACATACATGTATCAATTCATATACCTCTATGAACCTCGTGTGAGTTCGATTCGCAGGGCATCGTCTGCCTCCCGTAAACTTGACATCAAAAGAAAAGCAACCAAAAGGGTCGGCATAATTTCAGTAAGGCCATCCGTAACCATGGCGCCAATTCTCAGCGCACTCCAGGATCTATCGACCTTGTTGGCAATGAGATCAACGATCGCAGCGATTCCGCGAAGACAGTAAGTTACGAAATACGTCATCGCAGCAGCAACGATACGAGACGATGACTTCCCTCTTTGGATGCTCGTGAGCGCTACTCTAAGCGTACTTCGTGCAGTTACTACAAATGAGAAAGCCCATAGAAAAGAGATACAAGCGACTGAGACCGCCATCACATCCTCGATATCAGGCATTGGGATGCCTGGCAAACGCCGTGCAGCTCCAAGGGCTGAGATGACCAAAATCGGAATCGTTACAAAAGCTTGCACAGTCCAGACCACAATGAAAGGAACAAGATTCTTCTTGGTGGCTCTCTTAACATCTCGATCAGGCGAATGAAGAGCCTGGCTGATCACCGTTGCTAGCGACCAAGTGTAGATTACAAGCGACTTCGCATATGCAAAGAGAATGAAGCACCCAAGATACACAACAATGAATACATCCGGACGCTGGATATGATCTGGGACATACAAAGTTCCAGTTGCGACACCGGCATAGAGGACAATCCGAGTGATGCAGACCAATAAGATCACAGAAAAGAATACAATTTCCACACGAAGGGACGTTCCTTTGTAAGGGTTTCTACTCTGGAAGACAAACAGTCTGTACATTGCAGTCAGACAAACAAGTATGATGAACACATAGAGTCCAGCGAAAGCAAAGCAAGCGTAGTCAACCACATCCATTTGGACTCAAATTGATTATTGTTTAGAAATTGGCGGGAACCCCAATGATTCCGTTTCAGTCCGCATCGAGACAATTCGTTGAATGTGTTGCGAAAGGGCTCGTACAAGTTCCGACAGATGAGACTCTGGAAGATAATACGACGGGAACCGTCGTCGATTTCCCGTGCAATTCTTCAGTTCTGCTCGTTGATGCGATTGCCGATGGGACTTTTGCAGGAGAGAGCCAAACTGAAGCAGGCTGTTTCCATTGCCCAAGTGAGGCTCTTCCTGCGGAATTCGTCAAGGCCTCTGTTGTTCTGGACCCATCACGGTAGAATGGTTGTGGAGTTGTTTGTATTTAAAATAATATGTGACCACGTTGATTAGAGTCACATCCCTCCGAATCACAAAATAGCGACTGTAGTCTTCGAATCTTTTGAGGTCAATTGTATTTCAAAACGGGGTGAAGTTATTTGCGAGGGGAGTGCTCAGCATTGAAATTTAATTTCAAGGCTCCAACCATCTCCATGCCTTACTTCCCTCCATTCCTCCATTCCCCCTTGCCCCATTCTTGCCTTTCATACTCTCCCCGAAGGCCTCTTCGGCGGCTGTTTTCTCAATTGTGCTACAGCTTCTGAAGCTTTTATAACGCTCATCCCCCTCCCCCCTTGTTTTTTGTCGGCTGCCTTCCCTTCAGCCCTCAGCTCCTGCACAGCCTTCTATTCCCACTCTGCTGCTGTGTTCCCCACCCCAGGCCTGGGGCTACTGTCACTTCTCCTGTTCAGTCTGCCCGCAGTTCATTTGTCGATATCGTTCCTAATCCCCTAAACGCATCCTTGAACCACTTATGGCCGTCTATTCCTCTGCACCCCACCAACCTTACTCCCCAGCGAATTTCGAACCTGTTCACAAATTTCGCAATGCAGGAGATGAAAGCAGGTAGGAAATAATGGCTCTGCCTGCTTTCATCTCTTGCATACGATCAGTGGTCGGAGATAAAAAATAATTCAATAAAAAATGAGCACTCCCAAGTTGGTCGGGGAGAAGGTGTCGTCGTTTTCTGAACTTGGACTCCATTCTTGGCTGGTGGACGTTTGCTCTCAACTATCTCTACGTCACCCTACGCCCGTACAATGTGCAACAATTCGACCAATTCTCAGCGGTGCCTGAGTCTCTCATTGCATGACACAGCTAGGGCGAGATGTTGTTGCTTGTGCACCAACGGGATCCGGCAAAACTGCAGCATTTGCACTCCCCATTCTGCATCGGTTTGCCGAGGATCCGTTTGCAGTGTATGCGATCATTCTGACCCCAACTCGGTATCTGCTCGAGTTAGAGGCCCTGAATATGCAGGGAGCTTGCTTTTCAGATTGCAGATCAATTTCGGGCTTTTGCGTCTCCTCTCCAAGTTCGCGTCTCTGTCATTGTTGGGGGGATGGGTTGGGCGATGGCGCTTGAGATGACTCGCTAGATTTTACGAAGCAATCTGAAGAACTGAGCAGATATCCTCACGTCATTGTTGCAACTCCAGGACGGTTTGCACAGCATGTCTCTTCTGCAAACGTTCGAAAATTGCGATTTCTTGTGCTTGATGAGGCTGATCGACTTTTGGACGAATCCTTCGAACCAGACCTGAATGAAATTGTCTCTCACCTTCCCCAGAAGAGGCAGACTCTCCTCTTCTCAGCCACAATGACGTCAACAATGGCAGAGTTAAAACACGCTGGCCTTGTCGACGCTGTCGAGTACAACACCGATGTTCAGCCAACAACTGTTTCAACATTGCGGCAACACTACGTGTTCATCCCTGCCACAGTTCGAGACGGCTACCTCGTTCGGATTCTCCGGACATCAGACGCAAAATCAGTCATCTTGTTTGCGTCCACCCGGCGGTTTGGTTTCTCGTTACTCCTGACGCAGCAGAGCGTGCGAGCTCCTCTACCACCAGCTTAGGGAGCTCGGCATCAGCGCTGCTGCATTGCATGCGGGTCTGAAGCAGAGTCAGAGGCTTGCATCTCTAGAACGAGTATGCAATCTTTGCGAATGGCTAATTTTTGTAGTTCAAAGCGGAGAAAGTCCGAATCTTGGTGGCTACAGACGTCGCTAGTCGAGGCTTGGACATTCCATCCGTCGAGCTTGTTATTAATTTTGACGTTCCGAAAATGTCGATGACGCATGTCTGGTCTAACCTGACTAGACCTGAGGATTACATTCACAGAGTTGGCCGCACAGCCCGAGCTGGGAGAGGAGGGTTGGCGCTGACGCTGGTCACCCAGTTTGACATTGACCTTCTCCATGCTGTGGAGGCTAATATTGGAATGAAACTTTCGGAGTTTGAAGTGCCGGAAGCTGGAGTCCTCGAAGATATGAGTGAGGTAGTGGCAGCAAGGCGAGCAGCCAAGCTGGTCTTCCGTCCCTTGTTTGTCTCCGTGATTGCAACAGGTCCTCTCGGAGATTGATTTTCGGGCAGGAGAAAAGGACATCCGAAAAGTTTGGAGCAACCGTAAGTCCTGACTCTCAAGGCCTCGTCCGCGAAGAAAAGGAAGGTGAGCCAGACTCGTGACGCTCGCGACTCGAGCTGATTTTGTCAACGCAGTGATGTTGTGTAAAGTGTTCCGGTCCATGGAGCAGACACGATTCTCCTGTGCTGCTTCCAACTTCCCGCCAAAATTTCAATGGGGAGCCTGTCTTCCAGAATGCACCCCGGTTCGACCGTCCCTGCACAGCAACGCGACCCTGAGGTGAAGGAAGGGGAACCACTGCAATCGCTGCCATGCAAGGAGGACAATGTGAAGCCGAGCCAAGCAGAGCTTGCAGCCACTCTTGTGAAGGAGGGAAGTTTGCCAATTGAATCTGCTGCCACCATGCTCTGCCAACTCGTATGGCCCAGCTTACAAAAGTACCAAGCGCAGACTTGAAAGCTCATAACTCAGAGAAACTGCAGCTCGGGTTGATTACTTCATTCAAAATGCAGTAAAAGAAGTCGTCGTCGCAGCTGTGCGCGACATTCTGCAGGCGAGTCCTCCCTCCCTTGAATCTCGAGAAGAACTAAGTATCTTCCAGTCGCATGTTTCGAACAGCACACGAGTGACTCTGCCAGTATACTTTTGTTTATGTGGCAGCGACACCTATGGGACGCACTCGACGAATATTCCGTTCAAATTCGGTCGGACCATGTGCTTGTTGATGGAGTCCGTCACTCCGAAGTGCCTGACCAAGTCCTGTTTCCAATCCTGTCCTCTCATTCGCTCAGGTCGTCGACAAATTGTGTTGTTATCTGCGCCAATACCCACTCACATCATACTTGCAGTCTCCCCATAACCTCTATTGCTTTGTTAAGGACTTTGTAGCGGTTGGGGGCGCCCAAGGGGACGCAAGGAGCCGAAAGCGATCTCGGGAAGACAATTGCAGTTCCGTCACTTCCACGCGAAGGAAGCTGAGGTTTCGACAATCGTCTTGTCAAGGTCAAATTTCAAAGAGCACTTAGAAAGGAAGCTTTTATTGTACAATAAATCCAACTTGCATTCACTCACGTCTTTGGCTGCGGGGTATCCGCGTCCACATATAACACACGGCCTGCCGTACGCATTCCATACAGCGATGAAACGATCGAGCAAGTCTTTCTCTTCTTGCATTTTCAATGTTCTGAAGGCTGTTGAAGAGCGACGCCGTCATTTTGAAAATGAGGGACACCTCGTCGACGCTGCAGTCTATTTTCTGCAGAGGCTCGACAACTCTCTCAACAACGTCGACAAATATGTCGCGGACTTCTTTTTGATGGGTGAGCCCAGATGCAACAACTATAACGGCTCGGATGACGTTCGAAAAGACACGCTCTATCCAATTTATCCGGTCACTAGCTACCTTGAGGGAGACAGACGCAGACAGCGTCGCGCGAAGTTCTGATATGCACAACTCCCTCAGGTCCTCAATCAAATCCCGCCCACCGAAAAGAGACTTGATCTCCTTCATCTGATTTGTCAAAATGCGGTAACATGTGTGAAAACCTCTTCCGAAAATGATGGGTCGAATTCGAGAGACTTCTCACAGCCCCAGTGCAGCAAAACAATCTGAGCAAGAGCTTCAAAATCATTGCAGTCGTAATCGGCGAAAAATCTGCGAGAGAGGTCGAATCGATTCACCAGCAAGAAAATGACGTGGACATACTTCCTAAATAATGAACAGGGAGATGACGGACGCGTCACCTCGCAAGCTCGCGGGAGAAGAGGAAAGTGCTTTCAAGGAGATCGTCGGGGGCCACTGAAGAGGAGGCATCAATCAATTCCTTGTTGACCCGACGAAGATTGTCAAATTGTCTGCGTAGGGATGGAAGAGAAACGCCGATTCTCTCACTTACTTCGTCGAGGTCCTTTTTCAAGGAGCTTGAGAACTTCTTTCCCAAAAGCTCCAAGATGAATGAATCGTTCAGAGAAAAGTATCTAGACCATTAGACTCCCCTGAGCTGCAAAACTCACGTTTGGACCATGATAATTTGTAGCTCATGAGGAAACGGAAACAGCTGCTGCTGTACGAAATGGTTTGGGGCTTCGAGATACGGTAGCAGAGAGGTAAACATAACATATTGCTCAGAGACTTCCTGCCGGAGGAATTTCGTTGCAGCAGAATCTCGTTGAGCCACAGGAAGCTTCGGGCTTCCAGGTTCCTTCTTCAGCAGATTTCTGACGCAGATATCAACTGAACAGTTAGTCCTGAGTAACTTCCTTGCACTTGTGAGGCCATCTATCCATGCTCTCCAAACCCGTAAGTCCACCAGCATCGGATCTGCCACAACGACGTCAAACACCATAACCTCTCTTTAATGTGATGTTACAATACGCAGGTTTCTCATCGGGATGTGTTCAGTGGAGCCAAGCGACCAGTTACTGATCGCAATGGGTCCACTGGACGAGACGATAAGGACCCATTTGGTGAAGAATTGTCGATCCCAGCCCTTAAAGGACCTGGATCGCTCTCACGAACCCTTTCGCGGCTGGGACGTCAACAATGGTGCGCGGACATTCACAGTTTCAAAGGCTTGAGCCGAACGGACGCGACAGGGCGTGCGTCAAGTGAGGATGAGTGAAGGGACATTCCTCCGCCTCTATTTGGAGGTGGTTCCGTTGCTCGGTCTTGAATCGATTTCCGCATGCGAGTCCCAGTGATCAGCAAGCTCTTGTCTTCTTCCGCATCGGCATCACCTTCAGCAATGCCGTCTCTCAACGATGGCCGGCGTCTCCCAGACACTGGCGCTCCAGAGGGAGGTGCTGCGACGGTTGTCTTGGAGACCTCCCGCATCGATCGGCTGGGACGACCACTGCGACGAGACTGCCCGGCCCCCTCTGGTGGAGTCGTCGAAACTTCTGCGACGACTCCACTTGGGGTCTGAAAAGGACTCGGGCCCACTTGCTGCTCCTTTTGCGCAGGTTTTTGCGGGGTCTCATAGGCTTGCTGAGTTTCGGCATGCACTAGAGCAAACGAAGCTCGATGGTTTAACGAGCGTGCAAGAGGAGACCCTTGGATGCCGCCATCCAGAGTGCTGCCATCATGGCTTCTGGTACGCGGAGAAGCCGTGGACGGCAACGACATGTCTTCGAGCTCGTCTGGCAGCTGCTCCGCAGCATAATCGAGCATTGTCGAGTCGACAAGAGGGTCTGGCTCAACAGTCGTGGTGGCCTCCACATCGCGTCGCGACAATTTCGAAAACGTCCTCTTGATCTGTACGATGCGGCTCACGCTAAGATTTCGTGTCAGATGCATACTGCGTGACTCTTCGTGAAACGACACCCATCGAGCTATTCGCTGGAGCGTAGAATCAACGTCAGCGCCAGCAACGTCTTTGATGTCTGATGCCGTGAGGCTGCTGAGACTCCATTCGAACACGTCCGAATTTGACAGGAGCGGCGGCGCCTCCTGGGTCAGAAATTCAAACATGGAGCGTCTGTACTCTTGCGGGGGTTACGAGGACCATGAAAACGCCAGGCACAAGTGGAGGACCTAAGCGAATGCCAAGCGTCTCCTCAATCACAGACCTCGACGCATTCTTCTTCAACTTCACAAATATTCTCACTGCGTTCTTGTCCAGAGCCATGAGCTGCGTCCTGAATTTCAAACAACAAACGCCAAACCTCAGATTCGCGTCGCGCTTTCTCCGCCATTGTTTCTGCAGATGCCGCGTTTTTCCTCGCCAACGTGGACGCATCGTACGCCTCCTTCGACGCTTTGACGGTGCCTTCGTACGCCATTTTCGCTAGCACCTTGAACATCAGTTGAACGGTCGACAAGGTGAGACGAGGATCTTTTCGCGATCGCGCTTCATAAATGACCTCTTCGTCTTGAGTGAACCGCGCTCGTACCGGACTGTCGACATTTGACGTGATCCGATCTCGTCGTCGATCTCTTGCCCTCCCAACGTTGCCTTCGACGCTGCCCTCGAGAGCGTCGGCTTGCCGTCTTTTGATTTCCAAAAATGGCTGGCGGGGATGACATTGCCGTTCGGGTCGCGCGGCAAGGACTTCGCTGTGAAGTCCGCTTCATCTGACAGGAGGTCCTCCGATCCCTAACAGGTCAAACGCTGAAATGAGAGTCATTACGGATGTTGTGTGGACGACATCGCCGTGTCGGTGCCCGTCCTTAAACGCCCCCTCGAACACCTCATCATTTCGATGCACTAGCCGCCCGTACCCTTCCCGCTTTCCGTTTGCGTATTGGCCTCGATACGTCGAACCCTCCCGATGGCTTTTGTAATATCCGAAGCCGCTTCTCACATCTTCATCAAACTCCCCGCTGAATTCGTCGCCATTTGGAAAGGTCATCACTCCAACTCCTTCGATGTGGCCACGAATGAATTGTCCCTCAAAACGAAGACCCTGTCGCAAGCCTTCAGAATCGCGAGTCACGACAAGAACTCCAAAGCCGTCAGGGAGCCCATTCTTCCAAGATCCTGCATATCGCACGCCATTGCTCTGAACCAGAACACCCAAGCCGTGCATGACATTGGCGCTCCACTCGCCTTCATAAGTCGTACCAGATGCACCAAGGAAAGTGCCAACACTTCCTGCGGCATCTGCGAGGAAGTATCTGTTCGAGTCAGAGACAGAAATGGGATCAAACCCGCAAAATTTGGAGCCATTCCGAAATCGATAAATGCCAAAGCCGTCCATGTGTCCACTTTTCCAGAAGCCATCATAATTGTCTCCATTTGCAAGTTTCATCCGTCCCCATCCCTCTTGTTTGTCGGCGTCCCACGAGCCTTCATACACGGAACCATCTGTTCGTTTGAATCGGCCGTAGCCAACCATCTTATCATGATCCCAATCTCCTTCATACACATTCTTGTCTGGAAACTGGTACTCCCCCCAGCCATGCCGTAGCCCATCTTTCAGGTCGCCGGAATACTTCCCCTGCTTTGCACCCATCGGTGTTGGCAGTTTTGGCTAAGAAACAATCAATCAGAGTCAATCAAAGTCACGGTCAAATTGGTCAGCATGCAGGCACACGGTCGTATGGTTCACTTAGAACGTGTACAGGAGCGACTGTGGAGTAGCACACAGAAGTGGATCACCAGGTGCCCAAGTATTCCTTTTCTCCGAAGCGGGAGAAATCATGCTATTCCAGAGGCCAATGGCAAGACCCTCATGGCCGATGCGTCCAGGATGGAAGCAATCCAGTGGCGATAAATATGATTCTGTCCATGTGAGAAGAAGCGGTGGTGTTGAGACTATCGGGGATGCGCACGCCGGCTCCGAACGGCTGAACAACAACGGCGAATTCCTTGGTCTGTTTGGACTTGAATTCTTCCCCAAGAATCGCGATGGCGTGAGCGTTTGAGGAAGCGACTGCATCGATGTATTGACGGGCTTCATCGCTCTTTTGAGCGCATGGGCACTCAAAAACCTGTTGAAATGAGATAAGGGTTTTCACCATGAACATGCAAAACGTCGCAGAAGAAATTGCCGTGGGTAACGGTGTACAAATCGCTAATGTTGAACACCGGCACCAAATTCACAAACGTCCTTCGCTGTAAGGCGCGTCACGAGAGAGAAACCTTGGCAATTCATCGTGAATGCGATTCAAGACGTTGCGCAACTCAGACTGATAGGCTGGGGTCTGATCCTTTGCATCGCCTTTACAAGCGTCGCAGAGATTGTTTCCTCCGATGAAAATGGTCAGAACCTACCGAATGAGACATGAACTAATGAGAAAGATAACCTTCCATTGGCTCCTCCAATCGGGATAGTTGCTGTTCAAAGTGGAGACAAGATAGTCCACTTGGGAGCTCATATCCTGAACAATAGCGCCGGATACAGCAGCATTGAGGTTCGAGTTGTCTTTGCGGCCTGGGGAGGCTTTGCCTGTTGAGAATCCCTTCAGAGCAGGGTTGTAGAACTTAAGGATGTTTGCAACTGTAAGAACTCCCTCTTGCACACTGGCATCTCCACCTTTGAGTTTAACAAAGAGAATTGCCAGGAAAACCAATGGACCAAGAATGGCCACGATACTCCTTGATTCCGTCAAATATGTTTGAAAAGTCTGCTCCGTAAGCGCCACTCTCGCCGCAACAACCTTCAGCAAACGCTGCAGTAATCGAGTCACCCATGGCCATCACAAGATCGATGTCCTATCTTTTCAAACACTGACAAGTGGTGGGTACGGTAGGCTTCAAGTTTGCAATGTCCGAAGGCGATGGGCCCTTTGGCAGAGCTTGGCAAGAGAAGCTCACATTTAAGCGACTCAGCGGAACTCCATTCTTTTTCCTGATTTCCTGGACAGTTACAGAAAAAGAGTCGTTCAGACCTCGGCATTTGCTGTCAAGAGTGCAGACAACGTATCCACGTCATCCGGATTTAATCTCGAGTACACAGAGGAGATAACGTCTGTGACACCCTTTTGAGCTTCCGCAGCAACTTCAAGAGGGTTATCTTCGAAAGCCTCAAAGCCATCATTGACAACGGTGTGGAACTCAAGAGCGATTGAAGCTTCATGCTGTTGAACCGACTCTTCGAACTGCTTGAATCCATCCAAGATGTCAGTGATGAGAAGAGGAGAAGCATTGATGCTTGCAAATCCGAACAAGGCGATAACGACCAACCCACGCATTTCCAAAAGCAGAAAGCTAACTTAATTTGTACTTTTGATCGAATGACCTGCATTGCCTGCGGGCGACTTGTTGAGTTTATTTCAGAAGCAGCTGCAGATCCGTCTTGGGCTGATGGATCGATCGATATTCGGAAGTCCTCTCTCTCGGATCTTCGCCAGCTTGCTGACGACCCTGTTGCCGATTTGAATTCTCTTGAGCGTGCAGTTCTTTGCATGGATTGCTTTGGCCACATTGAGAAAGTATTCTCTCTTTGTTGACGCCTCCATAACATGTACAGGAAATTGTACAAGAAACGGAGCAGTTGCGAAAGCAAAGCGAAATTTACCGGTGTGATTTCGTATGCTGAATGGGTGACAATGCAGAGCAGAACTAGAGAAAGTGCAGAGCCTTGTCTCAGATGGAACAGACTCAAAACTGCTTGCTGAAATCAAAGAAGCTCAGAATGAAGAATTCAAACTGAAAGCCAGACTGTCGGAGCTCCGTCTGCAGCATGAGCGAGTGAGAAGCGAGCTGCAGGCTGTCGAAGAGGACACCCGCGCGCTTTCTTCGATCCAAGAAAGGTACCTGACTGCGATCCTGCTGTGTAAGATCGGCAGATATTGGAAGGATTTTAACGACTACTTTTTATCCGTGCGAAACTATGTAGAAGACAGGGACTCTCTTCGTCTGAAAGCGGTCCGCTTTCAATCGTGTCTCTGACGATCAAGGAATACGTCGCAGAAGAAATACAGCGCCTCCGGAACTGTCATGTTTTAACTGATGTCTTTTTCATAACGATTGAGTTGGCCATCAATCTCTGTCCTGACCACGCAGTGACGCAGTCGCATCCATCAGTGGCTTCCGAATCGGCGCAGCAGGTCCGAAGTATCAGCTTGACCCCGAGGAGCTGAGTTGCGGCCTCGGCCAGTGTGCTCTGCTGGTGTGGTTTCTGTCGAAGAAGTACAACGTCCGTTTCTCGAAGTGGCTCTCCTCCAACTCGTCTGACCGTAGGTTTGAGGTCGTTGCGATGGGAAGCACGTCAAAAGTGGTCTCTCTGACGGATGATCGGCAAGCTTTTGAATTGTCCCAAATCTTGAAATGGTTTAACGCTCAAGATCGCTTACAAGCGAAGGTCCTTTGTCAAAGCTCTTTGGACAGCCCAAGTTTGATAGAGTGCGTCGTCGTTGATGTGATGTGACTGTGCAGGCAATGCAAGGATTTGTAACCGCAGTTAGCGAATTGGCAAATGTTATCTCCGATCGCGTGAACGGAGAGATCCCATTCAAGTTTGGATGCGTCCATCGCCTTCTAAGTGTGAAGAATCGAAGACGATAGCGTCGGCGGGGTGTCTGTTCGAAAGTCTGTCACAACAATTGAACGGTGGACGCGTGCGATGCGCAACCTGTTGCTCGACCTCAAATCGATGGCGGAGTGGACCGTCGCAAGATGGGACGAATTGGATGAAGCGCACTCGTCCTGAATCGTCCTTGACTCTTTATTAAGTAATCTACATTCGAGCGTCGTCGTCGCCATCGTCGGCTTCTTCGGCAGCTCCATTTTCTTCAGCCTCGCTCTCTGCGGCGCTCATCGCAGCCCCGTCGTCGTCGTTGTCGTTTTCTGCCTCTGATTGGCGACTAGCCTCTGTGGCAGACGCCTTGCTCTCTATTTTTGTCAACTTGAGCTTGCTATTGCCCGCAATGTCGTTCTTCCGCTTCCGCTGTCTTTCGACGAGGTAACTGGATGGCATTGCGCCTGCAAAGTAAACCCAAGTGACTGCATTGCAAACCATCTAAGAACTCGAAGATGTCAACAGTCCTGAGCGCGGCGTCTGGGTAGAATTAGCCTCAGGCGCGGGACAGGTTACTGAAGTCGGCAATACTGATCGTTTTTCGCTTGGACTTGGAAGTTATTCCCCAACAGCACTTAGCAGCATCCTTGAGAAACAACTCCTGCTATCTAAGCCTCCGAGAACAAACCGAATGGGTGGTACGATTGCAGCGCTCAAAGCCGCCACAGCTTCATTCTTGACCTGGCGAACATCGGGGTCTTTTCTGAGCTATCAGAGAGATGTATTAGCTCTCACTTCATTATTCTCTTCAGCTTCGAGAGCGGAATGCAGCTTGCAGACGCAAGTTTGGCCTCTCTAGACTCCGCTTCATCAACAGGGGCTTCAGCATCTCCCTGAGAAGCGTCGACAAGGTCTCCATGGGTTGCATCAGGCAGGGGACTTGATGCGTGGGAGAAAGAAGCTAGCTCAGGATCCTCATGACACCTCTTGTCAACATTTTCGGCTCGCTCAGATTTGAAAAAAAAAAAAAAAAATATTCATTAAAGCCCACGGTGGCTTACGAGTGCAGGTAACTGTGAGGACTGTGAAAGACGCTATTTCCGGACATGAAGTTCGTTCATGGACAAACGTGCAATCGGGCCCACTTGGCGACACAACGCTTTAGCCGAGTGCTCGTCTCACAAGTTGTCGAGTGCGCCCTTGCGAATGAAACGCTGTTCCGCTGTGAGCTGAGAGAGAATTTGCATCTAGCTCCTATATGTCAAGATGCGCACATCCCCGTCCAATCCTATTGCCAATCTAAACTTGCGCCACACCTTAGGTTTTGAGTAGTCATCACCACTGACGAGGGATTAGAGCATCGACATGAAGGGCAACAAGTGATGAAAACGAGGGATTTCAGCTTGGCTTGCTTTGCAAGTTCTGCAGTTTGGCTTGTGTGTTCTTGCTGATAATCGCGTCCAAGCAGTTGCCGAACGCTCTTTGCACACCTGCTCACACAGCCATTGTGGCTTCCTCTGAGTCAGATGCAGTCTGTCGCCTAGTTCAGATGCAGCGTATTATCTTTGATAAGTGATAAAGGAATCATGAACTAGGGCCATGCGACAAGAGAAAGGCCAAGAGGCAGCAAAGACACCAGAAACGTGAGAGGGAGAAGTAAAGTTACACATAAAAGCCATCGACGGGCGTTGAAAAGGGCGTCCATGTCGAGCTCGTCGGGGGACGGCGAGGCGGAGGCGCGTGCAAAACGTGTGAGAGGCGGCCGAGAGGTGACGTGGGGGGAGGATGCGAGCTTCAGGCACAATAATGTGTTCAAGCGACTAACGCAGAGCACGAAGGAGGGCTGAGGCGGATGGAAAAAGGGACTGCGAGACGGGTGAAAGCATCCCCCAATGGGAGGAGGATGGGGAGGGGCGACGCGGAGGTGCAAGGAAGTCAACAACAGTGTGTCCAGACCCCGCTCATGCGACTTTTGCCACGCGATGGCTAATCCTGACGCCCACGCACAGGGAGACAGAACGATAGTGAGGACGGCCTAAACTAACGACTAAATTCGCAGAAAATTGGTTTGACGCACATGGCGTCGTCGATCCAGTCTCTTCTGCAATCCTTGGGCGAAACGGTGGCCGCAATATCCGTCGGATACTGCTTCGGGCGCTTTCGGCTTCTCCCGGCGACTTCAAAGCCAGCGCTGAGCGCGTACTTGGGCCGTCTCGCGCTGCCGGTCCTCTTGTTTTCCGCTCTCAGCGATCTGAATCTTCTCGACGTCAGATGGGACATACTCGGGGCGCTTACGCTTACAAAGCTGTTTGGTCTGGATACGTTGAATCGGCTTACACTTCAGTGTCGGTCGCAGCGACGGGATACGTTTTGCTCTTCGACAAGGTGGAGTCCAAAGGGGCTCGCTTTGCGAAGATTGGCCTTGCCATCCTCTGCTCAACTAACTCTGCCGATGCAGTTATTGGATTTCCCGTTGTTTTGGCTCTCTTTCCTGAATTCGCAATGTACGAATTCCTTCTAGCCCTGCCCCAGTCGCTTCTATTCAACAGCACGGCCCTCGTGATCCTCAACTCTGTTTCTCCAACAGCTCAAGCCCCGTCTAGCGTCTCCTCTCTTGGCGCGTATGGCCGCGTCATCCGCACCTTTCTCTTTCTCCCCGTCAACGCAACAGTCATCGCCGCCCTCCTCTTCAACGCGATCTGTCGCGTCTTGTTGAAAGTCCCTCGGTTCCATTACTCTTTTCCCTTCCTTGACGACGTCCTCACGTTTGTCAAGAGCACGTTTGGCGCCACAGCGCTTTTCCTCGTCGGTCTGTCAATGGTCGGCCAAATCAAGCAGCTCCGAGGGCGATCGATTCTTCGGCCGTTCGCTCTGGTGTTTTTTAAATCAATTTTGACCCCAATCGTCGCGCGATATGCAATCATGGTTTGCGTCTCGTCCGATGACAGACAGCGTGACCGCGCCGCGACATTTGGCGTTGTTTCGGGTGCCATTCCGATTGCGCCGTCAGTTCTTGTGTTTGCCTCACAGTGAGTACTAAACAGAACACCCTTTACTTTTACCGTCGGGGTCCAGCCGCTGACTCGCCAGAGTTGGCGTCGAAGTCGACGTCGTTTCATCCGCCGTCCTCCTCTCCCTGTTTGTTTGCACACCAGTCATCATCATAACGTCTGTCTTTTCAACCGCAGTAGATGATGCCCCTCTCAACGCCATCATCCGCTCCGTCGTCTCCGCTGCGTCACCGGCCGCGATTGCCTTTGCGCTTTGGATGGCCGCTGTTGCTCTCTCGCAGTCCCACCGCTACCGCAGATTCCCGTACAGCCTCTTCTCCGTCCTCTCCCTCGCGCTGGGCGCGCAGGGGGCTTTTGTCATCGCCTGCGCTGGCCGCACATCTCGCGCTTGGCAGGCTGTCGCTGTCTTCGGCCGATTGTTCCCTTTGACATTTTTGATCGGCTCATGCGCTCAAGTCGCCCATTTCTCCGTTCCCTTTTCTTGCTTTCGTTTCGGCTTTGGCAGTGCGAAAATGCAGACCATGTTCTCGTTGGTGCTCACGGGCGCATTGGCGTCGATCGCCGCGATTCTTCCCTCCGCAGACTCCCCGCTGCAGCTGCCAGCCGTCCCGTTGGAGGCTTTGTCATCGTCTGATTTTGCAGGTGTCGGCAATTGAGCCCAACCATTGAGCTGCCCATCGAGCTGGCCATCTCATCTTGTGGGGCCTTCATCGCAGCGCTGGCAGTTGTGCGGCTGGTGCGGTCGGACAATGGCGAAGCCTTTGAAACTGCCGCTTCGTTTGATGCCCCTCCCACTGCAGACAACGAAAGTAGCCGGCCTCAGCTGTTCGGCAACGAAGGCGGCGTGGACTCAGCCGCTCTGCTGCCCATGGCCGACGACTCGAGCGTCGCCCTCCCATCGCCGTCCCAAACCGTCGCCGACGCGCTCAAGCGCAGAGGCAACGTCCTCAAGCTGCGCTGCGAACTCTTTGTCGTGTGGGCCTTTGCCCTCTGCGCAGTGACGTCAATCGTATCGGCTTCCATCATTTACGAGGCAATCGGAACTAAGACCTCAAAATCAATCTCGCGCACGACAATCGAGGCCTTGTTCGCGCAGACTTTTCTCGAGGGGGCCACCCCCCTGTTCGTCGTCGTCCTCTTTGGCCTCCCCAGCTCTGCGTTTGTCACCATCCGCGCGCTTACCCGGCGGGCGCTTGTTGCGTGCGGGATGTCGTCGCGGAAGTATCGCAATTTTAAAGAAAAGCTCTTGTCTGCTCGGCACCGTTTGAATTTATTGCAAACAATTTTGTGATTCTGTTAGGTCGAACAGCGTACAGCGGCGCTTTGCTGCGGCTGACGGCGAACATGGCGCAGTCCACTGCTTTGTTCCATCCCGCAGCGACGATGCAGGGGGGTGCAAGGACGTCCGCAATTGCTGCAGACATCGTGTCATGGCTCATCGCGCACGGCCAAGCGTCGTCTCGCGCTGACGCCGTTGATGTGTGCTCGCGGCTGCAAGACGCGGGGCTGCTGCTCAGCTGCGTTGGGGCGCCACGATTTGTCGACGCCTTCTCGTCTTATTTCGTCCCTCCTCCGAAACCACAATCGCCTCGCACCAGCCGCCAGCGGGGCGCCACCGCCATCAAACTCTTTATCGAGTTTATTGCCCTAAGTTGCCCGCAGCTGCGAAATTTGACTTGCCAGCGCATCTTGACGTTGGCGGCGCATTCTCCATCAAGATAACAGATGAAATGCAGGCTGTGAGAGCTTCTATCACGATCGCAGCGCCCCGAAGTGCTCTTTCGACAACCCTTGTCATCGACCCCTGCGATGGACTCGACTGGCTTATTTCAATCGTCTCGGAAGTCGGCCCAGATCCTGACGGTGCGGCTGCGGCGGCGCCCAACGTCGTTGCCACTTGCACCGTCGACCTCCGCGCGGCGTTGATTCTGAGTGGGCTTCGGATGTTTGGGCTGAAGCCTGATGGGCGACTCTATTTGACGATTGATGAGGCGTCCTGAGGGACCCTTATCAGGACAATGTTGTTGCCCCTTAGGAGGATCTGCTTCACTCGCTTGTCACCGTTGATAACGACGTCTCTCAAAGCCTTGCTCATCAAAAGGGTCTTGATAACAGTTACAATGTTGAAATGGTGGTCGAAGAAGCAAGGTACTCCGGCCATGTTGGAACGCACTCCTTTAGGACCCCTCAGGACGACTTGGATCGTCTCCTGCCTTCTTACAGCTCTTGATAGAAGTGAAAATGGGCCCAGTGAATGTTTTTCTGCAGCTTTGAGAAAGGATGTGCACGCGAGAACCGCTCATGGCTGCAAATACTTCCTCGAGTTGGGACTCCGCCCACAACACATGAGTTCCAACCTTTTGCACCGCTGATGGAGCTTCAACTGTAGTGTTACGGACAAATGGAGATGAGAACAATGTACGTGGCTCGAATCATGTGCCCTCTTCTCTTCTGCACGAACTTTTGCAGCGCCAGGGACCAACACAATGCACTTCGAGATGTTGTCAAGCACACGCATGGAGGGATACGGAAGAGGTAGCTCCTTCTCTTGAAGTGCCGCAGCGGCGTCGAATGCCGGCGAGAAAACGTTCAGATGGTCGGGAACAGAGATTTCCAAGAACTTCTCCATATTTAAACAGACTAAATATTTACTTGTTAGTATTGTGAACGTTAATCGAGTTCAGAATGACGGAGCAGCCCGACGCAGAGCCAAAGATCGAAGAGCAGTTCTCTGGATTCTACCAAGATCTCTCACATGAGCAAAATGTGCGGGCTGCCATTGCCGTCGATAACGACTTAGGAACGTCGTCGATTTGATGCGGAGAGAGTGGAAAATCTCCAGAAGCACATCCATGTGGTTGAAGATCGACTCGTAGTCGAGACAAACCATCGAAGGGACGCGGACACTGCGCTGGAGCAGGTGCAAGTATGAGGTACTTATTTGTAACGACGCAGCTTGCACAAACGAAGCTGGATGCAGCCCAGCAAGCCCTGATTGAGAAGATCCAAACGTCCGTCGATTCGCTAGTCGATGAGATTGCCAAAAGCAGGGAGCGCATTGCTGCAGCTGAGACTGAGCTTGTTGCCGCAAGAGAGCTGAGCGAGCGGGAGCTGCGCCAGCTGAGGGAAGAGTTCACGCAGCGACTGGACGAGCTGCAAGCGGAGATACGATCGGAGCAGAGGACTCGATTGGAAGAGGATAGCAAGACTGAGCTGAAGCTTGTCGAGGACGTCAAAGTTGTGAACGAGTCCCTCGACGGCTACAAAGTGAGGCCTGAGCGGCTCGGCCTGACGGTTTCAGATTCAAAGGGAGGAAAGCGTGCGGCTGATGCGCAGCCGCTTAGACGTGTTGGAGAAGGAGCAAGCGAAGAACGAGGAGAGGGCACACAAACAGATTCTCGACTTTTTGAAACAACTGCGGCGGGAGCTGCAAGTTGAAAAGGAGAGCCGCGTGCGGGAGGAAGAGAAGCTGGCGGGGACGATGACGGAGTTTTCGCTCATTCTTCAACAAGGCCTTCGCATTGTTAACAAGAGCGAGTTCTAGTTGTAGTGTAAGATTCATCACGCTCGTTTTGATGTGGAGTCAAATCGCGGCATCGCCAAGACAAAAATAAGCAAGAGGCACATTGGGCAGACCCATCATGGCCTCCACGTGTCAAATCTTTTGCGTCAACGGGCTGGCTCAACGGCTGGCCCCCTCAAAGTTGTAAGGCTTTGCCCCGCTAGAGCGGGCGCGCCGCTGCGGCCACTTGGAGCAGCCGCGCGTTCCGCACCGTAGCGACCGCCCCCCCCCCCGTGAATGACCTTATGGCCGCCTGAGAACGTTGCCAAGATGTGGTTGCCGATGCCTTGCGGCTGGGGGGTTGGTGCGAAACAGCTCAGTTGATGGCTGCTAGCATGTGCACGTCAAGTTTGGACAAAAATAGAACCGGCTGAGATGCTTCT
>JAIYDP010000370.1 GCA_027487435.1 Verrucomicrobiaceae bacterium | reverse complement strand
TTCATCTCGATGACGATCATACGCCCTGTTTCTGGTTCGGTGGCGAACTGGATATTGGAACCGCCAGTTTCAACGCCGATCTCGCGGATGACCGCAAAGGATGCATCGCGCATGATCTGGTATTCGCGGTCGGTGAGCGTTTGAATCGGCGCTACAGTGATCGAATCGCCAGTATGCACGCCCATGGGATCGAGGTTTTCAATCGAGCATATCACCACACAGTTGTCGTCTCGGTCGCGCATGACTTCCATTTCATATTCTTTCCAACCGAGGAGGGATTCTTCAACGAGCACTTCGGAGACGGGAGAGAGATCGAGTCCACGGGTGATGATTTCCTCAAATTCCTCGCGATTGTAAGCAATGCCACCACCTTGTCCGCCAAGGGTGAACGCGGGGCGAATGATCAGGGGAAAGCGTCCGATTTGTTCAGCGACGGCTTTGGCCTCTTCCATGGTGTGGGCGGTGCCGGATTGTGGGACATCGAGGCCGATTTTGAGCATCGCGTCTTTGAATCGCTGACGGTCTTCGCCTTTGTCGATGGCATCAGCATTGGCGCCGATCATGCGAACGCCATGTTTTTCCAGAGTACCGCTCTTGAAGAGTGACATGGAAGTATTCAAAGCAGTCTGACCGCCGAGAGTCGGCAAAAGAGCATCAGGACGCTCGCGAATGATGATTTTTTCCACCACTTCTGGGGTAATGGGTTCGATGTATGTGCGGAAAGCGAATTCCGGATCAGTCATGATCGTCGCAGGATTCGAGTTGACCAACACCACTTGATAGCCCTCCTCACGCAATGCCTTGCAGGCTTGAACGCCCGAATAATCGAACTCGCAGCCTTGTCCAATAACGATGGGTCCGGAACCGATGACGAGAATTTTCTGAATGGTGGTATCTTTGGGCATAATCAGGCGATGGTGTAAACTGGCAGGGATTTGGCAGTTTGCGGAGCTTTTGTAAAGGACGGTATGCCTGTTTTTTCGAATTTTTTCAAAGCCTTCGATGACCACGCGGATTTACCGAGAAAATGCGCAGATTTTCCGATTCATTTGCAAGGGTGGGTCAACTCGTGCTTACTTCAACTCGTCATGAAACATTTTACTACACACACCGCTCTTCAAAAATGGGTCGATGAATTGATCCAACTCTGCACTCCCGACCAAGTCCGATGGTGCGACGGCAGCCAAGAGGAGTGGAACGAACTTAGCCAACTCTTGGTTGAAAAAGGCACATTCATTCGTCTCAATCCCGAAATTCGACCCAATTCGTTCCTCGCGAGGTCGAAGCCTTCGGATGTCGCACGGGTAGAAGATCGCACATTTATCTGCACTCGCCGCAAAGGCGAGGTTGGTCCAACCAATCACTGGGCTGATGATCGCGAGATGAAAGCCAAGATGCTCGAAAAGTTTGCAGGCAGCATGAAGGGTCGCACGATGTATGTCATCCCCTTCTGCATGGGGCCTGTCGATAGCCCATTGGCAAAGATCGGGGTGGAAATTTCCGATAGCCCGTACGTGGTTCTGAATATGCGTATCATGTGCCACATGGGCTCGCACATTTTGCAACGATTGGAGGCCGAAGCTGCTGGCGACGTGGCAAAAAAACGCGACGGACACGGTACCTTCATTCCCTGCGCGCATACCGTCGGTGTGCCGCTTGAACCGGGGCAAGTGGACGACATTTGGCCCTGCAATGACGACAAATACATCTGCCATTTCCCTTACACCCGTGAAATTTGGTCCTTTGGTTCGGGATATGGCGGGAATGCCTTACTCGGTAAAAAATGCCTTGCCCTCCGCATCGCATCGAACATCGCCCGTGAGCACCAATGGATGGCTGAGCACATGCTGATCAGTGGCCTACATTCGCCCGATGGACAAGTTACCTATATTGCTGCTGCGTTTCCCTCGGCTTGTGGGAAAACCAATCTCGCGATGATGATTCCACCGGACAGTTTTCAGCAAGCAGGTTGGAGAACTTCCATCGTGGGTGACGACATCGCATGGCTCTGGCCTCACGAAGACGGCAAACTCCATGCCATCAACCCAGAAACGGGCTTTTTTGGCGTCGCTCCAGGCACCTCTTATGAAACGAATCCTACCGCCATGGAGTCGATCAAAGCGAATGCCATTTTCACCAACGTCGCGCTAACCGACGACGGCGATGTTTGGTGGGAAGGTATGACCAAACAACCTCCCGCACACCTCATCGACTGGACGGGCCAGGACTGGACACCGGATTGTGGGCGCGTTTCGGCTCATGCCAATGCACGTTTCACCGCGCCTGCCAGCCAATGCCCAACCATTGATGATCGCTGGCAAGATCCCGATGGTGTGCCCATCGATGCGATTGTTTTCGGCGGTCGCCGCGCCACCACCATGCCCTTAGTATTCCAAGCGTTCAACTGGGGCCATGGCGTTTATCTCGGCGCAACCATGGGCTCAGAAATGACTGCTGCTGCCTTTGGTCAAATCGGCAAAGTCCGTCGCGACCCCATGGCAATGCTCCCATTTTGTGGCTACAACGTCGGAGAATACTTTGCTCATTGGCTGGAAATGCGCAGTTATCTCAAAAAACTACCACGATTTTTCCACGTCAATTGGTTCCGCAAAGATGAAAACGGCAAATTCCTCTGGCCTGGATTTGGCGATAATATGCGCGTCTTGGAATGGATCGTCGGTCGCTGCAAAGGAGAAGCAGCAGGCCATGAAACAAAGATCGGTTGGGTGCCTCAATTTGAGGACTTTACCACAGAGGGTTTGCAGAACTACACATCGGAAGACTTTGATCGCTGCATGGCATTCAACCTCACGGAGTGGAAACAAGAACTCGTTAGCCAGGCAGAGTTTTTCTTAGAACTCTACGATCATTTGCCCAAAGAATTGCTGTTCCAGCGCGAACTGCTCGCCGCGCGTTTGATTTAATTACTTCAGTGCCAGTCGCGCTAGCTCCGCGTAGGGGCCCTTCTTGGCGATCAATTCTTCGTGTCTTCCTGTCTCTACGACTTGACCGTGTTGGAGCACATAAATCCGATCCGCATGTCGCACCGTCGAAAGGCGGTGCGCGATCACAAAACACGTGCGCTTGGCCCGCAGATTCTCTAAAGCACTCTGCACCCAGCGTTCCGTTTCGTTGTCCAGTGCCGATGTCGCCTCGTCTAACAACAACAACGGTGGATTTTTCAGCAACGCTCGAGCGATCGACAGTCGTTGCTTTTCACCACCAGAAAACCTCACGCCACGCTCTCCGCAGACGGTGTCGAGACCTTGCGGGCAATTCCTGACAAATTCAGCCGCATGAGCTGATTCTAGTGCAGACCAAATTTCTTCATCACTCGCATCCGCCTTAGCAAGCCTAAGATTATCGCGAATGGTGGTGTTAAAGAGAAAACTTTCTTGCGTTACATAGCCAGTGTGATCTCGCAGCCATTCTTTGGATACCTCTGCGAGCGGAGTGCCATCCAGCAAAATCGATCCGCCATCGGCTTCGTAAAATCGGGTCAACAAATGCAATACCGTGGACTTACCCGCACCCGTGGGACCAACCAACGCCACCGTTTCACCGGGTGCTGCATGCAATGAGACGGATCGAATGGTTGGAGCCTCGGCATCATAGGAAAAACTCACATTGTCAAAACGCACATCGCCTTTAAATGTCGTAGGTCGCAGACCATCATTAAGGTTTGTTTCATCCGGCGTATCCAAGATCGCGAAAATTCGTTTGGCTGCCACGATTCCTCGCGTGAAGGTTTGCGAGAGCGGATTGATGCGTGAAATCGGATCAAACAAAAATCCCCATGCCACCAGGAAAGCCATTGGTGTGCCCGCTGACAACTTACCTTGCAACACCCACCATGCACCGCAAGCCACCATCAGTATGATTCCGCTCTCTGCAATGTATGATACCGCTGGCCAAACCACCGCTTGCCCACGCATCACATTCATGTGCTTGTCACTCACACGCATGGATGCGGCATCATACGCCTCTAACGATTCTGGCTCTACCGTGTAAGATTTGATCTGTCGGATCCCGGATAAATGATCATGCAAAAGCGCATGCAAAGCTGACGAAGCCTCGGAAGATTCTCGCCATTTGCTCTCCGCACGTCGTGACCACCACACGGTGATCAGAGCGATGAAGGGGAGGGGAGTCATCGTG
>JAIYDP010000291.1 GCA_027487435.1 Verrucomicrobiaceae bacterium | reverse complement strand
TGGGGAAACGTTTGGAAGGTCACTGCCGTTTTGGCTAGTGCTGGGGAAACGTTTGGAAGGCCACTGCCGTATTGGCTAGTGCTGGGGAAACGTTTGGAAGGTCACTTTGGATTTTCAAAGGTATCGGGGAAACGTTTGGAAGGTCGCTGTAGATTTTCAAAGGTATGTGAAAAACGTTTGGAAGGTCAATTTAGATTTTCAAAGGCATCGGAAAAACGTCTGGAAGATCACTTTGGATTTTCAAAGGTATCGGGAAAACGTTTGGAAGGTCGCTTTAGATTTTTACAGGCATCGGGGAAACGTTTGGAAGGTCATTCCCGATTTCAGGTTTATGGGTTTAAGGTGACGACAACCCGAAAGAAGGTCGGTTTCTTAGAAGCTCCGTTCATCGAGATCAGCAGCGGATATGGCACGGATACCGCTTCCACCGCAGCAGGATTGGCACCATCTGCGCCGGTAAGCACTGCGGGGGGCTCGGTGTTATTGACCCAGATGTCAAGCTCCGCGCTAAACTGAACGGTCGTCAGTTCCGCAACCACGTGATCCTTGCTGCGTGTGAATATCGCGTTATACTCCTCACCTGAGCCCTCGGCTAGGTTTCGCGCGATCGGTTTGCCGGCAGCGGCTACCGCGCCCCCTGTGGTATAGGCAAGGTCGCCGATGCTGCTGATCGGGTTTGACCTAGATCTTCTGCGGGAATTTTCATGAGCACTGGGATCTATTTTCTCGTAGCTCGGGTGTGCGTCCCCACTGAGTTTGCGGGTGTTGATCTCAATCATCCCCTCAAGAGATTTTTATATCCGCTTGAGTAAAAGCACCTAATTTGAACGCAGTGACGAGCAAGTCAGACTATTAGGTCGAAAGGCGATGCTGATTGTTTGGGCGATTCTGTCGCGCTGGATAGAGCCAGAAGGAACGTTTGTCCACCCACGCGCTTATCGGCGCCTACGCAAGACGCAAAGCAGGCTGCCGAGCCCCAGAAGAAGGCTGGATGGTTCGGGGATGACTTGGTTGATAAATGACTTGGAGTCATTCCCATTGATACCCACTTCCTGAATGTGCATGCCGATGCGAATCGTTCCGTTGCTTAGTCCGGTGAGCACATCGGTGTAGTTGACACCCTGAAAGTCGAATACTCCTGTCTCATTCGGATCAATCCCGCGCTGTGGCTGAGGATTGGTCGGGGAATAACGATAGTCCGCGCTGAAACTGATCGAGTTCCCACCAGGGAGATTGGAGGGATTGCCGCCCGATGTGTAGTTCACCGTCGTGCTGCTCAGACCTGCGTTAAATGTGGTCGATGTCGGCACAAAGTTCGCATTCACGTCCCAGTAAATCTGCGTCACCGTGGGTCGGGTAGGGGTTACAGAAGTTCCGTTGATGCCGGAGTTATTCATGAAAGTGAAACGAGTTCCAGTACCGATGTCCGTCACTAGCCCATCTACGTTGATGACGCTGAGCGAGCTATCATTGATGTCTTGCGCCACAAAGGGAATGAAGTCCAAATACGTCTGTGCGAGTGCTGCGGGCGTGACCGAGCAAATGATCATTGTACTAAGAAGGATCGACTTCGGTACTGAGTGTAATTTCATAAATCAATTGATGTAGGGAGTTCGTTACGAGAAACATCTGATTCCGATGATGCGTAACTTTTCAAGTGTTACTGGCGCACGATAACTAGAGATAATGTAGCAGTCGTCAAGATTTTTCCTTTTTTTTATGAATCTCCGGAGTACTATCGAGGTAATCATTGGATTTATAAGATTTTTTTGGAGATTTTGATCAAGCTCAAATTGTTTGAAGATGTTTATATTTTATCCAAAATTCAAAGTTTACTACGGTCATTGAACACCATCATTTGCCGAGCCTGTCATTTCAGTCCTTGGGCAAGCATCTTTCGATGTGGAGTGCTGCGACATGTAGCGGTTTGTGGAAGCGCAGGTATGTCCATGCTGATCTGGGTTGCCGATGCTTGTGGGCTTGACTCTTGGTTTGCAGTGATCATGATGCAGTCCGCTTCTTTGCACCGCTTTTATGTTTCAACGCATTGCTAATGTTATCCGTGCTCACGTGGGTTCCTTTCTTTCGGGTGAGGAAAAACGTGAATATCACGAAATTTTAGCGGCGGAGCAGCAGACTTTGCGCAAACAGGAAATGCAATTCAATCAAGGCTTGGCGGCTCACGCTGCGGCTTGTGAACGATTCATGGTTGAGGTGCTACGTCTGGAAAAACAGGAGGCCGATGGTAAGTCGAGAGTTGCTACGCATATCAAGGCGGGTGACACCCGTTTGGCCGGGGAATGGGCTTTGAAATTACAAAATGTTCGAAAGGATCTCTCCTATTACAGAGGCCAAATTACCGAAGCACAAGCAATGTATCAAGAATTGCTAAAGGTCCGAGATGCGTTGATTTCCTCTACGCGACAAAAGATCGAAGAATTGCGCAGGCAGTTTGATGAGATCAAGCTGAAAGAATCTCTGGCGGAGATGAACGCTACTTGCAGTCATGTGATGGCACAGTTTGGTGGCAGTAGCGACCGACTCGATCGCATGCTCTTGCGCGCAAAAGAGCAACAAGCGAATGTGGAGGGGCGATCATGGGCGAGTATGGATCTTTTGAACGCGGACATGGTGCGTGAGCAGCAGTCGGAACGTGAAACGTTAGAAGCTATGGCTCTTCTCGAAATTTCTGGCGAGTTAGGAATGCCGATCAAACAACAGAAACAACAACAAACGAACTGATGAAAATGGAACCAATCGTAGTAACTCCTTTGCCAATGAAGCGGGTGTGGGGAGGTCGTCAACTTGAGACGAAGTATAGCCGTGCGTTGCCTGATGGCGATCCGTATGGAGAGTCATGGGAGATGGTGGATCGGGAAGATGAACAGTCGGTGGTGGCGGAGGGGTGTTTTGCGGGTCGTACATTGCACGATTTGTGGACGAACGACCGCGAGTTGGTGTTTGGCCTTGGTCTGCCAGATAGCGAGAGGTTTCCGCTGTTGATCAAAATCTTGGACGCGCGGGATGATCTATCGATTCAAGTTCACCCGCCCGCGGAGAAAGCAGCGGCGCTGCATGGGGAGCCGAAAACGGAGATGTGGTACATTGCCGATGCGGTGCCGGGAGCGAAATTGTATGTTGGTCTCAAAGCTCACTCTAGCCGTGGGGCTTTTGCTCAAGCGATTACGGATGGCAGTGTGGCGGATCACGTTCATGAAATCCCCGTGGCGGCGGGTGATTCGATCTTTATTCCATCGGGTCGGCTGCATGCGATTGGTGCGGGATTGTTGATTTTTGAAATCCAGCAGAATTCCGATACGACCTATCGGGTGTTCGATTGGAATCGCATGGGTTTGGATGGCAAGCCACGAGAGCTGCACATCGAGCAGTCAATGGAGAGCATCGATTTTTCGGATGTCGAGCCCAGCGGGAATGACCGTAGCGAGGCTCTGCTTGCGGCTTGTGAATTATTTAACGTCGAGCGCATCGAGCTGGAAGCTGGCGATGGTGTGGGTTGCGTGCGTGAGGATCGCTTCTGTATGCTCCATATCGTGGAGGGGGTGTTGCTATCTGCTCAGGGAAAACGATGGGCCGCAGGTCAGACGCTGTTGTTGCCCGTACATGCTGCAACGTTGCAAGCCGATGCTGGAGCGGTGGTGCTGCGGACGACGATTCCCTGAGGAGTTGGCCTTGGATTTAGCGCTCTGCGATGAAGGCGATTTTCGTGCCTTCATCCGTGGAGTAGAGCACGGCGAGATAGGCACCACGGTCTTCCGGCTTCAAGGATCGGCTCGTGCCATCGCTCAGCTTGATTTTCATCGAAGGCTTTTCCGTTTCGCCGAGGTCGATCACTTCGGCGGCTTTGATTTTATGTTCTTGATCCGCGTAAGATATGCTTTGTTCAGCACCGGTCAAATTAAGGACGCGCAGAGCATTTTTCCCTTCGTTCGGCTTGGTGGATTGTAGGTGCCAGGCGGGCTTCTTTTCTTTGGTAAAAAGGATGGCAATGCTTCCCGCTTTGGTGGCAGGCACGTCCAGTGAGTCACCTGCTGGCTGGACTAAGGCGATGGTGGCTGCGGCATCGGGTAGGGTGAAGCTGCCGCTGTTGCTACCAGATTCGAGCGTGATGGTTTGGCTTTTGCCCTCGGCGCGGATCTCCATGGAGACCGAAGGGGTGTGTGAGATATGGAGGATGTTGATTTCGCCAGCATTTGCTACAGAGCAGATGGCTAAGAACGTGGCAGAGAAAAAGGATTTCATGGTTCAGTGGACGATGTTTGCGTTGGGTTTGATGGGTTAGGAGTTGTTGCTTCGTTCTGCTTTTTTTTCATCCAGGGAGGCAGTTCTTGTGTTTCGCTACGAACCAACAAGCTGGAATATTTGCCACGATGATCAGTGCCGATCAGAAGTTGATACGAGCCTTTTTCTTGGCTTCCTGCGCAAGATCCGATTTCTTTGTTCAAGTGTTCGGTGGTAAAAGCACCGCCTGCCCATCCAGGGATTTCTTTTGAAACAAAGGGCTCAAGCAGGATGTTTTTTTTCCCGATGACAAACGGCTCTTCCGTGGCACAGACGGACATGACTTCTATGTAATGGCCTTTTTTTACAGCGAATGCCGGGCATCGCTTGATACGAAGCTGCGGAGGTAGCGGCTTGTTATCGTCATCGGATGTTTTCTTGCTTGGCTCCAAGTAGATGACGTAGAGGGTGCTGGCGTTATCGGTCACGGTAATATTGCCTTCTGCCGATTTGCATCCCTCGCTAGCGAGAGACAAGGCATGTGTGCCGGCTGGCACGATGAACCATCCTGTCGACTCGATGCTTTTCAGGCCACCCGGGACAAGCTCTTTGCCCATGACAGAGATGTTGACCGATTTTTCAGCCGGTACCAAATTGGCGATATTGAGAAAGCCGTTCCCTGCTTCTTGAGCCTTGGCTGTGTGAAGAAATAGCACGCACGTCAGGAATGTGGCGATGATGCTGAGGAGAGAAGCCGAAACACGCGATAGCTTTTTCATGCAAGCTCATCCTTTCTGATTTTCATCATCGCGCAAGACGGAACTTCTTCTGGGGCAAAATTGTCACATTTATTGATGAGAATGTGACTCGCGAGTGATTAGAAAATGACTGGAACATTCTACCGCGCATTCTGCAGATCTCTTTGTAGATTACGATTCTATGACCGTGACTGCAACAACCTCCTTCCATGATAATGAAATGCTAAAGCTACGCCGACACATCTCGGCACTTGCTAGTTTACCGATAAGCGATGCGCCGGTGCTGAGCGCTTACTTTGATGTTCGAACTTCCCCTGAGGCAATGGAGTCGGCGTTGAAAATTTGGGCGATTGCGGCAAAGCACCAGCTTCCCGCCAAGCAACGCACCTTATTTCGGCAGTCGAAAGAAGAATTGGTGATGATGTTGCGGCAAAAGTGGCCCGAATCGATACGTAGCCTCGCGGTGTTTTCGCGGGTAGGTCAGCACCCGTTTCTGATGGTGTTGCCATTTGAGGCGGTGATTGAGACGCAGTTTTACTGCGATGATCGCCCGGTGATTTTCCCACTAGTACAGCTCAAAGATCGATTTCATCGCTTTGTTTTAGCCATTTGTACGGAGGAAACATCGCGAGTGATGGAGCTAAATCTCGGAACCATACGAGAGGACATCCATTTGCATAAATCTGTAGCAAACATCGAATTGGATCGGCATGAGTCACGGGAAAAAATCATGCACCGTCGCGCCGAAGATGCTCGCCGTTTCGCCCGAGAAGAAGCGCATGTGATTGGCGACTTGATGGCGAGGCAAAGTCTGAGTCATTTGATCATCGCGGGGCAACCACGTAGCATCTCTGCAGTGCGGGATCAATTGCCGAAGCATCTGCTATCGTCGATTGTCGATGCTCTGCCGCACGCGCCGAATGGGCATGATTGCTCTTCGTTGATCGAGGAGGCGATCAAGGCATTTGTCGAAGCTGAGAAAAAAGAAAGCCGCAGGGCGGTGGAAAAGATCCAAGACTTGGTTCGTAGCAAGGGGCTTGCGGTGGTAGGTATGCACGCGTGCCGCGATGCGATCTTCGCCGGTGCGGTAGCGCAGTTGGTGATTGCTGAAGAACTCCATCCAACGGAGCGCGAGGAATTGGTGCGACTTGCTACTCTGAGGGATCTGCCCATTGAAGTATGCGAAAATGACTCGCTGTTACTATCGCTAGGGGGAGTGGGTTGTATGTTACGTTTCCGTATGGAGTATTTACCGGCAGATGGGATTGATGCTTGAGGAGGGGGCTAACTGGATCCGTAAAGGAGGTATCTTGCCTCCCTGCCTTTTTTCGTATCAAGGGAGCGAGGCGGGACACCTCGCCTACGGATTTTCAACGAGCAAGAGAATGCTGTTGAATTGGAATTTCATAACATCTCTCGCAAAAATGGAGCGGTGATGCTTGCGGTAGAGGCCGCGACTTTTTCGGGGGAGCCTTGGGCGACGATGGTGCCGCCGTTTTCGCCGGCTTCTTTGCCGATGTCGATGACCCAGTCGGCCTCGGCGGCGATGGCCATGTGGTGCTCGATGACTACCACCGTATGCCCTTCATCGACGATGCGGTGCAGCACATCGATGAGGCGATGCACGTCTTCGAGGTGCAAGCCTACGGATGGCTCCTCGATGAGGTAGAGGTTGCCTTTTTGGTTGCCAAGAGCTTTGAGTTTTTTCGTCATCGAACGACCGCGGGCGATTTCTGAAATGAGCTTGATGCGTTGGGCTTCGCCGCCCGAGAGGGTGGGGGAGGCTTGACCGAGACTGAGGTAGCCGAGTCCCGTCTCGCGCAGCAGGCGAAGTGGTTCGCCGAGTTTGCTGTGATGCTCGAAAAAGAGGCTCGCTTCATCGATGGTCATCTCTAACACATCGGCGATGGATTTTTCGCGGTAGCGGACTTCTAAGGTGGCGCTGTTGTAGCGTCGGCCTTGGCAGGTGTCGCAGAGCACCCAGGTGGAGGGGAGGAAATCCATTTCGAGTTTGATGCGGCCATTGCCTTTGCATTCTTCGCAACGTCCGCCATCGGTGTTGAAAGAAAAGCGCGATGCTTCATAGCCGCGGGCGCGGGATTCGCTGACTTGGGCGAAGAGTTTGCGGATTTCATCGAAGATGCCGACGTAGGTGGCGGGGCAGGAGCGCGAGGTTTTGCCGATGGGACTTTGATCTACTTCATAGACGTTTTCGAGGTGTTGGAAATGTTTCGCCTTAGCGAAATTCGTGGACGCGATGCCACGAGCGGCGAGGGCGAGGCAGCCGTGCATGAAGGAGGATTTTCCCGATCCAGATACGCCTGTGAGTACGGTGAGGCGACCGAGGGGAATGAGGAAATCGATGTTCTTGAGATTGTTGGCGCAGCATTTTTCTAAGGTCAAGAACGTGTGTTTCTTGGGGATGCTGCGGCGGCTTCCGCGCATGGGATGGGTCACTTGCGAAGAGAGCGCCCGCACGGTGGGCGAGCGATCTGTGCTGGCGTCAGTGGACTTTTTCAGCTTGGCTTTTTGTGGCGGAGCCCCTTGATAAACGACCTGACCGCCGAGGCGACCAGCACCGGGGCCGAGGTCGATGAGGGTATCGGCACGGGCGATGGTGTCTTCGTCATGTTCAACGACGACGAGCGAATTTCCGCGATCGCGCAGGGCGATGAGGGTGTCTAACAACGAAGCGTTATCGCGTGGGTGAAGACCGATGGTTGGCTCATCTAACACATAAAGCACGCCGCGCAAATTCGAGCCGAGCTGAGCGGCGAGGCGGATGCGTTGGCTTTCGCCGCCGGATAAGGTGCGGGCGGAGCGATTGAGCTGGAGGTAGCCAAGGCCGACTTTTTCCATGAAGGCGAGGCGTTGGGCGATTTCTGGCAAAATATCGCGAGCGATGAGTTGGTCGCGGCCTTGCTGAATGGGCAGCGTGGTGATGGTTTTGGCGGCAGAGAGAATGTTGTAGGAAGTGAGATCGCCGATGCTCAATGCGCCGATGCGGACGTTGGCGGATGACTCGCGCAGGCGCGTGCCATGGCAGTCGGGACATGGCACCATCTCGTCATCGTCAAGGCGTTCGATGGCGCGCTCTTGATCGAGTTCGGCGGCGAGCATCGAGTCAAAGCGGGCGACATCGAGCGCGATCGATTTTTTCGGAGTCATGCCGTAGCCGTGGCAGGTTTCGCACCAACCATGTTGGGAGTTGAAGGAGAAATGGCGTGGGTCGAGGTCTTCGTAGGAGGTATTGCAGATGTGGCAGGTGGATGTTTCCGAGAGGATGTGAAAGGTTTTGTTGGCAAAAACGCGAGCCATGCCCTTGCCGACACGCATGGCCGTCTCTAACAACTCGGGGAGGTTCTTGGTGTTCGATTTGATCTCCGCAATCAAGACATCGATGTCGTGTTCTTTGAAACGTTCGAGTCGAGTGAACGAAGAAGCGGCGACGATTTGCTTGTCCACGAGCAGGGTGTCGTAGCCATGGTTGGTCGCCCATTGTGCGACTTCGGTGTGGTAGCCTTTGCGGCCTTTGATGAGAGGGGCGAAGAGTTGGATCGGCCCCTTACTGGCCCATTCCTTGAGGCGTTTTTCCATCGCGGCGCGGGACTGTCGCTCCACGGGATGCCCGCAGCAGTAACGGGTGCCGAGCTTCGCATAAAGCAGGCGGATGAAGTTCCAGACCTCGGTGATGGTGGCCACGGTGGACTTTCGCCCGCCTTGCGAAATGCGTTGTTCGATGGCGACAGTTGGCGGCAGTCCGCCGAGGTGATCGATTTCCGGTTTCTCGAGTTGATCGGCAAACTGACGGGCGTAAGCGGACATCGAATCGAGGAAACGGCGTTGCCCTTCCGCGAAGAGAATGTCAAAGGCCAAGGTGGATTTTCCTGAGCCGCTGAGTCCTGAGATGACGACCAACTCATCGCGCGGGATGTCGAGTGAAATGTTTTTCAGGTTGTGGTGGCGAGCGCCGCGCAAGGTGATGAGATGATTGGATGGAGAGGGGGGCTTGGGTTTTTCCTGCTCGATGCTACGAGCTTGGGAAGGGAGAATTTTTTCCCGAAGAAAGCGCGTGGTTTCTGTTTCGGTGGCGATGATTTCCTCTGGGGTGCCTTGCGCGACGACGCGTCCGCCATCGTTACCAGCACCTGGGCCGAGGTCGATGACCCAATCCGCTGCAGCGATGACATCCATCTGGTGCTCGATGACGAGCAGGCTGTTTCCGGCATCAACGAGTTCGTGGAAAACTTTCAGCAGCACGGCGACATCCGAGACATGCAGGCCGGTGGTCGGTTCATCGAGGATGAGCAATCGCCCGCCGCTGACGCCAGGATTGAGCAATTGGCTGAGCTTCAGGCGTTGAGCTTCGCCGCCGCTGATGGTGTTGAGCGGTTGTCCGAGAGTGAGGTAGCCAAGGCCGACGCGCTGGAGTGGGTGCAGAAGTTCCAGTGCTTTGCGGGCTTGAGTCTTGACGCGAGTGCTTGCATCGAGGGACAAAGCGTGGAGGAACTCGATGGCGGCAGAGACGGTCATTTCCAGGATGTCGGCGATGGATTTTCCGCCGAGTTTGTATTGCAGGGCTGATTCGCGATAGCGCTTGCCTTGGCAATCGGGGCACTTCACCTGAATGTCGCTGAGGAACTGCATTTCCACGCGTTCATAGCCCGCGCCGCTGCAGCGATCGCATCGACCTTCGCCCGAGTTGAAAGAAAAATATCCAGGCGAAATGTCGTTGGCTTGGCCCATCATGTTGCGCAGCATTTCAAAAACTCCGCAATAGACCGCAGGCGTAGAACGTGGGGTGCGAACGATGGGTGATTGATCGATCATCAGCGCATCCTTGAGGTGCTGCATGCCCTGGATGGACTTCACGGGCGCGGCGGAGTTTTCTTCGGTATCGGCCTCACCGCGGAGTTTTTTTGCGAGGTTTAAATAGATGACTTCATGTGCAAGAGTTGATTTTCCCGATCCCGAGACCCCGCTCAAGACCACAAATCGTTCCAGTGGCACGGAAACATCGAGCCTGCGCAGGTTGTGCCGCGACGCGCCTTGAATGGTGAGTTGTTTCGAGGACAAAGCCCGGCGTTTCGCAGGGAGAGCGATGGACTTTCGTCCATCGAGCCATGGGATGGTGCCGACGTTTTGTTTCTTGTTATTTACTGGGCCGTGATAGAGCATCTCGCCGCCTTTTTCGCCAGCCACAGGGCCGATGTCGATGATGCCATCGGCGGCGCGCATGACGGCTTCTTCGTGCTCGACGACGACCAAGGTGTTTCCTTTATCGCGCAAGCCATGCATCACGCCGACGAGGCGAGCGATGTCCCGCGCATGTAGGCCAACCGTCGGCTCATCTAACACAAATAAAGTGTTCGTCAGCGAGGCACCGAGACAGGTTGTGAGATTGACGCGCTCCATTTCGCCGCCGGATAGGGTGCGCGTCTGTCGATCCAGCGTTAGGTAGCCGAGGCCTACTTCATTTAAATATCGAAGGCGCGTGAAGATTTCGCGGCGCACGAGATCGATCGATTCCTCTTCTTTCGGCAAGGTCGCCATCCATGGCTGCAAATCACACACAGGCATGTGCCAGAGATCCGGCAGGGTTTTTCCGCCGATCCGAAAACACAGTGCTTCAGGCCGCAAGCGCTTGCCGCGGCAGGCGGGGCACTCGGTGTAAGATCGATAGCGCGAAAGAAAAATGCGCACGTGCATTTTGTAAGCCTTGGTTTCTAACCAATCAAAAAATCCCTTGATGCCATACCAACCACCGCTTTGCTGGATGGTTTCGAAGTCGCCACCGTCGCCGTACTTGACCCACTCTTGCTCGTCTTTGCTTAACTCATCCCAAGCGCACTTCACGTCCACTCCCCGTTGTTTGCAGCATCGCAGTAGGTCGCGCTGACATTCTTCGCCGCGCTCTCCTTGAAATGGTTTCACCGCGCCGTCACGAATGCTCAGCGTGGTGTCGGGGATCGCTTTGCCGAGATCAATGCCGATCACCCGCCCAAAGCCGCGACATTTTTCGCAAGCACCGCGCGGGCTATTAAACGAAAACAACGAAGATGTCGGAGCCATCAAGCGAAGGCCGGTGGAAGGATTCGTCCACGTATTGCTGAAACGGCGAAGCTTTTCTGGAGTATCAGCCAAGATCGTAGCGAACTCGCCCTTACCGAAACGTGCCGCCGTTTCTAAGGCCTCCAGCAGACGCGTGGCATTGCGTTGATTGACGGCAAGTCGATCCTGCACGACCATCAGTTCTCGCGGCAGGGTATCGTAATGACATGCCGCGGCTTCATCTGTGCGAAATACCTTACCGTAGAGAAAGACTCGCAAATAGCTTTGTTGATTGAGCAGCGCGAAATATTCATCCTTCTTGGCACCTTCAGGAACAGCGATGGGAAATAGCACCAGCACAGCTTGGTCAGCCCACTGCTTCTTCACCCATTCTGCGGCAGAATCGGGAGTTTGCGGGCGTATAGTCTCGCCCGTCTGCGGGTCAAATCCTTCGGCTGCCCGGGCAAAAAATACTTTCAAGTAATCGTTAATCTCCGTCAACGTGCCGACGGTGGATCGCGTCGTGCGCACGTGATTTTTTTGTTCGATGGCAATGGCGGGCAGAATCCCTTCAATCGAGTCCACATCTGGTTTGTCCATTCGATCAAAAAACTGCCGCACATAAGGCGAAAATGTCTCCACATATCGCCGTTGACCCTCCGCGTAGAGAGTATGAAACGCTAACGAAGATTTGCCTGACCCCGATGGCCCAGTCACCACGGTGAGCTTGCCATGAGGGATTTCCAGATCCAGATTTTTTAAATTATGCTGCCGCGCTCCGCGGATGCGAATGAAAGAATCAGGGGGTCGCGTCTTCGATTTTTTTGCCACGCGCAGAAGGTAGCACTGCATGGAAGAATGCCAACAAAGGAAAATGCCTCGCTCACATTTGCGGTCTTACATTTCCTTACTCGACGTTTTGCACCTGTTCGCGAATTTTTTCCAACTCGGTTTTGGCTCGTACTACGGCTTGCGCGATGTCGCTATCAGCGGCTTTGGAGCCAATGGTATTCCATTCGCGGTGCAGTTCTTGGCAGAGGAAATCCAAGGCCCTGCCCGGGCTCTCCTGCGCTTCCAGATAGTTGCGAAACGCGGCAAAATGGCTTTGCAAGCGCGTGATTTCCTCGGAAACATCGCAACGATCCGCAAACAATGCGATTTCTTTGATCAAGCGTTCATCCGCGAGATCCATGGAGCATCCCAGTTCGACCAGTCGTTTTTGCAACATCTCCGCATATCGCGCCGTGCGCCCAGGGGCTTTCGCTGAAACGAAATGCCATTCTTGTTCGATTGTTGCCAGCCTCGCCCGCAAATCTTCGTCTAATGCTGTGCCCTCCGTGCTGCGCGAAATCACAAAATCTGCCAGTGCGGCTTCCAGCGCTTCTGCCACAACAACCCAAGCAGCATCTGGGTTTGCCATGCTATCAGCTTTGATTAGCAGCCCAGGCACAGAAAAAAAATCGCCCGCCTGTGCCACTAAGTCACGTCCTAGCATCGCGGAAATTCGTCGCAGTTCTTCATCCAATGCCTTTGCTAACGCATCATCAATCCGTAATGGTGAAAGATTTCCCCCTCCCTGCGTGAAGTTTATAACCACTTGCACTCGACCCCGGCTCACATGTTGCAAAACCATCTGGCGAATCGCTGTTTCTAGGGGAGCCAGCTCGCGCGGGGCGGAAAGCACGACCTCCACCTGCTTGCGGTTCACGGAGGAGACTTCCACCGTCGCACTCCCCGCGATTGTAGTGCATGTGCCGCGGCCAAAGCCAGTCATGGATCGAATTCCCATCCTACTTTTTCTTCTCATCCGCCGCAGCTGGCGTTGGAGTTTTTTCTGCTGGTTGCGTAGAGGCGACTTCGATTTGTTCCGCCTTACGAATGGCAATTTGCAACTTTTCTTGATAGGTGGTGACCTTGCCTGTGACCTTGATGGTCTTCCCGATCAATGCAGTTGGCCGCTTCTCTTCGGGAAATAACTCGGCACTAGCGCGATAACAGAATACCGTAAAAGTCGTGCCATCGAAGTTGTAAAAATAGTGACCATCTTTGGAGATGGAGGAAGAGGCATTCGGCACTCCGGTCACGGTAACTTCTTGATTTTCCTTGGATTTTAGTGCCTCTTGATTCGTAACAGCAATCGGTTCTTCCGCCATCAGCACAGATGCGAACATCAGTAGGGTGTACATTTTCATCGCCGAAATCTGCTACAAAAGGACTCTGCTTGTCGAGGAAAAAGCCAAGACAATCTTTGACGAGTTAGAATGAAACCCGGGGAAAATCCTGAATGCGAATCAGACTGAGTCCGTAGGTTTTTGCTAATTCCGGCGCGTGGGAGTCGGGATACTCTTCATCGTAGTAAATTTCTTTCACACCGTAAGCGCAGAGCATTTGCATGCAGCTGGTGCATGGCATGGTGGTTGTCGCAACGATTTTCGCCTCGCCACGCCGAAACAAACTGCACAAATTGACTTCCGCATGCAGCATGTAGGGCTTTCGCACATCGCGATCCTCCCAAAAACCTAGCGGTGCGACAAATCCCGGAGCTAAGCCATTGTAGGCCGTGGCTATGACGCGATTGTCGTAATCCAATGCCGCAGCTCCTACTTTGCGGTAAGGATCTTCCGAGCGCAGACTCGCCACGTGGGCGAGTGCCATCGCGTAAGCAGGAATGGACAAGCGCTCCACAGCCATGGTTCGAAAAGGGAAAAATCCCGGTTAGCAGCCACAGCCGCCCGTGCCACAGGAACCACCGCTGTCACTTTCTGTGCTGCAACTTCCGCCGCCGCCACAACCACCACCACAGCATCCGCTAGAGGCGTTTGCAATGTCTTCGGCACTTGGCGCATGGCCAAGTTGCAGGGTGAGGCTCACATACTTTGTCACAGAACGTTGTAAGGTTTCAAGCTCACGCTGAGCTTCGAGATAACCCCGAGCCGTGCCGTTGGCAAGCAACGCATCGCGAGCTTCTTCGAAATCGCGAATCTCACGACTGGTGAGTTCGATGCCGGAGTATTGCTTGTGATGCAGTTCCTCGCCGAGTTGATTGACGTTTTGGTATTGCAATCTTGCTTCGTCGTCGTTCATGAAATCCGACATTTTTTGGCTGAGCGCTTGAAAATGCGCATCATTTGCTATCGCTTCACAAAGCCCACGCGTTTGCACCATCACATTCGAGTCATCGAGTAAAAAAGACATGCGTGTTATTACGCGCATCCTACCACTTTGACAAGGGGAACTGTGATTTTTTTCTGTATCGCAAAAACACAAAAAACGCCGTCCCCCGTGGCAAAGGGGACGGCGAAAGAACAAAACACTAAACAGAAAAATTTAGTTTACTGCCACAGCCGCAGAGCCGGTTTCGCCAGTGCGAATACGAATGGCTTCTTCGATGGTAGAGATGAAAACTTTCCCGTCGCCAATTTTGCCAGTGTTGGCACTTTTGACGATGGCTTGGGCTACCGCAGCAGCTTGGTCGTCTTCCACAATGACATCGACCTTTACCTTGGGGAGAAAATCCACGGTATATTCTGAGCCACGGTAGATTTCCGTGTGCCCCTTCTGACGGCCGAATCCCTTGACTTCTGTAACAGTCATTCCTTGCACACCAACGGCGGCAAGAGCTTCCTTAACTTCCTCAAGTTTGAACGGTTTGATGATGGCTTCGATTTTCTTCATGATATTGCAAATTGCGTAGTAGGTGAAGCAGCAGGCGTGCCAAACACGGGTTTTTCTGCTGACATGTACAAAAATATTCGATTTTCTTCGTACTGGCAAGCACGGAGATCGATCTTTTTTGAGAATTTTATTCTCCTTTAGATCGAATTAGAACGGAATTTCGTCGGCATCATCGAAGTCATCCTCTTTGCGTAGATCTGCCGCAGATGGCTCAGCTTGTGCACTCGGTGCGGTCTGACGCTGCCCACTGTAGGCTGGATTTCCTGTCTTCGGGCGTGTTGCAGAAGCGGGGGAATCGGCTTCTGCGCCTGCTGCCTGGAGTTTCCAGCAGGAGAGATTCACATAGTGTTTGCCGTTATATTCATTGCCTCGAATGTCGAAATGCACCACGACGTCATCGCCTACGGAAAAATCATCAAGCATGGCGCAGCGCTCCTTGACCAATTCGAATTTCAGTTGTTGCGGGTATTTTTCCCCAGTATTGATGACAAATTCTCTTTTCGTGAAGCCGCTAGCAAAGCTTTGAACATCATGGATTAGTAAAATGGAACCTCGTGATTCGTACATGCGCTCGATCATCGATTGACAGGAGCACATGTCAACGCGATTCTTGTGTTCAGTGATGACGAAAATTCCTTGGCAACAAATTCTGAGCTTTACTCCGCAAGATCTGGTGAAAATTCTCGTCACCGCGATCCTCATTGTGGTCGTCGGAAAAGTTCAGCTTTTCAGCGACCGCATTTCAGCCTTGCTCATCGCCTTGCCTTTCACCTCTCTGATTGCAATGTTCTGGATGCACCAACAAGGGCAATCGACGCAAAGAATCGCCAACCATGCCGAGGGAACTTTTTGGTTCGTGCTTCCTACCTTGCCGATGTTTTTGCTTATTCCGTGGATGCTGAGGAACGGTTGGAGTTTTTGGCCTGCCTTGCTGACAAACTGTGTTGTCACGGTCGTTCTTTTTTGGCTTCTCGTCGTGATACTTCGCAAATGGGGTATCAATCTTATGCCGTAAATCGGCAATTCCTTGCGTTTCCCAGCGCTCGCTGCGTGCCTAATGAAGATTCTTTGATTCTATGGATTGACAAAATACGATTCATTCGTAGTTTTTTGCGTCACGACACAGTCGATCAAAATTCATGAAAAACATATCATTTTTTGCCGCGTTACTCGCCCTCCCATCCATCGCACTTGCAGATGATGCTGCTAAAGCCAAGCTGATGGAAATCGGAAAAGCCAACTTCGCCGTTTGCGCCGCTTGCCATGGTCCAGAAGGCAAAGGCGTGGTCATGGGAGCGATGAAAATGGGACCCACCATGGAAGCCTCCAAAATTGTCAATGGCGATCCTGCCGTTTTGGCCCTCGTTTTGCTCAATGGAATTCAAAAAGAAGGAGCAGAATACATTGGCCCAATGGCGGCTATGGGCGCAACCATGGACGACGAGAAGTTAGCGGGCGTTATGACTTACGTTCGTAACTCTTTCGGAAACGCATCCAGCGTTGTCACTGCGGAAGATGCGAAAAAATTCCGTGAGCAGTGGAAAAGCATGACCGGTCCGGTAAGCCGTGCCAAACTCACAGAACTTGGCGAGAAGAAATAATTCTTTTATCGATTCCTTTTCAAACAAAACCCTGGCTGCACTTGTGTTAGCCAGGGTTTTTTATGGGAAATAGCGTCCATGTTACTAGAAAGAGTACCTCCACAAAAAAACCACGCCCCATTTTGCGGAGCGTGGTTTTTGGTAAAAAGGAAGAGAAAAATTACTCAGCCGATGCTTCTGCTTCTTCTGTTTCTTTCGGAGCAACAACGTTGATCGTAAGAATGGTGGAAACGAGCGGATGAACGCGAACGTTGACATCGGATTTGCCAGATTTTTTGATCGGCTTTTCCAGTTCGATGCCGTGACGGTCAACGACGATGCCGGCAGCTTCGAGTTCGCGATGAATGTCGATCGAAGTAACGGATCCGAAGGCTTTGCCATCTTGACCGATTTCCAGAGTGAACTTGGGACGGAGCTTGGAGATTTTGGCTGCCAACTCTTTCGCGGTAACCAGTTCCTCTTCTTCGCGTTTGGCACGAACAGCTTTCAAGGCATTTACGTGACGAAGATTCGCACGAGTGGCTTCGAAGGCTTTGCCTTGAGGAATGAGGAAATTGCGGGCGTAGCCGGCGCGAACTTTGACAACGTCCGACTCTGCGCCGAGACCTTCGATTTTTTCTTTGAGAATGACTTGTGCGTTGGCCATGATGCGTAATTTGCTGTTGTGGGGGGCGGAACTTGGGCGAAGTCGTGCGTTGAGTCAAGAATTTTTTTATGGAAAATCCCCGGATGCTCTGATCTTCATGAATGCGGGTGATCAAACATCGTAGTAGCAATACACGAAAGGCTTTTCGCGGGAGAGCGAATTCCTCCGACAAGGATGGAATCACGGTGCAGTGTGATCAGCCGCTTTACGTTTTTTAGCGGACTGTAGGAGAAAGCACGAACAACCCGTGTGATGCCTTGTAAGCATCCGACATGTTCATTCGTTTGACTTCGTGACCTGCTCCCCAAGAATCAGAGAAAAGTATTTCTTTGGTTTGATCATTGTAGCCGATGATCATCCGCATGTGTCCCCCCGACGCTTGTTGAGAGATCTTGGGGATTTCGGGAAAGATACCGAGTTGGAGTGACCAGAGCAGGGGCAAACCTTTGTTGACGTAACTGCTGATCTCTTTGAGAAATTTCCGTTCATCTACGGCCTTGCCTATGTAGTATTCTCCTTTTTCTTCTTTGACCTCAGTCAATGGCTGGCCCATTCCAATGATTTCCAGACGGGTTTTGAAACGGTAGTCAATTTTATCGAGTTCCTTCGCCATAGTGAGTGTGCTGGTGCCTAGCTCTGGATTCGCCTCGGAGATTTGTGCGATCTGATGCATGTCAGCGCCTATGCCATAATATTCAAATACTCTCTGCACAGTGGCGACCACACAGTATCCTTTGTCACCTTGATCCACCATTGGGAGATTGGCGATAAGGACGTTACCATTGGGCTCTTTTTTTACGTTTTTGGGGAGATCGCCAAGCTTCGCGGCAGCTCCGCCACGCGTATGGATCATCGAAGCGGCCAAAGATCCTTTGGCATTCGGGCGAGCAATGCGCAGGCGTAAAAACTCAATTTTTTCCGCTTTCATGGCGCCTTCGTTGTGTTCCAGAAAGGCAACGCCCGTTTCTCTGACATACCATGAATATCCTTCGGTCAAGAGTCCGTTTTTCGCATCTGCCTTGCGTTCCATGGCTTTCGATGCAAACGCTTCCCCCATCATCTTCCCGGTGGTTTTGAAACGTTCGGCGAAGTTTTCTTTGGTGATCGGTCCACTGTCGGCACGGTTGTAAAGGGAGATCGAGACAAGGTTCAGTTTGCCGTCCATGAAGTCAACGATCACCTCCTGCACGGGAACCTTTTTCTCAAATGCAGTAAGTTCAAAAGCTGCGACACGATGAAAATTACGACTTAGTTTTGCTCGCGTGCGATCCTTGGTCAGCCAAACGAATTGCTTATTACCATCGGTGCTGAAGGTTTTTTCAAAATCATCTACCGTCATTTGCCAGTTTTCTGGCGTTTTCAGCAGTGGATCAATCGCGCAATGGATCGGCTTTGCCTGAAGATCCACACGGAAAAATAACAATATCACGAGCAATGAGGGGAATAAGGAATTCAGCATAATTGGGAGAGAATGATACGAGTATTGGTGTTGGTAAGCAAGGTAAACCTGCGCATTTGTTTTCCTTTATTTCCGAGAAAGTGGATTAGGTCATTCCTTCTTTGAGAGATCGACCGACTTTACAAACGCACACCTTGCGGGTGGTGAAAAAGATCTGTTGGATCGTAAAGGCGTTTGATTTTTTTGAGGAAATCATGCTCGCCAAAGTAGGCGGTTTGCGGATTCGCGAAGTTTTTATCGGGATAGTTGCAGTAATGTCGATTGATGCCGTGTTGTGCAAGTAGGTTTTGGATCGCATCCACTGCCTTGATCACATTTGGCTCGCTCGCGGCATTGTGCCAGTAGCCTTGGATCTCCGACATGTAGCTGCAATCGCGATGTGCGAAAACAGAGGCATCTGCGAATGCTTGGTCTTGGATTGCCCCGCCCAATGTGTTGACTTGCCAGATCACTCCGGGTGTTGCGGCCACGTGCTGAGCGAGTTTTTCTGCGATTTCATCGAGTTCGTCAAACCCTCGCAGCATTCCAGCGCAGGCATTTTTGAATGGCAGTGGTCCGCTACGACCGTAGTAAGCCTTAATGGCAGCAGGGTAGAGCGGTGCGTAGTAGCGGGTGGTAGTGCCTACGAGTTTTTCTAATGGTTTCATCATTGCTGTGATCTGCTCTTGGCTTTGGAGATTTGTGTGGGTGAGCAAGATCGTTAGCGAATTGCCATTGAGAACAAAGGCAGAAAAAGCGTCTCTTGGCAGATCTTTCGTTGCCCTGAACCATGTTTCTAAAAGGATTTTCACTTTTGCCGGAGTCAAGTTTTTGGCCTTGAAGCGACGGTTGTAGAGATGACTGGGGGCTTTTTGTGTCCGAAAACGAAACTGCGTAATGACACCAAAATTGCCATTGCCGCCACCGCGACAGGCTTTGAGCAATTCGTGATCACCATCGCAGTCGTGGCCTTTGCCTTCGGCATCGACCACGCGTAATCCCATCAACAGATCGCAGGTAAGACCGTATTGTCTAGCCAACATGCCATAACCTCCTCCAAGGGTCAGTCCGCCGATGCCGACACCAGCGCAGGATCCTGCTGGTAGAACACGTCCTTTTGCCAAGAGGAAGTCGTTGATCTGCCGCAGTTTTGCTCCCGGAGCTACGGTGAAAATGTGTGTTTTCGGGTCGAGCGACATGGCGTTCATGTTTGATAGGTCGAGTGACAGGGTGTCGTCGGCCATGCAAAATCCCTCGAAGCAATGCCCGCCACTTTTGAGAGAAATTTTTTTCTTATGTTCGTTAGCCCATTGTATTCCAGAAATGACATCATCTTCGGTGACGCATTTCATTACCGCAGCGGGTTTCGGCTTCAATCGGCTATTAAACAATAGGCAAGCGTCACGATAGCCATGGCTTTCTGGCAAATCGATCGAAGTCTTTGCTGTGGCTGACTGCCCACGAGCCAATGGCATCAGCAACGCAACAGTGCTAAGTTGGATGAATTTACGGCGAGCTTGTAGATGTGTAGGAGTGATCATTTTTTAGAGAAGCGATTTATTGCTACAATGGATCATTGCGGGGAGACCTTACGTGACAGACAGTACGATCAATCACCAACGCGATGAGAAAATTCAAGAAATGAAGGAAAAAGCCCTTGCGCTAGCAAAGTCTAGGTCGAAACCTTTCACACGATATTCGAATGAAAACGTTGCCAATCTCGCTATTCGTTTGTTACGTAAGGTGCCGATTTTTTGGACTTTGCTCGTTTGTGGCGGAATGTGTGTTGCAGTGCCTCGCCAACGATGCACTTTTTCCTCTTGCCAAAATGGCGGTCTATGGGCATGATTCGGGTATGCGAATTTTCGCCCTTACAGGGGGGATCGCCAGCGGCAAGTCCACAGTCTGCCGTTTGCTCCGCGATCTTTGCCCCTCGATGACTTTATTTGATTGTGATGCAGCAGCGCGTCGTCTCCATTCGGATGCCGATGTGCTGGAGCGGTGTCGTGCCGTTTTTGGAGATGAGGCAATTTTCGAGAGAAAGCAATGTCTGGATCGAGATTTTCTGCGCAACAAAATCTTTTCAGATGACCAAGCACGTCGCCAATTGGAGGAGATCATTCATCCTCGACTACGCGAAGAGTGTCTTCAAGCGCTTGAGATAGCTCGCGCGGAAGGCTCCTCCCGAATTTTCGTGGCTGACGTTCCGTTGCTTTTTGAAAATGGCTTTCAATTTGGCCAAGAACTTTCCTTACTTGTCGCCTCCAGCAAGGAGACGCAGATCCGCAGATTGAAGAACCGAACACGCCTAGAGGATGAGATGGTTCTGGCAATTATCGCAGCGCAAATGCCAGTAGAAGAAAAATTGCGTCTCGCCGACGTGGTTTTCTGGAATGAAGGTGCGATGCCTATTTTGCGCTCGCAGATCGCCCGATTTCTTGAATCTTTAGGAATTGTTACACCAGATTCTGCGGCCATACATGCTCGCCCTGTTAGCCTTCCGGCTTCGATTAACATCAACGAGTTTCGGCGAAAATCCCTAGCGGAACTTCATGACATCGCCGATGGGATTTCAAGTCTTCAAGCCGTCAATGACGGGAAAAGTGAACTGGTTTATCAGTTGCTGCAATTTTACCTGCGTGAAAACGTCGAGCTTACCTGCGAGGGTGTTGTGGAGACAGGTAAAGATCATTTCGCCATTTTGCGCGATGCCGCTCGCAGCTTCCGTTCGTCGAAAGACGATATTCATATTCCATTGAACTTCCTCAAGGAATATGGCATCCAATCGGGACAACATGTCAAATTGCTCGTTCGCGCTCCAAAAGAACGAGACAAGTTCATGACGACGCAAGAAATCCTAGAAATTGAAGGTCGTCCCGTTTGCCAATGGTCTCCGCCAGTAGATTTTGAGAAACTCACACCGCTTTTTCCTGATCGTCGAGTTTACCTTGAGGGCACAGGAGCTGAATTTCTTGCCACTCGCCTTGTCGATCTCGTCGCCCCCTTGGGTCTTGGTCAACGCGCTTTGATCGTTGCTCCCCCACGTGGCGGGAAAACGATTCTTTTAAAACAAGTCGCTCGTGCCATTCGTGCCAATCACCCAGAAGCCGAACTCATCGTTTTGCTGCTGGATGAACGCCCAGAGGAGGTGACCGATTTTATCGAAACTGTGGCATGCACGGTTTACGCTTCTACGTTTGATGAGTCGCCTCGCCGCCACGCACAGGTCGCAGATTTGGTCTTGGATCGCGCCAAACGGCTTGTAGAAATGGGGAAAAACGTCATCTTGCTCTTGGATTCTCTCACTCGTCTCGCCCGAGGTCATAATGCTGCGCAAGCTGGTGGCCCCATTGGTTCCGGCGGCGTTTCTCCGATCGCTCTGCAAAAATCCCGCAAATTCTTCGGCGCTGCGCGAAATCTCGATGAAGGTGGCTCACTCACGATCGTCGCAACCGCGCTGATTGAGACAGAAGCCCGTATGGACGATGTGATTTTTGAGGAGTTCAAAGGCACGGGCAACATGGAGATTCGCCTCGACCGTGAGCTTGCCGAGCGTCGCATTTACCCGGCCATCAATATTCCGCAATCAGGCACCCGCAATGATGATCGACTCTACCACCAGGAAGAATTTTCCCGCGTTCTTGATATCCGACGCCAACTTGCGCAACTTCCCTACGGCGAAGCGGTTGAAGTCTTGATGAAAAACCTCAAAGCCACCCAAAACAACGCGGAACTTCTCTTGCGCGGAATTCGCTGACTTTTTCAAAAATATCGTTTGCATTCCTGAACACAACGTATTTACTACCCCTGTCCAAATTTTTTAAAACCGATGAAAACCTCGCTCGCCCTGTTCGCTTTTTTGACTGTTAGCTCTGAAGCGTTTCTTCAAGTTACCGCGCAAAATACAAAAAATTACCTTATGACCACCAGCTCGAAGGCGCAATACACTTCAGGCTTTTATCGGGTTGTGATTCAAGATGGAACATGGTCTTTGTCAGGCTGTTCTCATCCATCGCCAGTAATTATTCCTCCAAATCCATTCTGCCCTCTCGGCACCACGGGTTTCATTTGGCGCGGCGATGCAGACCGTGACGGTAAGCGCGACGATGGTTCTTATTGGTCGATTGAGAGCGTAGAAAAGGCAAAAACCATTGCTCCTTTCTTGGCTGATAAAGTATTGTTACGCGCCGCTCCTCCTTCCACATTGCGACGCCCCTTGGGCAATTTCATCGATGAATCCATTGGTATCTACTACAACGTTCTGGCTGCGCCGGTAAGAGAATATCCCATTGCCAGATATACTTACATCAAAGAATATGGTTTCAACGAAGAGAGAAAGCATAGGGATGATTATATTCCCGGAGCTTACACGTATTCCGTGCCTGCTCTTGTAAATCCACTTCTCAGCTTGGCGCTTAAAACAGAAATTTTTACCGCACCTGAGTCAACCGCCCATCGCGTGGGAAATGAAGGTTTCTCTCTTGTTGGAACACGCTGGTCGAAAGGATCGATGGAAATGGATCCGCGAATTTTATCGAGAGTATCTTGGCGCGGCATCAATATCAACAATACCATAGCTGCCGATACGGTGCAGTTCTCGATGTTTCAAGCTTACCCCCTAACGGGTGATATCGTCGAACCTCCCCGTATTCTCTATCCTACTCCTGACTTGCCTTATGAACTGGATTCTCCTCTGCAAAGTACCCTGCAAATCATTCCTTTTGCTTTCGTAAAAGGTGATCGGGCTGTTGCTCGACTCCAGTGGTCACGCAGTCTTGCAGCGACACCGATTGCCACGGATGTAAGTTCACGGTTGTTTGAGTGGCGTGTTCGCTTCGTGGACTCTTACGAAGGCCACGCGATTTATGAGTTGCCGGTCGGAACTCTTGAAGCTTTGAGGCTTCCCAAAGCCGACTTTGACCTCGATGGCGTTGACAACTTCACAGAATTTGCCTTCACGCAGGACGATGGCGATGACGATTCCACTACCACAGAAGCATTTGCTGACGACGATAGACAACCAGTCATGCCACAGATGGAAATTGATGCAGTCACAGGTCAAGCGTTCATGAACGTTGCCAAACGTTTGAACGTGGGAAGTTCGGTCATTTACAACATCCAATACTCGAGGAATGGCAGAAAATGGACTACCATTAGTTCCCGTGATCGTTTGTTTGATATTGTGGAAAACACCGAAACCAATCTCCGTGTCAGAACCAAAGCTACATCACCTGAGATTTTGTTCATGCGTGCTGTCGCGGCACCTTGGAAATAGTTCAACATTCCCTATTTTACCGATAATTTAATAGCTCATTTCAAAATGAAAGTAACCAAATCCCAACTTTTCACATCCGCAGCACTCATTGCTGCGGCTACTGTCGTTATTGGCTATCACTCTCGCAAGAAAGATACGGCCAAATCCGACCAAGAGATTCAGGCAATGACAGCCGAGGCTGTCAGGAAGTCTTTTGCCGAGCGACCCGAATTACCCAGAAATCCTGTAACAGGCTATGTGGCTGAAGATTTAAAAAGGGAGGACAAGTCGATCGTTTTTCATTCTGAGCCAATTCAGATCGTTTCTGGCCCCAAGCTGGATCTTGCCCTAGATCGATTCGTCGTTCAGAAAAAGGGAACAAATCCCATCTACCAATTCCCTGCCGTAAAGACACCGCAAGAACTCTTGGAAAAAATGCGTGAGGTAGCAATCGAGACCGGCGAGAAGCCTTTGATGGTTGCCTACAAGCATAAAAATTTGCGGATACCAGAAAATATGTTCACATTTTCTGATACCATTTTTGTCAAATCAACGGATCACACTGCGACCAAAGCCGCTGCAGAGAAACTTGGTCTTTCATTCCTGCGCGAATCGTTTGCAAACAAAAACTACCTTGTGTTTGATGCAATGGACGATAGCCCATTCTCTGCTATTCAATCCCTTGAGCCTCTGAGTCAAGTTGCTTCTGTCTCCCGCGTCCAGCTTGGTATGGGGAGAGAAGTAATGCGTATGGCTTCCGTCAACGACCCTTATTACAAAGATCAATGGCACCTAAAAAATACGGGTCAAGCCAATAGTACCCCTGGTGAAGATGCCAATGTCGAGGATGCATGGGACATCGCAGTGGGCAGTGGCATCGTTATCGGCATTGTCGATGATGGTCTTCAACACAATCATCCTGATTTGGCTCCCAATCTCGCGGATTTCCATTTGGATACTACAGGAACAATTTACACCTACGATGACGAAGGCAATATCACCGGCATTTCTGTGATTGACGATGATACTTCGCCTGCAGAAGATGAGGATGACAACCATGGCACTGCGGTAGGGGGAGTTGCAGCAGCTCGCGGCAACAATAGTATCGGTGTATCGGGCGCAGCTCCCTACGCAAAAATTTCTAGCGTAAGGATCGGCTTTGGTGCTGAGGGTAACTTGGCCGGTGTCAATGGTGACGAGATTCAAGGACTCTCTCAAAGCTGGGAATCATTTCGCACTCACATTAAGAATAATAGCTGGGGCAGACAAACTCCTTATGGCTTTTCTGATGACTCTGGCGTCTTCATGGATTCGATTGAAGATGCAGGAACCGATGGACGTGGTGGTTTGGGCACGGTCATTACGAAATCCGCTGGCAACTCAAGAGGCGCAGGCAATCAATCGATCAAATCCGGTTGGATGAACTCGCACTATGTGATACCAGTGGTGGCACTGAGCAACCGTGGTGGTCATACCTCGTATTCCGATTTCGGTCCGCACATGGTGATCGGATCATCGTCAGGCAATAGCGACCAAAGTCATGTCGCTACTACGGACAGGACGGGAACTCTTGGATACAATACGGGACTTAATCCTGGTGAATTGAGTGATTCGTCCTACACGAACACCTTCAGTGGAACATCGTCTGCCTGCCCTCTGGTGTCTGGATGCATCGCGCTAATGCTTCAGGCAAACCCGAATCTCACGACACGTGATATCAAAGAGATTCTCATGCGTACGGCTGTACGCCAAGATCTCGATCCAAGAGGCTGGGTGCTTCGTGACGGTTACCGTTCCGATTTGCCTCCCATCAAACATCACCATGATTATGGTGGTGGAAGAATCGATGCCGGAGCTGCTGTGAAAATGGCACGTGATTGGCTGTCACTTGGGGATGATTCTACTTTGACACGAACGATTGCTCGTAGATTTGAAGCAATTTACAGCGGGGGTGCCGAAATCGTTTTTGATTTCACGGCAGACCCTACTATGCGAGTCGAGCATGTAACTCTTGATTTTCCTCATGTTCCTGACGCTTTGGACGAAGACGATGATGATAATATCACCGAATTAGTGCCTGGACTGCAATATGATTTTGTTCCTGATATGGACATTGAAATTACGGCACCAGACGGCTCCGTTAGTATTATGCATTACGGGGATTTGAGCAATGAGGGACAAGTATTTGGCCCGATACCAGAAGAGGTGCCAAATGGATCGCAGCTTACGACGGTTCGACATTGGGGTGTGAGCAGCAAGGGCGCGAACGGCACAGGTGTGTGGCGCGTGCGCGTAGCAGACTCTACACCTAATTACTACGTTACGCCTCAAGGTATGATCGTGCCATTGGGAATGATTCTACGCAATCTTCGTTTGACGCTCACAGGCAGTGCTTTGCCAAGCGAAGTTCCAAGTTCCATTTCTATCTCTAATCCAGATGGATTTGACTTCGGAACGCAGGTAGTTGGCAACGACTATACACGCACGTTCCATATTTCCAACACAGGTGGAAACCCTATGTTTGTTGATAAAGTTTCCTTCGTTGATGAGGAAGTCTTCTCAGGCAGCTTCTCGGGTATGGTTCTTCCTGGAGCGACTCGTTCTTTTGATGTCACATTTAGCCCCGACAGTGCGAGGAAGTTTGCAGCAGTGTTGAGTATTCAGTCAACTGCAGAGACGGGACTTTCTTATGTGTCGATTACGGGTGAGGGATCCGTAGCACCCATTCCTGAGGTTACGAAACCAGCCAACGTCAACCTGCGTAGTTCCTCAACCATTAGCATTCCTGTTGCTTCGACTTACGCAGTTTCGTTCACGGCAAAAGGCCTTCCACGTGGTATGTCGATCGATAGCAAGACTGGAGTCATCTCGGGAAGTAGCAGTGTTCCTGGCACCTACAACGTGAAGATTACCGCTACCAATCCTTGGGGTGTCACATCAACTGATTTCACAATGGTCATTGATCCTTTAGTGAGCACCTTGCAAGGAGACTATACTGGCATCATTAGCCGAGCTGGGGAGGTCAACGATAACTGGGGTGGAATCGTTCAACTAAAAGTTATGCCGAATGGCTCGTATAGCGGTTCGATATCTATGGGCAGGGTCACAGTACCTTTGCGCGGCTTTGCTGCGGGAAGCTCGGGAGCCAATCCGACCATCAATCAAGTTGTTGTGGCGTCCAATAACGTAGTTTACAGGCTTAACATTGAATTTATGCCTGATCAAACCTTGACCGGCTCACTGTCTTTCACGTTAGCCGGTAGCGAGCTTGTCGCCATTACTGGATGGCGTAATGGTTGGTCAACGGGGAATTTCCCAACTCCCGGTATCTTCAATCATCGTGTATCGCTAGAAACTGCGACTGTGGGAGATCTTACCATTCCACAAGGACATGGATACTTTAGTCAAACTATCTCCGCTAGAGGTAAAGCCACTACGCGTGGCGTAAGCGCAGAAGGTCAACGATTCACCTCATCATCGGATATTGGATTTGCTGGGCAATATACTGTTTGGAGCCACACTCACTCGAAACGGGGTATCATTCAATCGAATGGAAGCATCACAGGCAATTCTGCCACCGGATCGGGTTTTGCGATTAAGACTCTATTCGAACCAAGAACGGGAAGAATCTACCGTGAAGGGTATGGAATTACGACTCCCGTAAATTTTGTTACGTCGGGCGGCCTCTACGTTGCTCCTACGTTGACAACATCGTACTTGGGTAAAACTCCCGGCACTACTGCTGAAATTTCATTTGCTCACGCAAATATTGCAACTTCGCAGACGAATCCGACAACTACCATCACCCTTGGAGCTCTTGGTGCACTTACCATTCCCCAGGCAGGCGCAGTTGCGAATCCGTCTTCTTTATCACTCAGAATCAATCCACGCAATGGATTAGTGTCTGGTCGTATGATTCTTAATGACCCCAATCGTATTGAGCCATTTTCTCCTTACAATCGTGTCATTTCTTTCGGCGGGCTAGTGGAACCAAGCACGAATAAAGCTTACGGCTTCTTTATGTTGAATCAGCTTCCACCTCTGAAGGGGCTTCCGATTCCACTCAATAAAACTACACTTCTTTCTGGATCTTGGATTTTGCAATAACAATATCTGGCTGACTGTCCTTCACCGTGTATGCCTACTTTTGGCATGCACGGTGTTTTCTTATCAATATGCGGGTTCACGCATCCTATGCCTCAAATCATCGACACACAATCCAAGCTATCTTCTCTGCTATCAGAGATTTCCCAATATGCAAGGATTTGTGCCATCGATACAGAGGCTGATAGTTTACACCGCTATCGTGAATCATTGTGCCTTTTGCAGCTTTCCGCAGCGGGCCAAAATGTTTTGATCGATCCTCTGGCATTAGACGACCTTGCCGACTTAGCAACATATCTGAACTCCTGTGAAGTCTGGATGCACGGGGGCGATTATGATATGACGATGCTGAAACGGGAATTTGGCCAATTGCCTAGAGTCGTCTGGGACACCCAAATTGGGGCGAGGTTGTTGGGTGTGAAAAAATTTGGTCTTTCTGATCTAGTGGAGCATTGGTTTGGGGTTGTATTGCAAAAAACCTCACAAAAAGCAGACTGGGGTAAGCGTCCACTTACTGAGAAAATGCTCGACTACGCTATCAACGACGTAAATTACTTACTTCCTCTAGGCGAATGTATTGTTGAAGAGCTCCTCGAACTAGGTCGATACGATTGGTTTGTCGAGAGTTGCGAAGCGGCACGAAAGAAAGTCCTTTCTCGTGTAGATACTCGTGATGATTATTGGAGAATCAATGGAAGTGGCCGTCTGCAACCACGTGGATTGTGTTATCTTAAGGCTTTATGGCATTGGAGAGATGCCGAGGCCGCACTCTGGGATAAGCCGACGTTCATGGTGTTGAATAATAAAGACATGATTGACTGGGCTGAGACGATGGCTGAAGGAAATCCTCCACCGATTCCTCGTCATTTATCACGACCAGAGCGCATGAAACGTTTTGAAAATGCTCTCGCAGAAGCTCACTCAGCTACTGAGGCAGATTGGCCGCAGAAATACAAAGTAATGAGACGTAAAAAAGATGCAGAATTCGAACGTTTTCTCAGTGATTTACTCGCGAAGCGTGATCAAGTTGCTGCTGGCTTGAAGATCGATCCTGCATTGCTGATTTCGCGCTCGACTGCTGAGTCTATCGCAGCGAAAGAAATTGAGCCTACGGAAACACTGATGAAGTGGCAAATTTCTTTACTGGAATTGTAATCGACGAATATTGGATGTTTTTTTCATTCTAGGAAATTGGACTGATGCCTATCGAATCGCACATGTTGAGGTTTTCTTGCACGTCATGTTTCACTCGCTTGCAAGTGCCGATCTTCTATGCAGGAAGCTTTGCTCCTTGCCCGTGCTGTGGCACACTTGTGCTTGCGCCGGCGATCAAAACTCTAGCTGTTGTGCCGCTACCGACGACCACAGGTTCGGTTAGTGAAACCGCGCTACCATTAGCGAAGAGTAGCACATTCCAAGGGAACACGAATGTGAGGAAAGATTCTCCAACTGCGAGACAAAAGGCCAGTTCTGAGTTTGTTTCCTCTCGTTTGATTTTGGCTGATAACGCGATATCTCACGATGAGGTAGAGAGAAAAGATCATGGCAATTTCATTCGCATGTGTGTGTTCCTTTTTTTGGTCATCTTACTCATTGTGGCGGTTTTTTGGCTTTTGAAATCATTGGGAAATGAATCTTTTGGATGATTCTTGCTGATTGTTTTTTTACGCCATTACCCCCGATTTTGGCTTGCTTTTTCGCCGAAAGTCCTTCATCGTTTTGCTACACATGGCAGAAATCTTGACACCCGCAGAAAATACTCCTCCGAACATCTCAGCAGACCAAGAATACGGTGCCGCTCAGATCGATAAATTGGAAGGTCTTGAGGCAGTCAGGAAGCGTCCTGGTATGTATATCGGTGATCCTGATGAACGTGGTTTGCATCACTGTGTCTTTGAGGTTTTAGACAACTCCATTGACGAACACCTCGCCGGTTACTGCCAACGCATCAAGGTCGCCATCCATATTGATGGATCGATTTCTGTTTCGGACAATGGGCGAGGAATCCCTGTGGACACTCATCCGAAATTTGGCATACCAGCGGTAGAGCTTGTGCTAACCAATCTCCATGCGGGTGGTAAATTTGGCCAAGGTGCTTACAAGTATTCGGGTGGTCTTCATGGTGTGGGCGCAAAGTGCGTGAATGCGCTATCGGATTGGTTTAAAGCGGAAGTGCGCCGCGATGGCAAAGTGCACATGATCGCCTTCGAGCGCGGTAAAACTACCTCTCCCCTTGCTGTCATAGGAGAAGCACCACTAGATGAAACAGGCACAAAAATCACCTTCTTTCCTGACGCCACCATCTTTGTTGATACCATTGTTTTTAGCTTTGAGCGGCTATCTACTCGTCTGCGTGAACTTGCATTCTTGAATCCAGGGCTTACGATCGAACTTGAAGACGAAAGACCAGAATCGGCGAAAAAAGCGACTTTTTATTATGCGCAGGGTATCGTTGAGTTCGTAACTCAACTTGGCGAAAATAAGCCAATTATCCATGAAAACCCTATCGCTCTTGCGGGCAAACGCCAAGTGGAGATCGATTATGATGGTAAAGTCACTCATGACGATGTTTTTGCCGATGTCGTCTTTCAATACAACGATTCTTACAATGACCAAATTTTGTGCTTTGCCAACTCCATCCCTAACTCGGATGGTGGCACGCACCTCACTGGATTTCGCACGGCGCTCACACGCGCGATTAACCAATTTGCGAAGGCAAACAAAATTCTTAAAGATAAAGATCCCTCTCTGTCCGGCGACGACGTTCGCGAGGGACTCGTATGTGTGATCTCGGTGAAAATGCCGAATCCACGTTTCAATTCACAGACAAAGGCAAAATTGGTCAACTCAGAAATCGAAGGGGTGGTGTCGTCGATCGTCTATGAGGGGTTGATGACCTACTTCGAGGAAAATCCGAATCTCGCGAAAAAAATCATCGAGAAGTCGGTGAATGCAGCTCGTGCACGTGAGGCCGCGCGCAAAGCCCGCGAAACGGTCCGCAAATCAGCTCTCTCGGGCGGCGGACTTCCCGGCAAGCTTGCCGACTGCTCAGAGCGCGATCCTTCAAAGTCTGAGCTCTACATTGTCGAAGGTGACTCCGCGGGTGGCTCAGCCAAACAAGGCCGTGACCGCCGCACACAAGCCATTCTTCCTCTGCGCGGTAAGCTCATCAACGTCGAGAAATCCCGCCTTCACCGCGCACTGCAAAATAAAGAAATTCAGTCGATGATCACCGCCATCGGTGCTGGTATCGGCGATGGCGAAATGGAGGGTGCATTTAACGTCGAAAAAATCCGCTACCACAAAATCGTCATCATGACCGACGCTGATGTCGATGGTTCACACATTCGAACTCTGCTACTAACCTTTTTCTGTCGACACATGCCAGAACTTGTCAAACGCGGACACCTCTACATTGCTCAACCTCCATTGTATCTCGTTACACGTAAAAAACGCGCCGAGTATGTGCAAGATGATAACGATCTAACGAAAATTCTTATCGACCTTGGAGCTGGAGATGTTTCCTTACATTCGATCGTAAATGACGCCCTTCTTACCGCGGATGAATTACGCACAGTCCTGGAGAATATTTCTCAACTCACGCGCTATGCCGACTCGATCCAGCGCAGCGGTGGCAATTTCGCAGACTTTCTGTCTGCTGGTAATGGAGTTAATCTCCCCGCCTTCATGGTTCGAGTTCGCCAAGGCAATGAGGAAAAAATTCACTACTTCTTGGATGACAAAGCACTTCACGCTTTCGCTCACGAGAATCGGGATTTGCGCTTGTTTGGTGAGCTACTCACAGAGGAAGAAGTCGCCGCTCAACTGAATCAAATCTCCCGCCGCGCTGTGCTGAAGGAATTGCATGAAGCTCACGCCATCGAGCGCCTGATGACGAAACTGCGGGAAAAAGGCTTAGACACTACTACGTTCTTTTCAGCGGATAAACCGATTTACGAACTTATCGAAGGCGAAGGGGACAAGAAGACCGTAACTCCAATTTTCGCTGTGACAGAAGTCCTCGAAAAAGTGTTAGAAATTGGTCGTCGCGGAATGCAGATCAAACGATTCAAAGGCCTAGGTGAGATGAATGCCAAAGAGCTATTCGAAACCACGATGGATCCGACCAAACGCCAGTTTCTTCGCGTTCGTCTCGATGAAGATAATGCCGTCGAGGCGGATAAGATGTTCGACGTCCTCATGGGTGACATCGTTGAGCCGCGCAAGCGCTTCATCGAAGACAATGCTCTGAATGTGCGAAATTTGGACGTTTGATTACTAGACTGCCGACATAGATGAACGACAAGCTAACCAAAGAACAGATTCTTCAAGCTCCGAGTCGCTTGGATGAATTGTTGCGTGAGCGCGGGGTGAATGGTGAGCTTTGTATTTTCGGTGATGCAGCGATGGTACTTTCTTACAATGCGAGAGAGTCCACCCGGGATGTGGATGCCATTTTTATCCCCAAGAAAGAGCTTCTCGACTGTGCTAGACAAGTCAGTCAAGAAATGAATTTCGAGTTAAATTGGTTGAATGATGGAGTCATAGGCTTTGTCTCGCCAGATGGCCCCATCACTTCCGCGGGCGTGACGGTATTTCGGTTTTAAAGTCACTAGTCACTGGTATTCATGAACAACGACTTCAACAAACTGGAAATCTACCGCGAGGCCATGCGCGTCGGGGAGGTGGCTTGGAGCGTGGTGATTACTTGGGACTTTTTTACCAAAGGCACCGTAGGAAAGCAATACGTCAGAGCTGTGGATTCCATCGCAGCCAATATCGCCGAAGGCTACGGACGTCACCACTACAAGGAAAATATCCATTTCTGCCAATACGCCCGTGGCTCTGCCGAGGAAACACAAACTTGGATTGAAAAATCTGCCAATCGTGGCCTCATCGAAAAAGCAACCGCCCGCCAACTCTATCGCGAACTCAACACTCTCAAAAAACGCCTGAACGCCTACATCAAAACCATAGGCCAACCCGCTAACCCAAAACGCACAACCACCACTAGTAGTGACTAGTGACCCAATTTACCAATATGTCCGATCATATCAAACCAATCTCCGTCGCCGAGGAACTCTCGACTTCTTTCCTCGACTATTCGATGTCCGTTATCATCTCGCGGGCACTTCCTGATGTGCGCGATGGCCTAAAGCCATCCCAACGACGGATTCTTTTCGCCATGCGAGAGCTTAATTTGGCACCAGGCAAGCAACACATCAAGTGCGCGAAGATTTGCGGCGATACCTCGGGAAACTATCACCCTCACGGTGAAGCGGTCATTTATCCGACCTTGGTGAATATGGGCCAACATTGGACGATGCGTGAAACCTTAATCGATGGCCAAGGCAACTTCGGTTCGGTGGAAGGTGATCCTCCTGCTGCGATGCGATACACTGAAGCACGTTTGACTCACCTCGGCATGGCGATGATGGAGGATCTTGAAAAAGACACCGTCGATTTCGTGCCGAACTATGACGAGCGACTCACAGAGCCTACCGTATTGCCAGCAGCATTTCCAAATTTGTTAGTGAATGGCGGCACAGGTATTGCCGTGGGTATGGCGACGAACTTGGCTCCTCATAATCTACGAGAAATCGTCAACGCGATCTGTGCACAGATTGATAATCCGGAAATCACCTTGCCGGAATTGATGCAATACGTCAAAGGGCCAGACTTCGCAGGCAAATGCGAAATTCGTGGACTCAAGGGCATTGAGGAATATTTCCGCACCGGACGTGGTTCGGTTCGCTTACGTGGCCGTATCGAGATCGATGAGCAAGAAGGCGGCAAGAGCATTCTTACCATTCGCGAAGTTCCTCATGGAGTCAACCGTGCGACCTTGCAAGAGCGTATTGCCGAACTCGTAAATGAAAAAGTGCTTACTGGTATCTCGGGCATGCGTGATCTTTCTGATGAAGAAACACGCATCGAGATTGAGTTGAAGCGCGATGCTCGACCACAGGTCGTCGCCAATCAGATCTTCAAGCTCACTAGCATGGATACTTCTTACAGTATCAACATGCTAGCGATTCACGAGAAGCGTCCCAAAATGCTCACGCTCAAAGATGCCATCGACTGCTATATCGAGCATCGTCGCGAAGTCATCGTGCGCCGCACCAAGTATCTCTTGCGCAAGGCCGAAGACCGTGCGGAAAACCTCGAAGCTTATTTGTTAGCACTCGGGCATTTGGATGACTTCATTCATATCATTCGCTCATCGAAAAACCGCGATGAAGCGCGTGAGCGATTGGCATCCTACACTTTCCCCGTCGACACTGCGGAACGTTTGGGCATTCTCATTCGCTCACAACCTTCGGTTCAGGGAGATCTCTACATTTTCTCGGAGCGTCAGGTGAATGCCATTCTCGAACTGCGCCTCTATCAACTCACCGGCATGGAGCGCGACAAGATCAAGGGCGAATACGACAACGTGCTTGCTGAGATCATCGATTTCATGGACATCATCGCTCGCGAAGTTCGCGTACTTACCATCATCAAGGAAGAGCTTCGTGCTGTTGGTGAAAAATACGGCACGCCCCGGCGATGCCCCATCCTTCCCGATGAAGGCGAGATTGCTATTGAAGACTTGATTGCCAATGATTCGATGATCGTCACCCTCACCCACCGTGGTTACATCAAGCGCACCCCAGCCAGCGAGTTTCGAGTTCAAGCGCGTGGTGGAAAAGGCCTGCGTGGCATGGAAACCCGCACCGCTAAGGATCAAGAGGACGATTTCATTGAACACCTCTTCTCGACGCAAGCGCACGACTACTTGATGTTTTTCACCAACACGGGCCGCGTCTATGTCGAGCGAGTCTATGACATCCCCGAAGGCTCGCGTGCGGCAAAAGGGCGAGGCATTCGTAATGTGCTCAACCTCCAACCTGACGAAAAAATTGCTGCGTTGCTCCGCCTCGAACGCGTCACTGACGAAAACAACAACGACATTACTTTCCGCGATGAGGCAGGCTTCCTGCTCTTCGCCACCAAGGTCGGTCTGGTGAAGAAAACACCGCTCAACGATTACCGAAATTACCGTAAAGCGGGCCTTAATGCCATCAACCTCGAAGAAGGCGATGAATTGATCGGTGTGCGCCTCACGAGTGGTAACGATGAAGTGATTCTGGTCACTCGCCACGGCATCAGCATCCGTTTCCATGAGGAGCAAGCCCGGAGCATGGGCCGAACTGCTACGGGAGTTTGGGGCATTCGCCCTGAAGATGCCGATCAGGTCGTTAGTCTAGCTCTCGTCACACCTGGCAGCACCTTATTGGTTGCCGCAGAAAACGGCTTGGGCAAGCGCACTGCCTTTGAAGAGTACCGCCTGCAATCGCGAGGTGGCAAAGGTATCATCACCATGAAAGTAACGGAAAAAACTGGCAATGTCGTCGGTGCCGTAACCGTGGAAGAAAGTGATGAACTCATGCTCATGACCAACACAGGCTTGAGCATTCGAATCAAGGTCAACACCATTCGCGAAACAGGTCGTAACGCCCAAGGCGTGAAACTTCTTTCGATGAAAGAAGGCGAGACCTTGCAAGACATCTCCAAAGTCATCCCCGACGGCGAAGACAGCAGCACCGATGCCGCAGAAGCAGCCCCATCAGACGAAGAAATCCCCGAAGTGGATATTTCTAACGAAGAGGAGTAAATTTTATGAGCCAGACATTCATCACGGATTTGCACATCGACAAAGTTCGCCATATTGAGAACTTTGACATTCCCTTGTCCAAATCCGAGATGAAGCACCTCATTATCACAGGGAAGAATGGGAGTGGAAAGACGAGTGTTCTCAACTACATTAGGCAAGCCTGCGAAATGCTGTTAAAAGGTCAATATCGTTTGAATCAACTATTTGTAAATGATTCGTTAAATTCGCTTCTATTATTTTCTAAAACGACTCATACGGTTGAAGCTAAACTAGCAAAACAAGAATATCTCATGATTTTTTTTGAAGCGAGAAGAACTCCAAATCTCAAAGCTCCTAAGAGCGCAGAGAAAATCGAGTCTCTAAAAAACCAAAGTATCGATCCCGAAGCAGGGAAAGAGTTTATCCAGTTTATGGTCAACCGCTATTTCGAGCAGTTGATGGCCTTGCAAGAGCTAGATGTGATCAAGGTTAATCAGATTAAGCAATGGTTCGAAAAGATTCAGGATTCTTTTCGTGATTTGTTAGACTCGCCCGATGCGGTCATCAAATTTGATAAAGAAAACTACAACTTTGACATCATCCACAGTGGTCGTGAAAAATACAATTTCAATCAACTTTCGGATGGTTATTCTTCAGTGATTAACCTTGTCAGTGAGTTGATTATGAGAATGGAGAGTCAGAACAAAAGTGCTTACGATGTCGAGGGTGTCGCGCTGATCGATGAAATCGAAACCCACCTACATGTTGATTTGCAGAAAAAAATCCTGCCGTTCCTAATCTCGTTCTTCCCCAACATCCAGTTCATCGTAACCACGCACTCGCCGTTCGTCATCAACTCCATCAAGAATGCGGTCATCTGTGATTTGGAAAAGCGCATTGTGACTGAAGATCTATCTGGCTACTCCTACGGAACGTTAGTGGAATCGTACTTCGGTAACGACAATTACTCCGATCAACTGAAGCGCGACCTCTCGGAATATGAACGCTTGATGAAGTCCGAAGCATTAACAGTTGATGAAGAAGAAAGAATGCAGGACTTGGAGATCAATCTAACGCAATTGCCCAAGTATTGGGCTCCCGAATTGGATTTTAAGCTGAAACAAATTCAGTTAGAAAAAGCTGACCGTGAGAGCGCATGATCTATTTGCCAAAGTCTCAACCAGCGCCCGACTGCTTGGCTTTGGAAAAGCTCAAGAAATCAGGCGATTACAATTGCCCAGGTGTTGCTGCCCAATTGCAAAAAGACTTCAAGAACAAGTGCTATTTGTGCGAACAAAAATCGCCCACGAGCATCAACATCGAGCATTTCATGCCACATTGTGGTAACCCCGATCTCAAGTTCGATTGGAATAATCTCTTTTTCAGTTGCGCCCACTGCAACAACATAAAAAGTTCATGGCAGATACGAACGAAGTTCACCAATTTACTGAACTGCACTAATGCGGAAGATCGGGTGGATGAAGTCATGGATTATCATTTCGATGTTTCTACAGCGCAGGGTATTCTGGAAAAAGAGCACGTAGCGATTTCCTCATTGGTTGATGATGAACGTTTTCATCGCACGGCAGAACTACTCAATGAGATTTTTCATGGCACTACCGAGCAAAAATTTATCGAGTCTGCTAACCTAAGAGAGGAACTTATGAAAGAAATGCGAGCACTCGCTGAGTTGGTAAGTAATTTTTTGAAAGCAAAAACGCCAGGACTTCGACAGCGCCGTAAGGAGCAAATCATCATGCACTTGCAACCCGATTCTTCTTTCACCGCTTTCAAACGTAATTTTATCCGCAAGCATCGAAATTTTTCATCGTGGTTGAAAGAAATCAGTCTTTCGTAAAGATGCCAATAATGACCTAATGAACCGCTTGCATCAGATCGACAAGGAACTCGCAGATCTTGAGCAGCGTCGTTCAGAGCTTCTCTCAGAGAAGCAAAATCTACTCGCTCGTGCGATTTCGCATAGTGTCTCCTTCAGTCCAGAAGAGAAAATTCAAATCTTCCTCACTCGCTTTGCTTGTCGCCGAGATGTTTACCCACGCCTCTGGGAAAATGCAAAAGACGGTCGGAAGGGATACTCTCCTGTATGTGCTAATGAATGGGCACGCTTTATCTGCGAGAAGCCTCGTATCAAGTGTGGTGATTGTATGCATCAAGCATTTTTACCACTGGATGAAACTGCGGCTCGTGAGCACCTTACAGGGAAAAATGTTATTGGCACCTACGCCATACGTGCCGATCATCAATGCATCTTTTTAGCCGCGGACTTTGATGAAGGGAGTTGGCAGCAGGATATCGCAGCCTACAAAGATGCCGCAGAACGCCATGGCGTCACAGTTGCCATCGAGCGCAGTCGTTCGGGTAATGGTGGGCATGCTTGGATCTTTTTTTCGGAAGCTGTCTCAGCAGTCTTGGCAAGAAGGCTTGGAACGATTTTCTTATCAGAAGCACAACGATTAAGTCCGTTTCTTAGTCTCAAATCGTATGATCGTTTGTTCCCGAATCAAGATACGCTTGCGCCAGGTGGGTTTGGCAATCTCATCGCGTTGCCATTACAGGAAAAAGCCCGAAAGCATGGAAATTCTGTGTTTCTCGACGATTCGTTGATTCCTTATCCAGATCAGTGGAGTTTCTTAGCATCACTGCCACTTTGCGATCCCTCGTTAATCGAATCCATCGTCGCTAATGTCTATGCTCAAGCGAGCGATGATCCATCTGCTACATTCGAGGACAAATCTCTCGATACGATTTCTAGCACGATTCATAAAGGTCTCTTTAGCGGCGTGATCTCTGCGAAACTTGGAAAACAGCTAGAAATCAACCTGTTAGATTTACCTCGTGAGTTGATTGCAGCTTTGAAACGACTTGGCACCATCAGCAATCCAGTATTTTATGAAAAGCAACGCCTGCGCTTTCCTACATACTTGATCCCACGACTGATTTTCTGTGGAGAAATCCACCAAGATCGACTCATCTTGCCGAGAGGTGTCATAGATGACGCGGAAAGTCTTGTTCGCAAGGCGGGGGCCATTTGGCAATGCGATGATGCGCGATTGGATGTTCCGATGTGTGAATATCAATTTTCTGGGAGTCTCTACACGGAACAACAAGTTGCAGTCCAAGCCATGCTTTCCCATGATCATGGTGTCTTACAAGCGCCACCGGGTTCAGGGAAAACTGTAATGGCATGTGCTTTAATCGCTAGTAGGAAATCAAGAACTTTGATTTTGGTTCACCGTAAACCACTTATGGAGCAATGGTTGGCGCGCGTGAGTGAATTTCTCGCTCTGGATAAAAATCAGATTGGGATTTGGGGTAGCAAGAAATGCAATCGAGACCAACCTGTAGTGATTGCTATGATGCAAGGTCTGATGAGAAGTTCGTCAGCTTCACGTATCTTTGATGAATTTGGTCATGTCATCATCGATGAATGCCATCATGTTCCCGCCACAAGCTTTGAAGCGCTGATGAAGGAATGCTCGAGTCGCTACCTACTTGGACTTACTGCAACTCCGCAGCGAAAGGATGGATTGCAAAAAATCTTGTTTCTTCAATGTGGTCCGATCCGGCATGATTTAAAACAGCACGCTGAGGATCACATTCCAAGATACATGTACATTCGGCATTTGAAGATGAATTGGCATGACGATGTTCCAATTGCTCTGCATGAAATATGGGATCGATTGATTCATGATTCGAATCGTAATCAGCTCATAGTTCGCGACTCGGTGAATTGTTTAGAAGAGGGGCGTTCTTGCGCGTTGCTCAGTGATCGCAAAGAGCATCTAGCAATTCTTTCTGAAATGCTTCATCAAAATCTGGTTAATCCCAAACAGATTTTCCATCTAACAGGATCGCTTAGCGCAAAGTCTCGTCACCTTGTGATGAATGAAATACATGCTGCTATAGAAGAGAAGAATGGATTCCTCTTGCTGGCAACGTCTTCTCTCATCGGTGAAGGTTTTGATATTCCTGCGCTAGATACTCTTATTCTGGCAATGCCGATTTCATTTCGTGGCAGGCTAACGCAATATGCAGGTCGTATCCATCGCCGACTTGAAGGAAAATCAGACTCACGCATTTTTGACTACACCGAAGATGACGTGCCTGTCTCCATCTCAATGTTCCGAAAGCGGCTTCAAGCCTACAGAGGGATGGGTTATCAACTCGTGGATTCGCATGAAAAGAAATCTAATCAATGACCAAGCATCAAGGCGAGAAATGGCAGTATATTCTGGGCTTTCGATCTCTTTGAGGGGCTTCGCTTTCGTGGAATCGGGGCAATGTCATTATGGGGGTAATCGTGTGGGATAGTCGAATGTTTTGCGCTCGTTCGCGATACGGAATCGTTTTTATTGCCCCTCCCAATCGAAAAATCAGCGAATCAGGATCATTTGCGAACATGAATGTGATGGAACTCGTTTCGCCATCTCGGCTGCAATCTTAGGGCAAAAATATCATCGACTCGCCCTCCACTGGAATCATCACGCATTCGCCAACTCCTAAGCGCTCTGCCTCTTTGAGCAATCGCTCTACTGGCTCATGCACTGGTTCATTGCCTAACGGAAACGTCCCGTAGTGCATAGGGATCAAATACTTCGCCCCCAACTCTAAGAACGCTTGCACCGCCTCCTCAGGATTCATGTGTACATCGCGTCCACTCGGAGCGTCATAGGCACCTATCGGCATCAGCGCGATGTCGATCTCATGCCGTTTGCCAATTTCGGCAAAGCCTGGAAAATAGGCACTATCTCCACAATGAAATACCGAGCGCCCCGCCGCACGCAAAATGTAACCACCGTAGTCTCGATGCGTATCATGCAGAAATCTCGCGCCCCAGTGCAGCGCGGGCGTGTGGATCACTTCCATGCCCTCAAAGTCGATCTCGTCCCACACCTGCATCTCATGCACCCGAGAAAAATCCAAGCGCTTCACCAGCGATGCACTGCCCCTCGGCACCACCACGCCATGGCTCGACTGCAAGGTCTTTAGGCTCCTGCGATGCATGTGATCGTGATGCGCATGACTCACTAGTACCAAATCCACTTCGGGCAATTCATGCAAATGCAAACCTGGCTCACGTATCCGCTTGAGAAACCCTAACCACTTCGCCCAGTTCGGATCGATCACCGCAGATCGATTGCCGATTTCCACGTAAAATCCCGAGTGCCCTATCCACGTCAGACGCACCTGGTCAATCTCGAGCGGACTCACATCCAGCGATTTCGTCTCGCCGCTACGCTTGCGAAACATCCCAGGCACCACGTGATTGCGCAGCATTTTCGCATTGCGCCCCGCCCAACCTTTTTTCGGCAGCAATCCACTGTAATGCTCAGAAGCCCGCAGTTTGTTGGCCTTTTTTTCACTCATCGCGATACCTCTGTGCCAATGCCAGACTCCGTAAATATTTCTAACAACAGCGAGTGCGGCAGCCTGCCATCGATGAAGTGAACTTTTCTCACACCCGCATTCAGAGCATCTAACGCACTCTTGATCTTGGGAATCATCCCTCCCGAAATCGTGCCATCGGCAATCATCGCATCGGCTTGCGCCCGATTCACCGACTTGATCAATGTCGAAGGATCCTTCGGGTCCAGCATCAATCCCGGCACATCCGAAAGATAGATCAACTTCGCCACGCGCAATTCCTTGGCTAACGCCGCCGCCGCCAGATCCGCATTGATGTTCAGCGGCTTGCCTGTCGATAGCTCAGCGGCCAGCGGCGTAATCACCGGCACGATGCCCGCTTGATGCGCGCTATCCATGCGCCCCAAGGTGCAACCCACCACCTCGCCCACGCGGCCAATGTCCACACGACTACCGTCCGCCGCCGTGACCTTCATTTTTTCGCCCAAAAAAACATCCGTCCCCGGAATCCCTACCGCTTTGCCACCGAAATCGCGGATCATCCGCACCAAGCTCGGATTGATCTCCTCGGTGAGCACTTTTTCCACAATCGAAATCGCCTCCTCCGTGGTCACGCGAAAGCCGCCAACAAATTTCGCCTCCAGCCCCGCAGCCTCCATCGCCGCGCTAATTGCCTTGCCGCCGCCATGCACCACGATCGGATTGATCCCGGCCACTTCCAGAAAAACAATATCGCGCATTACCTTGGCCACCAGCTCGGGATTCTCCATCGCCGCTCCCCCCATTTTCACCAACACGGTTTTGCCGCGAAATGCCTGAAGATACGGCAGAGCCTCAATGAGTGCCTCCGCCTTCGCTGTCGAATGATCCAATGTCGTCACAACAAAATTCAAGCAAATCTCCGCCAGATAGCTAGCCGAAAAGCGGATTTCCTCATTGCTTTCTTTCTTCTCATGATTTTTCATCACCCGCATCACTATGACGCTTGCCCAGCAACTCGAATCCTCTCTCGCTACCGCCCTCGCCACCGTGCTCGGCGAACCTGCCCACGCCACCGTTTCCCCAGCCACCGACCTACGCTTTGGCGACTACCAATCGAATGCCGCTATGGTCCTTGCCAAAGCTCGAAAAACCAATCCGCGCGCCCTCGCGGAGCAAATCATCGCCGCGCTGCCACCACACACTCCAGCCAGCGCCGAAATCGCCGGCCCGGGCTTCATCAATTTCCGCATCCACCCTGCGCACTTCGCCAGCCACGTCCTGCACTGCTCCCACAGCGCTAGCCTCGGCGCTCCCACCACCGATGCTCCACGCACCATCGTGCTCGATTTCTCCGCGCCAAACGTCGCCAAGCCGATGCACATCGGCCACATCCGCTCCACCATCATTGGCGATAGCCTCGCCCGCATCGCCCGCTTCCTCGGCCACAAGGTCATCACCGACAACCACATCGGCGATTGGGGTACTCAATTTGGCATGGTCACTTGGTCGTGGAAAAACATCCTCAACCCCGCAGCCCTTGCGCAAAATCCCCTCGCCGAACTGCTGCGCCTCTATCGTCATGCCAGCGATGCCGCAAAAGCCGACGAAACCATCCGCGATGCCTGCCGCCAAGAACTCGTCAAACTCCAACAAGGCGACCCCGAAAACCTCGCCATCTGGACCCAATGCCTCGAACTCTCCAAACGCGGCCTCCAGGAAATCTACCAACGCCTCGATGTCCACTTCGACCACTGGCTCGGTGAAAGCGCCTACAATTCCGCGCTCGCTCCGTTGGTCGATAAACTCACCTCAGAAAACATCGCCCGCGAGAGCGATGGCGCGATTTGCATTTTCTCCGATGCTTCCTTCGCCGAGCCGACCAAAGATCCCTTCCTCATCCGCAAAGATGCCGATTGGTCTGACTTCCCGATGATGATCCGCAAAAGCGACGGCGGCTTCAACTACGCCACCACCGACATCGCCACCCTCACTTTCCGCAATGACGAATGGCACGCCGATGCCATCTGGTACGTCGTCGATCACCGCCAATCCTCTCACTTCCAGCAACTCTTCCATGTCGCTTCGCGCATTGGCCTCCAGCATCTTGATCTGCGCCACATCGCCTTCGGCACCATTCTCGGCACCGATGGCAAACCGCTCAAAACTCGCGCTGGCGATCTCCCGCAGCTCGCCGATGTGCTCGATGATGCCGTCGCCGCCGCCCGCACCACCGTCAACGAGCGCAGCCGCCTCGAAACCGAAGAGGATCGCGCCGCTTTAGCCGAAAACATCGGCATCAGCGCGGTGAAATTCACCGAGCTTGCCCACCATCGCATGTCGGACTACGTCTTCGACCTCGCGCAAATGGTCTCTCTCGAAGGCGATACCGCGCCGTATCTTTTCTACAGTTACGTCCGCAGTCGCGCCATTTTCCGCAAGTTGGAAGAAGCCTTTGATTTGGAGCAACCCATCGAACTCACCGAAAGTGCCGAGATCCACCTCGCGCGGCAACTCTGCCGCTTCGGCGAAGTGGTGCCGACCGTGCTAGACGACTGCCGACCCAACATCCTCACCAACTATCTCCTAGAAACCGCGCGTGCCTTCCACAGCTTCTTCGAAGCCTGCCCCGTGCTAAAATCCGAGGGGGTGCCCCGCCAAACGCGCCTCACGCTCTGCCACCTCACCGCCTCCGTATTAGAAAAAGGCCTAGGTCTATTAGGCATCAAAGTCCCCGAGCGCATGTAACCTTGGAGTGCGGCGACACATCGCCGCTTTCCAAGCGCCTTGGAGTGCGGCGACATGTCGCCGCTTTACATTAGGGCGACATGTCGCCCCCCTCCTACATCAAAGCAACATGTCGCCGCTTTCCCAAGCGCGGACATGTCCGCGCCCTGCAAAGCCCGATGCCGGTAAGGATTCGCTCAGATGGATTCTTATCCCCGTGGGGCATACGCGTCAAGTTAAGCAATGTTGTCCTTTTTTTGGTGGAAATTGAGGCGTTTGCGTTTGTCGTAACAGCAATATTTTCGTAGTGCGATGCAGGCACCCGCATCCGCAGGTGCG
>JAIYDP010000155.1 GCA_027487435.1 Verrucomicrobiaceae bacterium | reverse complement strand
TCTATTTTCCACTCACCCACGAGAGGACGATTGACTTTCCGCCGCATCATTTCGGATAATATTGTTGAAGCCCACTACTACTAAACTGGTACTCGTTACGTTCATGAAAGCCACGCGATGACGCTTCAAAGTCGCCGCTGAAGCCGCGGGGGCTGTGCCATGCTCTGTCTGCCGACAAGAACTCCCGCTGCAGGCCGCCATATTGCAGATCGGTCCGAGCCCCCCCCCAAGCACGAGTCTTCTCTTGCTCCCAGGTCAAGGGGCTGCCGAAACGTCGTCCATCTGATGGCTTCGAAAAGGACTTGAACGGCCCATCAGAAGAAATAGAGCCCTGCAGCAGTGTGTCAAATCCACGCTTTAGGAGGTTGTGCTGATACGTATTGCCTTGGGGGCCTACAAATCCTCGAGATTTGCTTCCCGCGTGAGCATCTGCAACCGGTCTCCCTCTAACCGGCGCGTTCAGCAACGAGTCGATTGACGGCAAGACGCCACGCTGCATCATTGGTTGTCCAACGGAGCTTGTGTCCTCCTCAGAACGTCCTTGCCACCCACCATCCCTCGGAGTTGCATCAACACCAACCCGGGGCTGCCAGCCGTTTGATCTGAAGTCGTGCGTCTGAGGCGAAGCAGAACTATCGTATCCCTGAATAGGGAACCCAGCGAGAGGGCTGCTAACTGAACGAGGAGGCAGAGAGATGGATAGGGATTGGGCTAACGGGCTTGCATCTAGACAAGGCAGGGTAGGGAGGAGAGCATCTGGTCTAGATTTGAAGTGATAACCCTTTGGAGACGTAGGGCCTCCAGAATGAGGGCCCATCAGATCGGAAATGGACACTGCAGTGTAAGGACATCAAACGACAAGGCCTCAACCTGACGATTTCCCTCGCTGTGATTGGTGGACGAGGTTCAATACCCTCGAATGAGTCGAGAAAGGAAGCGAGTAAGCAACGAGCGGACGAAACCTGATATCAGGCAGACTCTGCTGGACAGAAATTTGAAACAGCTGGTTGCGCCTTCCTGCCTTTTTCACTCTTCTGCCAAGATTGAGCACTTCTAGCACGAACGAGACGACTCCAGCCTTTGGGAAGGCTTCAGTGGCACCACCCAGGGAGGAGGGACTGGCGGCATCGCCCGATGGTACGGGTGAGTGGTCATGCTCGTAGACAAGAGTTGCCCGGAAAAGACTCGAATCCAGGTCGTGAGAAACTCGGCCATCAGCATCATGCAGGACCTGCAGCATTGGCGACACCCTGCCCCTCCCTGTACCTGAAACTGCACCGTGAATGCCCTTGACGCAGAACCTGCTTGCACCACACCTTCCTGCTCGATTTCGCCCTTTTCGTTGGTGATGTTGCTGATGTGATGCACCTGAACGACAATCAGAGAGAGTCACAAACGAATGACCTGCTGCTGCGAAAGCCGCAACCTATACTTAACCAGACCTGCACAACTTCGCCATGTTCTTTCAAGGTCAGGTCAAGCGACAGACTGAGCTCACTGGCTTCAGACACTTGCACGGCTGTGCACGGCTTTTCTAGAGAAGGGATTGCAAGCGAATACAGATTGTCGATGCAACTCACTCCTCTCATGAGCGCATCGCTCGCAATGGCACTAACGCAATGAGTGTCACGCAGTTTCCATTCAGTTCATACCTAGCTTGAGCGCTGCCTGTCCCGTTGTTGGACTTCGCGCGCTTGACAGCAGCTGATTGGTCAGGCAGCTGAAAAAGCTACTTGCGTTTGGAAAGCCAGAATGCCCCCAACAACGCACCAATGGATTCCTCCTCGGCGGCACGAGCGAGGTCATTCAGCTTGGAAGTGGCGTGTCCTTGTGAGAATGCAGGGGCTCCATTGTCCTGGAGAAAATCAGTCTGGGACACGCTTTCGAAAGGATGAGAAAGTCATGAAATTGTTGGGTTTGAGAGGGGCGAACTCTGCTTGGGTCGGGGGACATTACCCCAAAGGAGGACTTGAACGCATTTTCTCTATCTGAGTACGAAGATTGTAGTCCCTCCTCTGCAACTTCATTGCGCCCATTCTTGACGCGACAACAAGGTTGTGGCTCCTCCTCTTGACAACTCCACGTCGAGGCAGTTGCAATACTACACAAGCTTTCAACGGGAGCCCTATTCTGTTCGAAATTTCTCATGGCTTCGTTGATTTGAAAATTGGGGTGAGGACTTGGATGCTGAAGAAAATTCAAGCCCGACATCAAAGCTGAAGCGAAGCAGCGAGTAGTTTTGACCCACAAGTTGCGATATGAGGGGGCAGCGTTCTTCAAAAGTTTCTTTTTAGTCAACAATATGTGCAGCTCCTTTGATGGGAAGAGGGAATGCATGAAATTCAAATCGATTTTTCAATCCTCGGCGTCCGTTTCTTTTTGTTTTCTAACCCGAAATGTCAAATCGAGCATCTCCATCTACTGTCTCAGTTTTCTGGACGCTACAGTGTGACTAATAGGGCTCCTCCCAAGCTCTTCTTGTTCATCTCACTAAAGATTATTGCTCTTTGAAAATTGAGTCCATCATGGAAGACCCCGTGAGATACTTGCGGAACTTGAAGACTGTGCGAGCACACAGCGCAAAAATATTCGACTACATTTCCGAAGGAAAGTCTTCGAATTTTGCAGTCGACTTCAGCAAATTTGATGAGGTCGTCGACTACGTGGAGAAGGTCGCTCACGCCAATTTCAAGAGTACAGCAGACATTCCTTTTCACTCGAGATGGCGCCACTTTGAAGTAGGAGGCATAGACCGCATTTCCACGCTCTCACCAGCATGGGGAAACCTTGACAAGGTTGAAATATGCCGCAGGAAGATCGACCTTGCCATTGTTTCCGTTCTCCTTGATGCCGGTGCCGGACCCCAATGGAAATTCTTGTGACTGATAACACCATTGTCTCATATGCTAGCGAAGAGTCCTCCTCGGCTGCATACAACCGATCAGAGGGTCTTGCTGTTGCATCGTTTTGGATGTTCAAAGCTGGCCTCTTCTCATCAGATGCCAGTGATCCTACCAAAGTGGACGCAGCAAAGCTTAAATTGCTAACCGTGGACGAAGTGGGCACTGGCATGCAAGTGAAAATTTGATTTCGTCACTTGACAGCGCAGGTCTGCGGTGAGAACCCCATGGTTGGGTTGGAGGGTCGTGCAAAGCTGCTCTGCAGCCTTGGCACCGCCATTTGCTCCGATTATTTCCTCGCAAATGGATGTCATCGCCCTGGGGGTCTTGTCGATTTTGTTCTCTCGCATTCTGTCGACGGGAAAGTGCCGATGGCGAAGCTCTGGGAGTGCGTCTTGGTGGGCCTTCAAGATATCTGGCCAAAGACGAGAACGAATATCAATGGTAATTGATGCGTTGCATAGTTCACCATGCAGGCGTCAATGTTGGAGATGTTTGGTACCATAAGTGCCTCGAAAACAGTGACGGCGTGCCACCGTTGGTTCCATTCCATAAGCTCAGTCAGTGGCTCACCTACTCCTTGCTAGAGCCCCTGCAGGAGCTTGGACTTTCGTTTGAGGGGTTCCAGGACATGACAGGTCTACCAGAGTACCGGAATGGAGGCCTCCTCATAGACTTGGGCCTTCTGAGCCCTAAACCCGGCCGCCTGGATGAAATTCACACCGTCGACAGCGAGTTCATAGTCGAGTGGCGCGCATCGACAATTGTGCTGCTCGACTCTATTGCAGAGGCGTTAAGAAAGAAATGGGGAATGGATTCTGTGTCTCTTCCCCTTGTCAAAGTCTGACTTGGCTGCTCCGGCACTCACACTGAAGGTCTTAGAGGCGGGCACATGGAAGGCTGGACGGGCCTCAGCAAAAGAAAGACGGGCTGATTGCGGGCCTCCCGTGAAATGTGTCAGCGATGGTACTGTATTTTAAATCAAAAAGTACAATCACTTGACGCCAAGCTTCGAAACGATCAGAGCGACGACCCAACCAATTGCGTAAGACGTGAACGCAGCGACAGAGCCCATAAACAGGACACTAAGGCCGCTCATGTACCACTTTTGTTTTGTGAATGACGCCTACATACGTTAGGGAGAAATTAGCATCCCACACCTTGACTATTCCAAGGACGAAAAGAGTTATACACGTGAGCGCGATGCAAATGTAAAATATCGTCGACGTGGACGGAGTTGTGAACGCGAAGGAGATGTAGGGCAGGAGGGGAACGACGCCGAATGCAATGAATGCGAGGAACGTTACGATGCCTTGCCAGGTCAAATGACATCAAAGAGTAACAACCATCCTTGACTGGACTTTCATCCCCATCGACAATCAGCCCAAGCTCCTCTGCCATCATGACATCAATGAAGAAATCCTTGTTCTTCGCCAAAATGTTCACAACTGTCTCAGCTTCATCGCCATCAAGGCCACGCTGCTTGTAAAGCTCCACCATTTCGTCAATCTCACCCTGCAGATTATTCTCACACTCCCTGTTCTAATAAGGTTTGAGAGCACAAAAAAACCATTTCTCTCGCTCTCGCTCATTTTTTGCAAAGTCCATTTCTGCTTTCGTACTAAGAGCGTCACAAACTCCCATAGCAAGTGCTGCGATGTGAGATGTCTCACGCAAGACGGAAACCGTCGGCAAGAATGTTTGAGAAGCCGACAATCAAGATGGCCGCGAGTTGAATGGACCCACCAGCTGACATTCCTCCTAGCAGAATGAAAATACAGTGACATATGGCATACCAGTTACACCGGCAACATGCGCAAAAGAGCAAATAATGCCGTCCAGGCCTCCATAGATGATGCTCTTTATGTACTTGCCACCTTCTGAATGCTGTTCGGTTGATTTTGCAGCGTGCGCAACTTTAGATGCTTCCACATCGTTCGAGTCGTACGCAACTTTAGCTGCACTAAGGTCTCTCATAGCAACGTCCTTGTTCGTCATCGCCACAATTTGGTTTCGTCGTAAATTTACAGTTACTCGGTAAATTTTACAGGGGATGCCACCCAAGAAAGGGGAGTCGAAGAAAACTCTTCAGAAGGAGAAGGCCAAGATTCTGGAGGACAAGACCTTCGGCTTGAAGAATAAAAACAAGAGCTCAAAGGTCCAGAAGTTCATCAAATCGGTCGAAACAACAGTAGATAGCGCTCAGAAGAGAAAGGAAGCTGCTGTGGCGCGAGTACGATCTTACCATCACGTTTCTCATCAGATCTAGCAGCAAACCCAACCAAAAAAGGACAAGGAAGCTGAAGAGCAATACAAACAAGAACTTGCGACTTTGTTCCGGCCGATTCAGCAAACCAAGGTCCCTGCGGGAGTTGACCCGAAGAGCGTCCTTTGCGAATACTTTAAGGCCGGGCTTTGCACCAAAGGGGCGAAGTGCAAGTTCTCGCACGATCCTAATGTTTCTCGAAAAGCGGAGAAGATCGACTTGTACACTGATCAACGTGAAGTTGGGACCGACACCATGGAGAACTGGACTCAAGCTGAGCTTGAAGAAGTCGTCTCCAAGCGAGAAGATGTGCGACCCAATCAGACTGACATCGTTTTGCTTTTCAGTTGTTCAACTAATTGCAAAGATTTGCAAGTTTTTCCTGGATGCTGTGGAATCGAAGAAATACGGGTGGTTCTGGATTTGCCCTAATGGCGCGGATAAATGTCAGTATCGCCATGCGCTGCCGCCGGGCTTCGTTCTGAAGACCAAGGAGAAGGAGAAGGATGCTGATGACGACGATGACGAAGTCACCATTGAAGAGCAAATTGAAGAGGAGGTTTGTGTTGATGTGTTTGAGATTGACGCTTCAGCGAAAGCTCTTGACGTCGCGGACGCCAGTCACTTTGCAGACATTTTTGGAGTGGAAGAAGAGGAAGACTGATGAAAAGGATCGGAAAAAGAAGGAGCAAGAGGCGAAAGATGTTGCGGACAAGAAGCGGCACATCATGAGCGGGAGGGACTTATTCTCGTTCAATCCCGATCTCTTCGTTGACGACGATGAAGGCATGGGCGGTGATGAACTTGAGCGCGACGAAGAAGATGTGCCCATTTTTGATATTAATGTTGATGGCACGTCGATCTCGCTGACGAGGGCTACCCGCGATGTCGTTTTGGATGTGAAACTTCTCACGCCGCAGGAAACGCCTGATAGTTCGGGCAATGCAGGGGAGGATGGGACAGGGGATGTTGATGGTATCAATGCAGATCTGTTTCTCGCCGAGGATGTAGACGACATTGAAATTGAAGACATTGACGATGGCGACGACGAAGAAGAAGATGTCGGAGATGGCGACAATTGAAAAACCGTTCAAAGTAAATCAACGCTTGTGTACTTTCACCAAATTACTTTCCCTTTCGTGGCTGCACAGCATGTCGACCCCTTACGTTCTTGGTCGCATTGTGGAATGCGAGGGAGTCTGGGTCCTTCTCCATCACTCGCTCCACCTCAAGCCGTTCGAACATCTCCCCATTGTCCAACACATCGTCGCCCCCCACTCCAGCGGGCTGCGCCTCCTCACGAGATTGAATCTCAGAAAACCTGTCACGTAAGGTAAGCACGACTCGTTCTGACCAAGTTTCGAAATTCGAAACGAGCTCTGCTCTGGACTGGTCAATTACTTTGGTCAGGTAATCAGTTTCGCTTTTAACGACTTTCAGCTCCTCGTAAGAATCCCGATACGCCTTCTTTGCGTCCTTCAGCGACTTGACAAGCGCAAATTCCTCCTCATCGATGACATCCTTGTCGTCAGCGCTCCGTTGGGCCTGCTTAGCATCCAAGGCAGCCTTCAGTTCGTCAATTGCACGCTTGTGGTTGTTGATCCTCTCAGACACGTCCTTCTGCACTCGTTTGCGCTCCTTCAGTGTTGCTAGCACATATTACGCTAAACGGAAATGAAAAAGTAATCACCTTGGCTCTGCTTCAGCCCCCTGCTAATGTCTGCTCCAATGGTCTCTTTGTATTCCTCAAACGCCTCAGCTCGGTCTAACTTGCCAGAGGCCGCGGCGGCTGCGACAGCCTTTTCTTGCTGCACCGCAGCTGCTGATGAGTTTCCAACATGGGCGGCCGATGTGTCCCCAGACGGGCGGACGACTCCAGCAGTCGGGCGTGCTCCATCAGGGGCCTGACTCATCAAAGACATTTCTTTCTTCGCATACAAGTCCAACTGCAAAGCCTTTTGAGCCACCCACATCTCCAACACCTTCACCACCATCTCGAGCAGACTGTGCCTTCGCATCCCCAACGCCGGTGACCTCTCCCTTTCCGTGGGTCGACGCAAGCTTATCCGCCTTGCTCGGCCCCGCTTCAGAATACAAATGCTTCATTTGAGCAAATAATTCTTTCGTATTTCGAACGGACACAACCTTGCGTCTCAGTTAAGACTCTCGAACTTACGCCAACCTCCAGATCATCGATTTCTCCGTTCAAATACGCAAGCGCTTGGCGGCGAAGCTCTGCTTTTTGCCCCTCAGTCAATGGCTCGTACGATACGCGACTTCTTCCTGCGAGGGCATCATGCATTGCAAGCTCCTGTTTGAGCTCAACAATTTCTTTCTCAAGGCGCTTGATTTGTTGCTAGAGGAGTCAACTCGAATGCATAGCCAAAACCGCTGGATCAAGTTGAACGTTCACGATCGCATCGTAACGGACGCGCATCATCCTCGTGGCGAATTGCAGAGTTGAAAGAGTCTCTTCAATGTGATCACCCTCGCCTGCAAAGTGAGCAAGACTGACAGCGATTGCGCAAACCCCAAACATTTGCAATCATGAGGGTTTTGCAATTCCCTCCAAGAGAGTTTCGGAGAAGATGCGTCAGCTTCGACTGGCGAAATGGGACATGGTCTCTGTTCCGTTCACAGAGAGCATTGACTACTTGCTCCAAGAACGATAAAGACTTGTTGATGTCTAAAACACCATCAGTAGAGGTAGCAAGAAGAAGTACACATAGCCTCTTTCAGAATTGACCCTCCAGAGCCTGTTTTGGAAACTCGCTCCGACCCGGCCAAGTCAACCAAATTGAGTCGTGATGTCAAAATCCGCTCAGATGATTCCACTCTTGAATGGTAAGAGGAGATTACAAGCAGTCCCTCACTTTGACCTAGCGGAAACGTAGATTGAAACGACGCAGTGCGATCGGCTGGATGCCTTATTCAGCTGGTGCTCAGCCAGAGATCGATTTGTCGCACCCTCAAAGAGGACGTCTAGACCTTCCTCCTCGCTTGACACACGGCGATAGGTAAGCCCACGAACGGCAACGCCGCCTTCGGTGTCAGTATTGTCGCACAAAGAAAGACCTTTCCCGTCGTCAATGACCGAGAGGTCAGAGCGAATCCCATCAGGGGAGAGAAGGTCAAAGAGACTTTCATTGTAGATTTCGACGACGGATAGAGACACATCAAAGGATTGATCTGACCGAGAGGCAATCTCTTGAAACACTTGCTGAATCGACCGCGGAATTATTCCTCGAAGACTGTAACTCTCAGTCCCACCCATCTGTGAAATAAGTTGCTATCTCATTTACTCTGACCATCGTGTAAGTCTTCCCAGCTCCGGTTTGGCCATATGTCATGATTGTTCCGTTGTACCCCTCCAGCACCGAGGAAACAATGTCTCGAGCACATTCATCAAACACGGTATCCTGAGAGGCATTGTGGAGAACTTTGTTGAATTGGAATGCGTAGTTCTCTCTCTGATTGTTCACCGAACCTTGTCCTTCTTTCCTCTTCAAAAAGACGTCAACGGCCTTCAGCATCAGCAAACCACTTCAAAAACTACTCTATCCTCTGGACGAATCCGAAGTTGATCATGAGCAAAGTTCGAAGTTGGTCGGGTCCTCACAACAACTTGCACAGTGTTCACCATTCAGCAACCGTTTTCAAGTTAACTAATAATTAACAGCGATTTTAGATCCATGATGTCCTTTCTTCGCGCTGAGGACATCTCATCCATTGTGCAGCGTGCCACAAGAGACACCGACGTTGTTGTTGCGTACGCTAGTCATTTCCCAAGATTACACTGCAGCCAGTGTCCATGTCAATGGATGGAAAAGAACTCAGAACGACAAGCGCACATTGTCCTCCTGAGTCACCGTTCTCCTATCTCACCAGACACATTCGGGTATTCCTTTCCCTTTTACACTTACGACTGAGAATATTGGTTTTCCGTCAAGGGGCGTTTAAAAAATGGAAGTTGAAAGTTGTGATTCCTGTCACAGCTACCTTAGATTGCGCCGTGACAGATGCCTCAATTGTCGTTACATTCGAGCTAGATTCGTTTCGATTTAAATGCACGCCCTCAGATCAGTCGAAAGTTTTTGTTGCAGCTTTGCTGCAAGCAAATCACGTTTCCAGCAAGTTTACATCCGACCATTTGACGCTCAAGAGCAGCGAATGATCATGGCAGGTGCTGTGCAACATCGATGGCTATCTGCATACGGTATTTCAATTTGTGATTTTCTGATTTCTCAGCTCATGAGGGTGCCCGCTATGTCGGCGAGAAACCAACGAAGCTGGACATGTCCCCGAAGGTTCCTGGCGATCAGGTCGACATTGTTGTTGGGTCTATTCGTCGTGCTGTTGAGCAACAGCGTCTAGAGGAGAGGGAACTGGAGTATTGCTCTTTTGCTACTCTGCGGATTCGTGTTGTTACGTGGAATGTGAACAACACGCAGAGTCATTCTCTCAAGCGAGATTTGTTGTCTATTTCATACCAAAAGTTCGATGTCGTTGTTTTGTGCTTGCAGGAGCTCTGTGGAGCGTCCGCACAATCGTCGGTTGCACCTACGCGTGCGTCCTGCACTTTTCAAGCGCTGATATCGCAAGAGAGCCTTAAGGTATGGGAGGTGGAAGGGCTCAGTCTTCTCAATGGAAATACGTCAACGTTTGGCGTCATGTTTGCAAAGAATTTCTTGTCGAACGGGCTGATCGTCTTCGCGTCCACACTTTGGACACACCGCATCTCGTTTGAGACACCCCCTTTTGCCCTGATGTGCAGGGCATGTGGATTTTCTACTTGGACAAGTGGCTCTGGCATTTTTCTTCACGGCGCATGCGCAACATCCCTCCGCGTCGATGACAGCTGGCATCATTATTCAACGCGCTTTTAATGCTGGCAGGATTTGCGTCGTCAATGCGCACTTAACGCCACACCCTGTTTAAGATCATTTTTATTTGTTGATAGTGCAGGGTAAGTCATCCAAGCGCAACGATGAACTGGCGGAGACGTTAAGGAGCATCTCGTTCGTGCATGGCGATGCTGCAGCTTGTGCTTTGCATTCTCCTTGTTGACATCCACAGATGCATCCGTCGAGCGCTTTCATTTCGGGAGCTCCTACGACAATCCGGTCCCACGACGCAGTGATATTAGCTGGTGACTTGAACTACCGGTTCGTTTGTTGAATATGTCGCTGACAAACAAGGATTGGGATGGAGTTTGAGGCCGCGTGCGTTCTTGCGAAGAATAAGAGGATGTGGGAGCTGGCGGAGCGCGATGAACTCATCGCGGCCATCCGAGAAGACAAAGTCCTTGAAGATTTCATGTTTGAAAGCTCTCTTTGAAAGTGTGATGGAGCAGGGAGGGGCCATTGTCGTTTGAACCAACGTATCAGTACTTTGTTGATGTTAAATCTTGGGGATATTTTTCTGAGTTGCAGAGTGACGATTTCGATGATGAGAAGCGAAGGACGCCGTCATGGTGCGACAGGTGGCTCCTTTCCTTGTGCGTTGCATTCACAACTCAGGGTTTTGTGGTGGCAGCGTCGCGTTCGTTAGATTATCTTCACCATTGACCTCCGTCAGGGCGACGTGCTGGCACTGACTAAATATGACTCTTTCCGACTCACGCACTCTGACCATCGCCCTGTCCATGCCGACTTCGAGGTTCTCTAGTTGAGCGGTGCGTTTATCTCCCAGATGAGAATTCGATTGATCGAGCCCGATCTGTTCAAGAGGATCAAGGCGGATGTGATGTATCAACCACACTTCCAAACTCAAGTGCGCCAGGAAGAATGTTGACGCAATCGAGAATCAATGTCTGCCCCAGGTTGCCCTGCCCCTCTCTCGCTTTCTGAATCTGCAAAGATATCTCTTCAACCGTCCGACTTAACTTTCGATAGTTGGCAATACAAGCGCTGCCTCATATCATAGATGTGTCTTTCAACGACAAGGTTGTAGCGCATGTCAGTGTGCGCAATTGTGGCAAAGTCAGCTTGCGTCTTCCGCCACTGACTTTCAAAGATAGTGGTGCTGTTCGACGCATACGTTGATCCTCCTGACATGTCATCACTCTTGTCGATCACTCCTTCGAGTGGTGCCATAGTCGGCGGGGATCACTTGGAGGTCACCGTTTGGCTGCTTTGTTGATGAACGATTCAGTTTTCTGTTCGATTTTTAATCGACGATTCGCATCGTCAACGGATGGGAGAAAGGGTCATGCATGCCGTCATCGTCTTCAAGTTGCATTTTGGGAAGGAAATATTTCTACCTGTCGTAGCGAGGCCTCGGCAGTCTGTGTTGATGAAGGTATCCTTTGCTGTTGTCGGCTGACTGTCAGACTGTAGCCCAACAGTGTGTCTTGTCCCCTGTGATTGCGATCACCTCAAAACGATTTCCTCTAGCGTCGCCCTACCCCCCCTCACGCTATGTTGTCCCGCCCACGCTTCTTGCCATTGTGTCGGCGCTCCGCTCCGTTCAGCTTCTTCAACCTGCCATGTTTCTGGTTCCTGTTGAGCGCCGAGCGATCCTATCCCTGTTTGGCTCGATTGACAGCGGCGCTACAGTAGCAGCCGAACCGCCAGGGAAACTGGCGGCGTCATTGATATTCTTTCTTCGGGAAACACCGGAGCCGCTTGTGTCGTCGGACGAATTTCGCCAAGCTTTTTTCGTCGACGGACAATGGGTCATTGACTTGAGTCATTCCGACACATTGTTTTCTCGTTTGGACGTTGATCGACGAAATTGTTTGAATTTTATTTGCTCGTTTTTTCGATCTCTGCGGCTTCAGAGTTTTCCTCATGCAGCGCGGCTTGTTTCGGTTCTTGCAGGTGCGCTGATTCGAAGCTCTTTGAGCTCTGCGGTCAACGCTGTCGATGGCCCAGACTTTGCAGAAGCGAAGTCAGCTTTCTTAGCCGCCCAAGTCACATAACCGGGGATGCACTCGTTTGTTCACAGGAATCGACATGACATGACATTCTCGAGAAATCATGGTATTTCTCACAGGAATGGTTGCTTTCTTGTCTTGTGAAGAAACGAAGGGACAATCGGGACTGAGCGGGTCAAGCTTGCGTGCGGATTTTGCAATGAATGAATCTGTAACGAAGGTGTTCCTCTTGGGTGTATCACTTCCACAGCTGCATGCACTGTTTCAATTTTTTTATCCTCTCTGTGTTTGTCTCTGCAATTCATAGCTATCTCGTTGCACCAGTCTCATAAGCGGTTTTATGTATTTTGACATTGTCCACACACGCGCGCAAACAGGCCACACAGTTGTGAGAGGCAACCGCGTGAATGATCCTCACAGCATCGAATGCGCTTGTCAAAGATGACATTTCCAAATTGAAGAATCGTGAACAGAGGACGACAAACACCAATATCCGCTAAAGTAGGAAAATGAAGGCCCAACCCAGGCGGTGCGAGCAGAAAAGCTGCTAGCTGTCGCTTGTGTTCTTTAACATTCTCCACAAGCCGCTACTGTGCTGTTCTAATACGAAAAGGGTGTGCTTGAGTGAAATTGAACTTTCAAGAGAGTAACTCTCCGTATTCCCCGAAGGGTTAAGGTTAATGGGTTTTAGGGTTTAGGGTTTTTAGGTGGTGGATTAGGCTTTAGGTGAGGGGGATGTTTACTCACATGCCAATGTCTACACGGCGCTCACGTTACAAATTTTTCGAAAAATATTTCCGTCTTCAAAACATTTTCTAAAAATATTTTCACGTGTCAATT
>JAIYDP010000275.1 GCA_027487435.1 Verrucomicrobiaceae bacterium | reverse complement strand
CTCCTACCGATGTCAAAACAACCCCCCCCCCCCCCTCTTTCTTCGCACCACTCGCTGTCGACGGAGTATCGAAAGAACCCCCCCCCCACGTGGTCTCTCAACCCGCTGAGGCCAATCTTGGCGAGGCTGCGCAGCGCCATCTCGCCGGGGGTGACCTTCGCCGCGATGGCGCCGTGCTTGCGCTTCTCGAGGCGAAACAAAAAGTTAAAGACGCAAGGCCTTGGAAATTTGGGCATGCCGCCGAACCCGCCGTTTGCTTCGTCGTACGTTGTGAGGAAGGCGATGTAGGCTGATTTGATGACGCCGTGGGAGGCTGCGATGAGCTGGACGTCGGAGAGGGGGGGTATGTTTTCGAACGTTTGGCGCATGGAGGTGAGGACGCGAAGAGACACAGCGGCGTCGGATTGGACTTGGTGAGTGTTTGTCTTCCACTCGGAGAGGATGCCCTGGAGGAGGGATTGGAAGGAGGGGGCGGTTTGGAAGACGGTTGCGAAGAACGGGACCATGGCGGGGGTGAGGAAAACGTTGAGTGGCCAGCCGCCCGCGTTTTGGAGGGCGACAGCGAAGGACATGCACGCTCTGTCGACGGCAGGATATTCTTCTCTGTCGACTTTGACGCAGAGGAAGTTGTTGTTGAGAAGATCGATGACGGGGGGGGAGGAGAAGGCGTCGCGCCTCATGACGTGGCAGAAGTGGCATGTCGAGTAGCCGACGGAGAGGAAGACGGGCTTGTTGGATGCTTTGGCAATGGAAAACGTCTCAGGATGCCATGGGAACCATTTCACGGGATCGGAGGCGTGGAGAGATACATATGGGGAGACTTCAACGTGAAGTCCCGCCATGTTTGACTTGACAATGATTGACGTTTGACCGCAGCCGCATCACCGACCCGTCTCCGCAGCCCCACCACTCGTTGCCACGCTGTTCGAACGTAAGGCCTCTCGTCCATCAGCGCATCCTCGTCGCTCGCCGTCGACGACCACGCGAGGTTCGCCATGGCGTTGGCACATGGCGTCGGCACAGCCACAGGCTGAGGAGATCGTGGCGGTGGATCGTCGCCCTGCACGAGCTCTGCGGGTTCTCCCTCGCGAGGCGACCTTTCCCGCCCTCTTGCTCGCGTTGGAAATGCAAGCGCCGGCGGCACCGGTCCAGTGGAAAGTTTTCTCATCTTGTGCGAACGCCATGGCGAGTGTCTGCCGCCACGGTGGGCGACGCAGACGTCGCTGAGGCCACGCGGTGGCGAGCCTCGCCCCCTGACTTGGCGCGCCGTGTCGTCGACGTCGTCGCGCGGGCGGTGGAGGGTCACTTCCGTTTACTTTTCTTCGGCTTCACAACACCGGCGCTAAGCCTCTCCCCCCTCCTTTTCTTCAATCGCCCCGCGTCACCCGGCGGCGGCTTCTCCAGCTCATACAACTTCCCCTCTGACAGAAACCACCCGAAAATCGAATATCTCGCGCGATCTCCCACAACCGCCGTGACCTCGTGCATGCGCGGCACGCGGAACGCGACCATCGTGTTGAACCGCGGGACAATTCGGAGCGGCCCTGCCTCGTTTTCCAGGTCAACAAAGAGGCCCCCGTCCTCTTCTTTCCAGTCCTTAGTTAAATAAAGAATGCACGCTATGTCTCGGCAGCACTGGGCCGTAGAGCCGTCCTCCATTCGGACGTTGACGAAGGCCTTGTCGTCGTGCGGTTCAATGTGATCCCCTCGGACGTACTTTGCGGCGGAGAAGGACGGGATCGCCTCGGGGCGAAGGACGGACATGATGCGGAGGATGGATTGTAACGTCCCGTCCGACGACGCTTTCGAGCTGACGAAGCGGTGGCTGATATTGTTATCTTCGGCATGAGAAGCAGAGAGGAGACGGTTACTTATGTAGTCGCGGTCTGAGAGGGTTTCGTTCCAATCAGAATGGTTTTCAAGGGCTCGGAGGGCCCCGTTGGCAACGTGTTCGGGCAGGAAGTCGTCAATGACAACAATTCCGTTTTTCTTCAGGAGAGCGTCCAAGTCGTACCGCTCCGACCATTCAGACACTGCGCTGTAATCCCCAATGAATCGCAAGAAGCGCTTGTTGTCTCCACGCGTTCCCATTTCACTTGACTCTAAAGTTACATGCTAAAATCTGTTATGTATGACGACATCTGTGCTTGCCGAGCAGTAGATTGCAGCCAATCGAGGTCCTGCACGCCCAGTAACTGCCACTACGGTTGCGCAGGAGCAGACTGTCTCGAGCCAATATTTGAGACCCTTGCGGCCCGCATTGTCTCTGGCATCGCCGTCACGACGTACGTTGCAACTCTCATCTACGCCCTCCTTTCCTTCCGAAAATTCCTCTCTCGGAGCCGCTTCCGCATGAACCTCCACTTCTCTTGCGTCGTCTCCATAATCTTCGACCTCGCAGGCCTTATTGCGTACGAAGTGTCGTACGCCATGGTCGGCCCCAATTGCACCTGGGTCCTTGCCCTGTGGAGCATCCCCTTCATTTTCGTCTACTTCGCCATCCTCTCCCTCATCACATTCTACCTCCAAATCTACCACTCCTCCAAAATCTCCTTCGAGCCCATCCGCCGCCGCGTCATCCTCCTCGTCCTCCTCTACGCCTGCTCTAACATATTCCTCTTTATCCTCTCCGCCCTCAACCTCCGCGTCGCCTTCAGCATCACCTTCGCCGCCGTCCACTCCACCTTCTTTGCAATCCTCATCACCCTCGCCCTCTACCTCACCCACCGCGTCGTCACCCGCCCCGGCCGCTCCTCCGACCTTTCCTCCGGCCCCCTCCTCGACGTCGAGCGCAACCCCTTCTTCCAACAGCCCCCCCCCCGCATCCGCCAGATCGAGCGCCGCATCAAACTGTTCTGCGCCTCGTTTATTGGCAACTTCACCCTCTACATCGCCGTTTTCTGCGTCGTGTTCTTCCACCAGGGCTTTTCCACCCCCCCCCTCTACATTTTCGCCATGGCTGTGTTCAATTTCATCAATTTCACGCAGCCCCTGTGGATCCTCTCCCTTCTTTTGCCGTCGCCCTCCTAGGCGTTGTAAACAGGAGGAGCGGGGGGGGGGGGGTTCGCGAGTTGTTGCATAGTGTAAAAAGCTGAGTCCAACTTGTTAGAGCTTTGTTAAGCCTGCGCCCGTAACCGGGCGAGGAGAGCCTCCTTCCGTCGCAGCACCGCATCCTCCTTCGCCGCCTCGGTACTATCCCCCCCCTCAAGAAAAGGTGGGGGCAATGGAGGCGGAGGGGGTGGATTGGGGGGGGGTGGTGTCAAAATGTCGGCTTGTTTCGGAATGGCGCAGAAGTTAGATGGGGGGGCTTTAGGCGGAGGCATGCCGAGGGCATGGGCGGGTGCGGGGGGGGGTGCGAGAGGTGGCGCCTGTGAGAGGGGGGGGGCACATCGAGGGGGAGGGGGCACCCCTTCGAGTGGAGGCGCTTGGAGCTTCAACCCCCGCTTCGCTTCGCTTCGGAAGTGCCGCAGCGTGTCCCTGCGGGTGCCGCTTTGCCAAACCCCCCCAAAGTCAGGCATCCACTCCTCCGCTTCCCTCCCTTCGCTTCGCTTCGCGACAGCTTCCTTTACAACTGCAGCGCTCTTGCCCCTCCCCTGCCGCGGCCGCTTTCGGCCCGCCACAACCTCCGCCTCAGCCCCTCCCCCCTCCCCAAGCCAAGGGGGGGGTGCCCCAGAATGGACGTTGCCTTCACCTGGCCCCAACGCAGGTACGTTCACCCGCGTCAGACCTTTCCCGAAGCTATAAATAGCGCGTGGAACTTCACCCCCCCCCCCTGAGTCGGGGGGCAGCTCGTCCTCAACCTCAACTGCAGGGCCGACGTCGTTCCAAAACGGCGCTGCGGCTGCGGGAGCGACTTGCGTTAAGGGGGGGGGGGGGGGGCCGAACAGGGGGGGCCCACACGGCGGGGCAGACTTTTTTTTGAATTTTTGAATGAACTGCGGCCTTAGCAAAGGGGGGGGGGGGGTACTTGGTGCAGCGATTCTGACGTGAGGGTCAAATTGCTGAGGTACTCCTTTGCGCTGAGCTGCGAGGGCGCCGTGTTCGCGTTGATGAACGCGGCGACGTTGGCGAAGTGGCTTGATGTCGCCAAATGGGCGACGATGACGTACCTGAAGGGTCAGCGGGACAACGGAGCATGCGGACAAGGGAACTCGCAGAGTGTCTTCGCCATCTTCTCTCGCTGACGGACTGCTGACATCATGGACAATTTCCACTTGGCAGAAGTGGCACCAAAAAGTAGCCCGCTGAGGGGACAACACGTGGACGTTGCCCTTGACAAAGAACAGGGCCTCAGCAGTGCGGATGACTTCTTTCTGCAATCTTGCGACGGCTTTCTCTGCGTGCGACTTGCGCAGCTTGTGGCCTTTCCCATCGCTGTGATTTCTTCGACATACCGAGCAATACTCAAAATTCTTCATGCATCATGTTAAAAAAAAATGTGGCTTTGCGCTTTTAAGTCAATGATTCGAAGCAATCCGCCAAGCCTCACACTCTTGACAAACCACCCCTTATCATGGTGTGGAATGCTTGAGAACTGTGAAGTGTAGGATCTCGAATTGTTATTTTGTGGAAATTCGCTGTTAGAAATGGATGAGTTGTGGAAGTTGACAATTGAAGAAATCGCTCTCGAAGGCCGTCGAGGTGACCCATCTGAGGCGAATTTTCTTATCATTGAAGGATGCTTGCTCAGCAGCGTTTTTGTTCTTGTGGAGCAACACCATGGCGTCCACCTTGACGACTTCTTCCGCCAGTTCCTCTACGCGCGGCTAATCGCCGCCAAGGACAAAGTCGACTTCGTTCAAAGAGTGCCATATCTCATCCCCCGCCCCCCCTCACCAAAGCAGATCCTCCCAACTGGTACCCCCTCCATCCCAACCCCAACCCCCACCAGACGACGCGCAACCGCGCCCCCTCCACCGCCCAGACCTCCCCCCCCTCCTCGCGGACTTCCTCCCAACCGACGCCGGCGCCCAAGCGCACGTCGTTGCGTGCGCCGCCGTGCGCCTCAGCATCCTCGGCCTGACGGAGGAGACTTGCACCCTGCGGGAGGACCAATTTGCGGTCCTCGAGATGATCGGCCGCGCGCGATGGGGGGGGGTGCTTCAGTCGACGCTCACGCAGACGCTTCGCTACGACAACCGCGCGATGTTCTACATCACCAAGATGCTTGAGGAGGCCGGGCTCGTGTGAGCGAGAGATTTTAAAAAGCGCTTTTAGTTTTTATCTCGCGCCTAGAGCCCCCGCCGCTTTCTTACCCCCCCCCCCCCCTCTCTTTTTCACGCCCCTGCAGGAAGCGCGCTCAGCGAGGCTCCAAAGCGCGCACACAAAACGTCCTCCGCATCCACAAGTTCGCCGCAGCCAGCCCTCAGACCCCCCCCCTCCGTGCCGTCAACGTCACACCCGCGTCCTGCGGAATTCCGCGCCGCGTTGCGCACGGCGACGCGGCGCAAGATTCAGTCGCTGCCAAAGGCTCTGGTCGCTCTAAATGGCGTCTTTAATTTATTTTTTAGACGTTGACCAGACGATGATTGACGTCGGGGTGATGATTGATTTCCTCCAGAAGAGGGGGGGGGAGTGTTCCGAGCGTCAGCTGTGCAAGGCCATGGTGCGCGGGCGGAGGGGGGGGGGGGGTTAACGTTGTCTCTTGGCCCCAATTTAATTAATTTTGACCCTTTATCAAAGTGGATGCATTGCTCTAATTTCCTTCGTTAGTTTATTTTTCTCATGCTCTAAAAAGGAATTAAATTGGTCTTCAAAAGAAAGGACGCAACGCGCGCTAAGGCGGCTCGCGGGGGAGAAAGTGGCGGAGCGGACGATCGTCAAGGCGGAGGAGGGGGGGG
>JAIYDP010000415.1 GCA_027487435.1 Verrucomicrobiaceae bacterium | reverse complement strand
TCTCCGCTATGCTTACAAAAAGCTGTTTTTGCGCAAAGATCAGAATATGGCCACGACGCTCAGTTCTCTGCGAGCATCCACAGCCGCTTCCAATCCTCACTGTCTTCATCTGATCAATTTCATGGAAAGTTCGTCCCGAGGAGTCACGCGATAAAGCTTCCAAACAAGCCGCTGTGTCTCATGTATGGGAAAAATTGTAAACTTATTTCATTTTCTTTCTTGACGAATCGGTTATCTGTTACTAGCTTGCGCGCCCTAATAATATCTGGCTCTCGCTTTTGAGTTGCCCTGGGAGTTTTTCACCACAGACACACGATTCGCGATTATGGGAGATAAAAAGAATCCGCCTTCAAAAAACAAAGCTAAACCTGTAGCCAAAACTGTTGTAAAAGCCCGCGCCTCTTCTGGTGCCAAGCCTGCTGCGAAGTCATCTTCCAAAGCATCTTCGAAGCCCGCTACTACCAAAGCAGCTCCTTCCAAGAAGACGGCGAAAACAGCTGCTACAAAACCAGTTCCTGCTAAGCCTGTAGCTGCCAAACCAGTCAAAAAAGCACCCGCTAAGGACCTTGCACCAGTTCCTGTGAAATCAGTAGCAAAGCCCGCCACTGCCTCTAAGGAGAAAAATTCTTCATCACCAGCGAGCAAGGCTACAGCGAAAGTTGCTTCGACACCTGAACCCGCCGCTGTTGGTGCGCTAAAAGGCAAGAAAGTCAAAGATCGTCCCAGAATTCATACTCCAGAAATTCAAGAGAAGATCCGTGAACTCATCAAACTTGCCAAAGAGCAAGAATATCTTACCTACGACGACATCAACGAGATCCTTCCGAATAACATCGTTGATCCTAATGATGTTGACGCCATCATGGAGCAACTGCGTTCCATGGAGTTTGACATTATCGATGCCTCGGAAGTCGATCGTTTCAAAGACCGTCGCAGCGATGACGAGCTTGACGATGACGATAACAAAGGCGAGCAGAAGCTTGATATTCTCGATGACCCTGTTCGCATGTATCTCAAGCAGATGGGTCAAGTGCCTTTGCTTACCCGCGAACAAGAAGTTGAAATCAGCAAGCGCATCGAAGACGCAGAAATCGAAGTCGCTCGTCACCTCAATCTTTTCGGCTTCGTGCAATCCGACTACCTCGATCTGGCTGACAAGCTCGTCAAAGGCAAAGAGCGCTTTGACCGCGTGATCCTTGACAAGAAAATTGAGAGCCGCGAACGCTACATGAAAGGCCTGCCGCGCCAGTGTGAGCAATTGAAAAACCTTCACGCTGAAATCGACGATGTCTATCGCCAGCTCACATCAAAGAGTGCACGCGGCATCAAAAAGCTTCAAGAGGACTTTGAAAAAAGTGTCGCCAACCTCAATCGTCACTACATCAAATTCTACTTCAAACAGAAAATCATCGAAGATTTCTGCGAACGCGTCGAAGAATACCAACAGAAATTTTGGAAATATTCCAAAAAAATTGCCCAGCATCCCGACGACAAAGCCTCCATCAACATCCTTCGCGAACTGCAACAGCATTCTTGGCAGAGCATCGAGTCCTTTGATGAAGCCCATCGCAACCTTCGTCACTGGCTGCGTATGGCACGCAAGGCGAAAGATGAAATGGTCGAGGCCAACCTACGATTGGTGATTTCCATTGCAAAAAAATACACAAACCGTGGACTTTCGTTCCTCGATTTGATTCAAGAAGGCAACATGGGTCTGATGAAAGCTGTGGAGAAGTTTGAATACCGCCGTGGTTACAAATTCTCCACCTACGCCACATGGTGGATCCGGCAGGCCATCACTCGTTCCATCGCTGACCAAGCTCGCACCATCCGGATTCCGGTCCACATGATCGAGACCATTAACAAGTTGATGCGTGTGCAGAAACAACTTGTCCAAGAATACGGACGTGAGCCATCTCCCGAGGAAATCGCCGAGGAAATTCACTTGCCCGTCGAGCGTGTCCGCGCTGTTCTCAAAATGGCGCAACAGCCGATTTCTCTTCAAGCACCTGTTGGCGATAGCGATGACACCTCTTTTGGCGATTTCATCGAAGACAAATCTGCCGATAATCCCATGGAAGAAGCCGGTTTCTCCATGCTCAAGGATAAAATCAAAGACGTTCTCGACAGTCTCACCGAGCGTGAACGCGAAGTCTTGGAGCAACGTTTTGGCCTCAAAGACGGATACAGCCGCACACTCGAAGAAGTCGGTCGTCAATTCCAAGTTACCCGCGAACGGATTCGTCAGATTGAAGCCAAAGCTCTTCGGAAGATGCGTCACCCCACACGGATTCGTAAACTAGAAGGATTTATCGAGTTACCCGGCGCTTGATTTTCCTACATTGCTCAACCAACCATCCACCAGCCTATGGACAAGGCTCCCCTGCCCAAAAAAGTCATCTATCGGCTTTCTACTTACCATCGCTGCTTGCAGCGTTTGGCGGACAATGGCCATGACACGGTCAGTTCCTCGACTCTAGCGAAAGCTGCTGGAGTGAATTCCTCCCAGTTACGGAAAGACATCGCTTACTTGGGACAGTGGGGAACTCGTGGCCTCGGATATCCGGTAGGTACTCTCGTCACTGCTTTGCGCGAAGCACTGCGCCAAGAAAAACTCCGTCCGGTGGTGTTGGTGGGCGCGGGAAATCTCGGATCGGCACTTCTCCGCTACCAAGGTTTTCAAAAAGAAGGCTTTGAAGTGATTGCTGCATTCGATTCGGATCTCGCGGCTGCTTCATCTCGCGGAATCAAGGTGCCACTCCATCATGAAGAAGAACTCGAAGGATTTATCCACTTACACCTTGTCAAACTTGCCATTCTCTGTGTGCCAGCTGAATTCGCTCAAGGCGTGACCAATACGCTCGTGAGAGCTGGAATCCAAGGCATCCTCAACTTTTCACCAGCCATCTTGGAGGTGCCATCCGAAGTCGTTGTCAATCATGTTGACCTTGCTTCCGAACTGGAAAACCTTAGTTATTTTATCCGTGGCTGAGCTCAACGGCAAACACACCAAGTCCATTGCCTCTCATCGTTGAGGCATCTCGCAAATTACTTGAGCGTGCCGAGGAATTTTTTCGGCTCGGCATCGAACTTTCCTTTGCAGGAGTTGCAGCAAGTTCCTACCTGAATGGTCGATTTCGCATCAGCAGACACGGCCTTACCGCTTACGGGGCATTTGCCTTCAGCCGCTTCGGCGACTTGTTTGAGGAAATCTTTTGGTGCTTTGTCAAACTTCTCTTTGCATTTTTCGCAGCAGAAACCGACTTCGATGGAAGAGGTTTTCTTACCAGCGATTTCAGATCCTTTGATCGGACAAGTGGTGTTGATCGGCTCTGCGGAATGGGCTGCGCTGAGAAGTCCTGTGACAACAAGAATGTGGAGTAATCGGATGTGTTTCATAACTAATGATTTCCTACTCATCAGGAGGCCAACTGGCAAGAGAGAAATCATGGGAATTTATTCTCTAGCATAGCCGCACACGCGCTTGGCGTTTGTCGGGTATAACAAATGAAGGGCTTCGCGATTTTTGTGATGGAAATATTTTTCGACAACGTGACTTTGCTTGCTACCTTACGGGGCTATGAATCAAACCACATATTACGTAACTCCGATTTTTTTCTCTC
>JAIYDP010000129.1 GCA_027487435.1 Verrucomicrobiaceae bacterium | reverse complement strand
GACGCGAGATTCAAACACGCGGAGGCAGAGAGGCGACCCACGGTGCGGGATAGGACGGGGCCGTGAGCATCGCCGGCGAGCGCGCAGAGGCTGGCGAACTCGCAGAGGCTGGCGAACTCGCCGACGGCATGGCGGCCATGCGCAAGGCGTAGTAGGTGTGGCGCCCTAGGCAAGAGGAGAGGGCCGAAGGGGACGGGGAGGGGAGGATGGAGCTCGCCAGCAGTGTCGGACGGCAAAACAAGAACAAAAAAGACGATACACTTCTCGATTTTTGCGTGTCATCCTTGCGCAGGGGCCATGCTAATCTTCTCTGTATCGTTCCAATTTTAACGGATGACCTCCGAAGAGGCTCCAAAATCATGTTGATCAACGAATTAAACTTATCAAAAAGAATTTTTTATTTAGTCGTCGTTGTGGGTTTCAAATCTTTCACGTCTGTATTTAGAACATACTGATTGTTTCATACATTGGAGGAGGTCTTGGTTGCGGCATGGTTGCTCCCATTCGTTGCAGGTCTCGGTACACATCCTTGAAGGTTGGTCTGTCGGATGGGCTTTGTGCTGTGCATTTCCGGATCAAGGCCTTCATTGGTTCTGAAATAGAAGAATCAAAGAAGGGCTGAAATCCTTTGTTCTTCGCAATTCTAACTAACTCGTCGCACGAAAATCCTCCCCAAGCTTCAAACCCTGACACGAATTCCCACAACAGAACACCGAAACTGAAACGATCAGGCTGGCTCAAGAAAGGGCACCTGTACACATCCGACGCGCTGGATGAACACATCGCGCGATTCAAAATTTCAGGCGCAGCGTAAGCAAGAGTGCCAGCTTGAGAGGATCTCTCGGTGACTCGACGGGCTTCAATAGCAAGCCCAAAGTCAATAAGCCGAACATGACCATAAGTATCAATCATAACATTTGAGGGCTTCAGGTCTCGATGAAGGACCCCACAATCATGAACACCTGACATTGCACGAGACAGCTGCAGAGCAACTGACAGTTTTGTCTGGTCCGACAGATTCTGTTCAGCTCTAGTGGACGGAGATCTTGCTATGAACGCATCTAGAGAGGACCCGTTAACTCTCTCTAATAATAAATGAATATCCGGGAGAGCAAGACACACTGCGATGGGCTTCACAATGGATGGATTAGAACTAACGAGCCTTCCGGATCAGCAAAAAACTGGGACATGCACCTCAAAACCTCGAGCTCATTCCGAAAAGACTCCATGTAATCCGATGAGTTGACTTTGTATGATTTCACAGCGACTGCAGTCGACAAAGTAGCGGATCTGACTGTAGAGAAGGCTCCTGAACCAAGGACTTCCTTTATCATTAGATTTGAAGAAAATAGCCACCTCAAAGGTTACGTCGGAGATGGCAACATCTCGCACAACAGGATCGCAAAGGGACGCAGCTACTATCTCTGCTGCCTGTACAAGGGACGATACGACGTCGTGCACTGACGCATCGGGAGTTGGAATAATGGAAGAAATTGCAGCACAGCTTGCGGACAATATTCGGAGCGCTTTGTGCACTCCTTGTAAGAGATGCGAAATGGCCCCGTTGACGCCGGTCCTCGGTTCGGATTCCCCTTTCTTGGAGGACCTTTCTGACAGCCACCGCAGCGATCCATAGGCTTGTGTTTTCAAAGAGTCTACGTGCTCCGACACAGACATCTCATCCAATTTTAAAAAGAGTCTTTAACTTCTGCCCATTTGTTGGTCATGCTGAAGTCTGCTGTCTTCCTTGTCGCGCTTTCCATTGTGGCTGCGCAGATCCCTATCCCAAAGCGCCCTGATGGTCACTCCATCGGGTCTGCATCCGCCTTGGTTCAGATTGACGCATTCATCGACTTGTTGTGTCCCGGTAAGTCAGCCAAGCTGCGACTCCATTTCGGGCCATTCGTGGGCCCTCGGTTCTTCTTTGTCATGAAAATGACCCTATATTGCTATTTACCTTATGGAAGTATTCAGTTGGCTGATACCCTTCTTCCCAGATTGCCAAGAAGCGTTTCCTACTCTTGTCAAGCTCTCGAAAGTGTATGATGCCGCCAAGCTCCGCATGACGTTTCACGTGTTCCCCCTCCCTTACCATCGTAACGCCTTCCTAGTTGCTCAGGTCATGTTCCAGAAATGTCATCTCATGTTCAAGGCAGCTGCGGTTGTCTCTGCAGTGAAGGAAGAGAACTTCGTTCCGTTTGCCACTGGGATCTACAGCGTCATGGACGAGTTCGGGTCCGCGGCATCCAATCTGACCGAGGCTGACGTTGTTGCGCGACTTTCCGATATTGCTGCTTCAGCGGGAGTTTCCTATGATGTGTTTCTAGCTGGAATGAAGAATTCTGATCGCAACATGGATGCCCGCATCTCATGGAAGTATGGCTGTTCTCGCGGCGTTTCCGGTACACCCACCTTCTTCGTCAACGGTGTTCCAGTTGCTGCTGAATCTTGGTGGACAGTCGCGGAATGGAAACAAGTGATTGATCCTCTTGTTGGTGTCAGTCACACCCGAACTGCGCGCTCCTCATTTTCCAACTCTAACATTGTTGATGCATGCCCCAGCGGTCGCGTTGAGTGCCATTATCTCCCTGGAAAAGTTGAGTGCTGCAAGCCTGGCGAAGGATGCATTCCGAATGTTGGTTGCCGTTGCTAAACGAGTAAACCCTGCGATGACAACAACATGCTCTATTTTCTATTCTTTAGAGGTCTCGAGGTGGTCTCTTCACAGAGCTTGATGTCGACTTGCGCTTCGTGCTCATCCAAGTTTTCTATGTTCTCAAAAGGTAAGGCGTGCAACGGATGCGGGGGGATGATGTGCTCCAAGCACATCAAAGAAGTGAAGAAGATGCTCTGCTCCGGCTGCTCTGACGAGGTCGTGCGGATTCTTTTTCTTACGACTAATGCAGCAGAAAGCGCCCTCTGCCCCGCAACCTAACGTAATCATGCGTTTCTAGTGTCCAGTTTTTGTAATATTCCAGGGCTCAACTTCCGCTGCTGCGATAGTTGAAGAGAAAGCTGAGGCTGCTGCAGACGCCGCTGTTTCTGCAGCCAGCGACAGAGTACGTGAACTAGAAGCAGCTCTTGAAGATGCTCGGAAGAAGATAGAAGAGGAAAGCTCAACTGCAAAGTCGGTGTCGCAAGCACTTGCGGCTGCGGAGGAAAAGGGAAAGCAGCTGGAGCTTGCGATGGGCGAAGTGCTCTCGAAAGAGAAAGACTTGCACCAATCCATCTCCGCCCTCAAGGAAGCTCACGCGAAGGATCTTGAGAGCAAGGTCGCTGAGGCGGCGGCAGGCGTGGCGCCTCTAAAGCAAAAGATTCAGGATCAAGAGGCTTCGTTCAAGGCGCAGCTCGACGAAGCCGCAGCCAAGGTTGCTCTTCTCGAGGCATCATTGGCTCAGGCGAAATCTGGATCTGACACTGCGACTGCGGACCTGGCAACCTCCCAGGCCGCTCTTGCTGCTGCAAATGAAGCGATTGAGACCCTGAAATCTGCATCGGCTGGAGCTGGAGAGATGCAAGCGTCCCTTGCCGCTATGCAGCAAAAGGTCGCTGACGCGGAGAAGGCTTCAGCTCAACTTCAGGTGAAGCTTGCTGAGGAGGAAGCAGCACGCGGCGAGGTTGAGAAGAGGCTGCACGACGTCGAGGCCTCGTTCAAGTCGCAGCTTGACGACGCTGCGACAAAGGTTGCTTCCTTGGAAGGAGCTCTTGCTCAGGTCAGTGCTGGCGCCGAAGCTGCAAAGGGTGACCTCGCAACGTCCCAGGCCGCTCTTGCTTCCGCAATGAACACGATTGAGACCCTGAAGTCTGCGTCGGCTGCCGCTGGAGAACTGCAAGATTCTCTTGCTGCTGCGCAGCAGAAGGCTGCTGACGCGGAGGCGCATGCTGCGAAGGCTTCATCTGAACTTCAAGCGAAGCTTGCTGCGGAGGAAGCAGCGCGTGGCGAGGCTGAGCAGAAGTTCCATGCCGTGGAGGCTGCGTTCAAGTTGCAACTCGACAACGCTGCGGCCAAGATCGCTGCCCTGGAAGCTTCCTTGGCGGAAGCTAAGACAGCTGGCGAGAAGGCCCCGGATCTTGCAGCGTCTGGGGACTCCTCTGCTGAGGCACAAGCAGAGACTTCCTTCGAATAAGGTTTACCTCAGTAAAGTTTGCGGATTGTCGCTTTTATCTCTTGCCATGAGCATCCTTCGCACTGTGGTCCTCTCCCTTGCCGTGAGGAATCTAGATTCGTGAATGACACTGCAGCTGCTCTCCATAGTGAAGGCAGATGAGAAATTGAAGGCAGGATACAAAAGGGCGGATGAGCTGGCTGCAAGAAGCAAGGTCAATGCTGTGATAGACTTTTCCAAGTCCTCTCATTGGGGATACCGTCGTAACCTCGCAGCGATGACTTCAAGAAGTATTTGAAGAAAATTCCCCGTCCTTTCCACGTGTTTCTTCTCTTTTCCGCCAAAGACTCTCGATTTGGCTGCAGCCACTGCGAGTTGAAAGAATTGCGGCACAGCTCACGACCCAGGCACTTAGAGCCACAGTTTGAAGCCGTTGCAAAGTCCTACTGGGCCAATTTTAAAGACGGGTCCGACGTCTTCTTCGTCCGCATGCTCATCGACAACGCACGAGAGTCGTTTCAAGAGGTCTGCCGCTGGTTTCGACTCTCTCACCAGCCGAAGTGTAACCCCAAGTTCATGCCCTATCTCGTCCACATCCCGGCCGCTAATTCAGCCAAAGCTCTGGTCACGAAGGCCCTTTTTGAGGAAAAAGTGTCTTGTCAACAAACACATCAGTGACCCCTCAGGACGCCATCAACTTGCAGCAGCAGTCCAGCTGGACGGCAAATGGCATCGCCGCCTTTGTGAAGGAGAAAGCCAACGTACCTGTACCCCCCGCCGCTCAAACCCCTCTCACCTCCGCCAGTCCTTCCGCGTCTCTACAAAAGGCATCAACGCGCCAAAACAAGAAAAGAGCGGCGGCGGCAGCGGCGTCATCGTCGTCCTCGCCATCGTCGCGGGTTCACTTTGTCGCCTCCTCGTTAACTTTTTAAGCGATTGCAATTGTTAAGTTCATGCCGCACATGTACACCTCCCCAACCTTCTACGTCGCCATCGCCTTCCTTATCTGGTGGGTGATGACGTCGGGCTTCACGTGGACGGTCATCCACAACCCCCCCGCCGCTGCGCACAACCCCCACAATGGGTACCACCCCCCCCTCGATCTTCTTTACGGCGCAGGGAGGTGTCGTTCATTCACTGGCACCCCCACCAGCAGCTTCAATTCGAAGGCTTCTTCGCCTCAACTCTCTGTACCCCCCCCCCCCGTCCCATGCTGACAGTCTCAGACCTAGCGCTTGCAATGACGTTCATATACGCCGTGAACACGCTAGAGAAAAGCGAGAGCAGCAAAGCCACCAAAGGCAGGAAGGACGACAAAGACGAAAAGGAGCAATCCTCGACCGTACGTGCCCCTCCCCCCCCCCCTTACTCGCCAGAACATGGCCATCATCACCTGTTCGACTCTAATTTTCTTCCTTTTTATGTTCCTAACAAGCCTTTTTGCAAAAAAGAACGGCGGCTACCTTCAATAAATTACATTGTGTACATCCATCAAACGGCTTAAGCGAACGACCCCTCTGGTGACGTTGCCGTCCGCTTCGTCAGCAGCGGCTTCGACTCCTCTATCCCGCTTGCCACAATAACTTTCGCGCCCTCGTCGTCGCCAATGGGTTCGTACTCACCGACGCCTTTGACCTGGGGGGGTGAGCGCCATGGAATTTTGGCGGGCTCACTGGCTTGTACTTGGCAGCGTAATAGCGCTCGCTATTTTCGGAGAAGTGAGTGATGTAGAAGTCCATCACGATCGTGACAACAACCATCAGCCCCGCGCCCGAAATGAGCGCGACGAAAAACCGCAGGACATCGAATTCGCCGACGAGACCTTTGGGGGTGAGATGGAGAGGGTGGGAGGGTGCCCGTGAAGATAAACTTGAGCTTGACGCCGTGGCGGTCAAGGACAAGCCTCTCATTGAACGCAAGTGCGGCGGGGTTGAGGATCTCCTGCTCCTCTTTGAACTCCATCCGCCGCAGCCGCTCGACGCGGTACTTGTAACGGAACTCATCCAGCGACGTCGTGTGCAAGTTGGAGTACTCGATGCTGACAACAAGCACAGCACCTTCGCGGCGGATCGCACCTTTCTTCGTGTGACCAATCACATTGACTACCTCAGCTACGGCGTCAGCGTGGCTGAACGGAGATGCAAACTTATTTCGTCGAGGTCATCCACCCCCCCGGCTTTGAGAAGCGCTTTGAGAGGCAGCACGTCTGTGGCGTTGCGAAGGCCAAAGTCCCGAACGAGTTTTGGGCATTCCATGTGGCTCGGGTACACTGCGGAGTGAGGGGGCAAGGAGAGTTGGAGACCCGAGCACGGGTCAATTGCATTGCCGTCGACGCCAACGAGCTCGCCGGCCATTTCGGTGTTTGAAAGGGAGATGTGAAAAGGGTGCGCGTACATGTCGTGATTGATAGCAATCTGAGGGATGAGGGAGGCCAACGGGGGACAACTGTGAAGTACTCTGGCTCAGCAACCATGAACGACGTCGCTTCGGTCGTGTGAAGCTTGCATTTTGGATCGGAAGCTGTCGGACATTCCTTTGGCAGGGATTGCTTCTCCATTTTAACATAAGTGGACATGAACAGGGAGGTTGTCGGAGACGGATACACGGCAGACATTTCGTCTAGGTATCGGCAGTGCTTCTCAGTCGTATAGCTCGAATTGCAGTACGGGAGTGTCCCGGGCAAGTACTTATGAGGCTGACTATCAGAATAGAGTGCCATAGACTCATACCGCTTTGGCCGTCACTCTCATAGCCCCTGTTGGCTCGATCTTTTCCAAATGCTGCTGCTTCGTCCACAGAATCCATCCGAAGATGTACACCACGATGACAATTCTCAAGATCCAGTTCAGCACCCCGATCTTCTTGTTCCTCACCTTGATCATCTTCCATGTCACAACGAGAAGAATAAAAACTTCACCTTGACCGTGTAATACGACAGCAAATCATCCCAAAACGAGCCAGACATGTCCGAGTGGGGTCTAAGCCGAACGCAGCGATAGTCCCTTGCTATTTTCGACTGCTGTACCAATGAAGAAGCGGATCGTTACAATGGCTGGATTGTTACACGACATCGTGCACGAGTATTGGAGAGGCACGATTGGTCTCTTGAAGCTCCTCTCGGTAGTGGTCGCTCGTTCCGATCCTCTGCACGAGCGCAAAGGCAGCCTTCAAGAGGCTCTTTTCGCCACCCGTCCAAGCCTCACTTCGTTCCCTCTCTCGCAAGTAGTCAATTTCTGCATCCACGTCTCTCCACGCTTTGGGCAAGTCCGCGGCGCTAACTGGAGCCGCTGTAGTTGCAATGCGGAGGGAGCTCTGGCTTCTCCACGTTGAATACCACAGCAACGGAAACCTCGCGACCCTCTTCGCGATGCCGTGGTATAGCACGAGCTGAGACAAGTACCTCTCAAATGACAACGCTCTGTCCTCAGTAAGCTGCTCCATAAAAGCCTGCGACCACAACAACGCCTTCACATCTGCAGCCTTCGGCCTCTCGCCAGCGTCGCACCCCTCGTGCATTTCCAGCAGCCCCTTCACTGCCTCGAGCTCTGGGCGCATCTTCTGGCCGACGGCTGCCGCATTTTTAGCAAAGAGTCCCCAACCGCGCTCGCTTTGAGCTGCAAGAAGGGAGTTTGTGGCCGCAACGCGCTTCATCGGCTCGCTGCATGCGGCGTCGACGCCTGCGAGTGCCTCGCAGAGAAATGCGCGGCGGTGGGTCGGCAATGTTATGCTAAGATCCATGGTTCGCTTGTTGCGGAATGGATTGTGCCCTGCGGCAGTCAGAACCCGCTGTGTTTGATCTCAACGCACCAATCGAAAGAATCTCCGGACCGGCTCCAAGGTTCGTAATGCATCGCGCCTGCATGAGGCTCATGAGGACCCACGCCTCGAGGCGACTCTGCGAGCACATCCTCCCGTCGGGCCGTCCAACGGCGACGAGGACGCCGCGCATGACTCTGTGGGTGAATCTGTGGACGAAGTGGTCCGTCGGGTTGCCACCATGGACGTCGATTGTGGCGATGGAGAAGGCGAGGGCAAACTGGCTGGTGAGTGGGGGTTTGAAACGGCGCGTACGAGCTTGCTGACGTAATTTTCAAGAAGTTGATGGACGTAGGGGACGTCGGCGATGACAAGCGTGCGGCGGCCCAACCGTGCCGCAAATTGTCGTCGCTGGAGAACTCGGAGGAGCGCGGCCATGAGGAGGGGGAGGAAGCAGTAGATGACGACGTCAGCGGCGGTGCAAAACTTATCCAGCGCCTCCCTCGACGACGCGCCCATTCCGTACGCGCTGGCAATGTACCTCCCGAGCGCTTTGACCGGCGCCGACGTAAATAGCGTTACGGCGATGTACGTCGCCGACATCGCCCACGCGGTTGGCGCCTCCAGGACGTGTTGCGCCCAATGCGCCGCGGTCGCGTCGATGCGCCGATTAACTCGCGAGCTCACGGCGTTGCCATATGCGTCGTATCCGACGATTTCCGGTGCAGCTACGGCGCAGGTTTTGTCCACAACCTCGTCGACAGCCGCCACCTCTTCTCCCGAGAGGCGCAACCCCAACGGCCGCATCTCGCCGTGTGTGACGTGCGCGCGAACGTTGCGCGCAAGGAAAAGGAGGAGCTCTGTGAGGGTCTGATGCATCGCGGCGGTTGAGACGGTCAGGGGCTCAGCTGGCGTCCAGGGGCTGTGGGTGGAGAATACGCGGCGGGTGAATGGAGCGGAGGGGTGGAGGCCCTGGCCAACAACGCCCGCCATTTTTGTGTCGAGCATCGCCGCCATGACGAAGACGCGGCTGGGGCAAATCTGCGCGAGGATGCGTGCGGCGTGGAGGGAGGGGAACGTCTCGCCGCTGTGGGAGAGGACGAGGACGACTGCCGATTCAAGGCCGTTTGTGAGGGAGGAGAAGCTGAAGCCGGGGGTTGCGATGGCGCCGGCGATGTTGCCGTAGGAGGCGATGACTTTGTTTGCGCTGAGGACGCTCACGCGCAGCGCGGGAAAGAGGGATTGAAGCGAAGCGCCAAAGTGCTCTCCAAGCCACAAGCTCGCCTCCACGCCTGTGATGAGGACATCAACAGGAGTGCGAGTGGCGCCTTCATCGCCTCGGCCGATGCGCTGGAGGAGGAAGTCGCACATCGCGCGCGCCGTCTGTGCGTTGAGGGATGACGCGTCCCGCCAGTCGTCGCGCACTTTGACGAGGATGCGGGGGATGTCGCGCAGGTCGGCGGCCACGACGTCGTCGGGCTGAAGGCGCTGAGAAAGTGGGACGTAGGGGTTGTTGTTGAGAGGGATCAGACGCTTTGATTTACGGAGCGAAGCGAAAGATGTATTCTTAGCGTCATGCAGCGCTCGGACGCGTAGCGACACGTAGCCCCCCGTTTTGAATGGGAAGTAGACTTCATCATGTACCCCATCAGATCGCGCGGGACTCAAGCGCTCTGACCACAATCTCGCCTCGGCGGCATCGAAAAGCGTCACCTCAACCCCCTCCCCCGCACCGTCGAGGTCCCAGCGATGGGAGATGTAAGCTTTCCCGCCACGTCCGTCGTCGCCAAGGGGTACCTTAAGCGCCTCAATTTCAGAGCCGTAGACGACGGCGCGATCTCGGGGGAAGAACCCGAGCGCCATGGGCTGATTGAGGGACAAAATGATGACCCTACCCCCGTCCAGGGTTGAGGCTGCTGCAACGCCGAAGGACCCTTTGGAAGCCCTTAGGATTGCGCAGAGAGACGAGAAGAGGCCATTTTCAAAGAATGCAGCTACTGTGGCTGCGGCGACCGCGTCTGCGAGGTGCTGCGCTGCGGTGGGGAGATGGACGCGAATCGCTTCGCAAACTTCGCGGGTTAATGGGGAAGCAAAGTGGGTGCCCGAGAGGAATGCCCATCGGGACTCTGCGCCGACGAGGGCAAATGCAAGCGGGGGTGGGAAGCGCTCTGCGATTGCGGATGCGGCGTCGGTTGTGTACTTTCGAAAGACTTCGTCGAGGGCAGCTGAGGCCGAGCGGAGCGATGGGGGGGTTAGGCGGTAAGAGCTATCAAGATCGACTGATTTTGTCTCTTCGATAATTGCGGAATAATACGCGAAGCGAAGGCTGTGTGCCCATACCCCGGCGGTGCGGCGAAAGTCGACCAAAGCCGCAAGTTTAACAGAATCGCAGAGGGTTCTGTTACTAACTCCGAGGACCTTTGCCATCAACTGCCCGACTTCTTGATGTGTCACCTCGACGCCCCCAATTTCATAGGCGTCGAAGTCGCCGTTGTGCGTGAGAAAGTTACACAGACGAGCGTCTCTTCGAATGACATTCCCTTCGCTTCCAACGCACCAGAATGAGACTTCATGCATTGGCGACCAAATGTGCGGGTGGGTTTCCGTTGCTTTTATCAGGCTCGAAGTTGCGAAGCGAGTGTGCCCCAGGAAGCAATGAAACCGTGCCGATCGCTCCGACGTCCCCTCTTCTCGCATCACGGGGGTCGCCCCGCGGCACCAGCTGAGGCGGAGGGCGTTAAAAATGAGGTGGAGGACCCATTTAGCCTTGGCGACGAAGATGAGGAGGCGGGAGAGGTCTGTTCGCTTGCCGTTGACAACGCGGCTTCGAAGGACTTGAGGACACTTGGACTTGTCATAGACAACAGTCGCGACGCCGCCGGACTGACCCCCCCTCACCATCGTGACGGCGGCAAGGCGCTGCATGACTGCAAAAACGTCAAGCCCGCCGCGCACGCGTCCCATTGACGTTATCGCTTGCGCAATCAGAATGCCAAAGTTACCACACCGGAATGACGAAGGTAAGGGCGAAATAAGATCTGTCGCCACGCCTGCAGCTGCTGCAGCTGCGAACCCAAGGGCTGTGGCAGCAAGGGCTGGGGTCCAATGGTCAAACGTTGCCAGCCAGGAGAGGACGGCCACAGAAGACAGCCAGCCCGAATTTCGAATGATCGCGTCGGTGGGAAGTGGCAGAGGAAGGAGAGATGGCGGGGAGCGAACGTGCGGGTGGCCAAGGGCATGGGGATCCGCAAGGGGGTTGGCAGCGAACGACAGCCACGTGCGCGCTGGGATGTTTCCAAGGCAGTTTGAAGCTAGGAACTGGAGGGTTCGACAAGAAGGGAACAGGGCTGCAAAGGCCAATGCGTGGCAGGTCTCGTGCAGAAGAGTTGCGCATATAACGACAAGGCGAAAGAGGAGGAAGAGGAAAACCGTGTCGATGCAAGTTGTGGAAGCTCCTCTCCAAACGATATTTGAATTGTATGTGAAGGCGATTGTTGATTGGACCACGGCGTAGAAAATGGAGGCGACTTGTGAAGTTTGAGCTCGAAAGGGCTCCAAGGAAGCGGGCGGGTCAGCAGGACTCAACCAAGCAGACACTTCGAGGCTGGTTTTCGAAATTTCAAACATAGGATCTTGTAGATCTCGTCGAATTGACTCGGCTGCTGCAGTTTCATAGAGAATAGCCTCATGCGGGAGAGAGTCTCGACGGTCGAAGCGAGTCATGGCACGACGAAGTGGGTGGTGTCGGACTAACCCGTACTATTAAATCTATAAATAGTTGAATAGTGGTACACCGCGGAGACCACAAGCACGCGCCTCTTCATTGATTCACGAATCCTCATTCAGTTCCGCGGGCACCCCATTGGGTTCAGTTGGCTGTTCAGGCCAAATTGTGCGGCTGACAGTCCTCGCAGCTGACCCGTGGCCTTTTCTATAAATACGCCCACGCATTTGGCATCTTCAACTCAACCAAGTTCAAGTTCAACAAGCAATGCTCAAAATCGACAGAATCTCCGCCGCCGAAATCAAGGCCACCGCCCCGGCCGCGCAGGCCCCCCACCTCAGCGACTTCGACCTCCAGGCCCACTTCGCCGACGACGTGCTCTCCAACGACAAGCTCGTTGCCCTGCTTCCTTCCTCCTGTAGGAAGCAATTCAAGTCCTTTGTTGCCTCCAAGGATTGGCGTGGCATCCCCGAATCGCTTGCCGACAACATTGCGCAGGCGATGCGCAACTGGGCGCTCGAACGGGACGCGACGCACTACGCGCATTGGTTCCAACCGCTCAATGACGCCACGGCGGAGAAGCATGACGCGCTGTTTTCTTCGTTGGCCGCGTCTGGAAGGCCTGTCATGGACTTCTCTGGCTCTGCTCTCCTCAGGGGCGAGGGCGACGGATCTTCGTTCCCGAATGGGGGTACGAGAGGGTGCTCCTTTGCCCGAGCGTACACGATTTGGGACCCAAATTCACCTCCTTTCATCCAGAGGCGCGAAAACGGCAACACGCTTTGCATCCCCTCCGTGTTCGTGTCCTGGAAGGGCGACTCGCTTGACAATAAGGTGCGGCGGGCCTTTGATCTCGCTCACAACCAAAGGTGCCCCTGTACCGCTCCGAGGCTTCTGTTTCCGCTGCAGCCGTGAAGCTTCTTCACCTCCTCGGCGACAAGCACGTCCGCAGCGTCGCATCAACCCTTGGCGCGGAGCAAGAATTCTTCCTTATCGACCGCCAGCTCTTCCTCTCCCGCCCTGACCTCGTCGGTGAGAATTTCTCCTGTTTCTCATCAACTGACAACTTAAGCAACCGGTCGCACAATCTTTGGTGCCCCGCCCTCTCGTGGCCAAGAGATGGAGGACCACTACTACGCCACGATGCCTCCTCGTGTGATTGCTTGCATTCAAGAGGTCGAAAAGGCGATGTGGCTGCTCGGGGTGCCCATGAAGACTCGCCACAATGAAGTTGCGCCTGGCCAGTACGAGATGGCGCCAGTATTTGAAGAGGTAGCAAAGACAAAACGCCGTCTTGACGTGAGCAGTCCAACACCGCGTGCGACCACAACATGCTCCTCATGTCCGTTCTTCGCGAAGTGTCGCACCGCCACGGACTCGAGTGTCTCCTCCACGAGAAACCTTTTCGCGGGGTCAACGGCTCTGGCAAACACAACAATTGGTCCCTCGCCACTGACGATGGCGTCAACCTCCTCGACCCAGGAAATGACGCCATTGGAAACCTCCGCTTCCTGGCGTTCTGCACGGCCGTCATCAAGGCCGTCGACGACCATGCCGATCTCATCCGCGCTAGTATCGCCACCGCGGCCAACGACCACCGCCTTGGTGCCCATGAGTATGGCGTTAGCCTTGATCATACTGACGCAGTCAGAGCTCCTCCCCCTATCATCTCCGTGTTCTTGGGCTCTGCCCTCGAAAATGAGCTCCGCCAATTTGCAAGCCTTCCTCTACTTCCCTTGGAGAAACTCCCGGAGACGATCGCGCTTGCAAAGTGCCTGCCTGAGGTTGCCCGCGACTCCACTGATCGCAATCGCACCTCCCCCTTTGCTTTCACAGGTCACCTGCCCCTCAGATGATATTGACATATCAGGCAATAAATTCGAATTCCGCGCAGTTGGGTCTGCTCAGGCTTGCGCGAGGACGGTTACGATCCTGAACGTGGCAATGACCGATGCTCTTAACGCGATGTCAGCCATGATCGATTCTGCAGGGTTGGGCGCTGTGAGGGAGACACTAAAGCACTTGCTTCAAAAGCATTTCCGTGTCGTCTTCAACGGGAACAATTACAGCGCAGAATGGAGGCAGGAAGCTTCCGAAAGAGGCCTTCCGGCGCTGAAGAATGCGCCGATGGCTCTGGAGGCTTTCTTGTCTGAGAAGAATAGGGAGCTGTTTGCAAAGACTGGGGTCCTCAGCCCGGAAGAGCATTCTGCAAGAGGGCTAGCCTATCTCGAACTCTATGTCAAGCAAATCGAAATTGAAGCGCGGACAGCTGTTGAGATGGCAAGGACTATGATCATTCCTGCGGCCATCAAATATCAAGGAGAAGTCAGTCGCTCCATTGGGGCCACGAATGCAGTCTCTGGGGAGAAAACTCTACGGCAAGCAACCCTGCTCAACAGGATTAACAGCGCCATCGAAAACACCATCGCCGCGATCGAGGCAGTGGACGAAAAGAGCAAGTTGTGCCACTCATCCAACCTTATCGTCGCGGCCAAAGACACGAGCACTCTTGTCCCTCTGCTTGATGAGATGAGGAAGCAAGTAGACCTTCTAGAAGTCATGGTCGACGACCACGTATGGCCGCTTCCGAAGTACCGCGAATTGTTGCATGTGCGCTAAAAGTAAAAGCACTCATTCCAGTCGTCACAGTCGATCGAATCCAGTCGAGAAGTTTTTTTTTTGTGATGAGCGAATTTCACACTCAGCTCCTCACGCAGTTCTCGGGCTCTTCTTCGTTCGCAGCTTCCTTCCGTTTGTGACTTTTGTAGACTTCCTGAGGCTGTGTCTCAAGATTTTTCTTCTGCCTCTCAGCAACCAGCTGAGTTTGATTTCAATGATTTCGCCCAAGATGAGGAGCAAGGAACGCGGTGGGCTGACGATTTCACTTCATTCACCGGGGTTGACGATGTTGGTGGCATCGGTGAAGATGCTCCTTCACTTGATTTCAAAGAAGCTTTTGAGGATGAGACCACCGATGCTCCCAGAGAGCTTCCTGACCATGCCTGCAGGTCATTTTAATCTAAATAGTTCTCGTTATTTTGACACACCAGGTACTGCGGTATTCACAGCCCCAACTGTGTTGTCCGTTGCAACTTTCCCGCTTGTCGAAAGTGGTTTTGCAATTCAAAGTCTGGCACGACAGGCTCTCATATTGTGAACCACCTCGTTCGCACAAAGCATAAAGAAATTTGTCTCCACAAGGACTCTCCTCTCGGCGAGACAGTGCTCGAATGCTACAATTGTGGATGTCGCAACATTTTTCTGCTCGGCTTTATCCCCGCCAAGACTGACTCTGTTGTCGTCGTCCTCTGCAGGGAGCCCTGCCTCAACAGCCCCTCGCTGCGTGATAACAATTGGGATCTCTCTCAATGGCTGCCTTTGATCGACTCGACGAAGTCGTTCATCTCCTGGCTTCTTCGTGTCCCGTCCGAAGCTGAGCAAAGTCGTGCACGTCACGTCACGGCCTCCCAAGTGGCGCGCCTTGAAGAGATATGGAAGGAGCATCCAGATGCTACGCTTGAGGACCTCGACAAGTTCCGCTTCTTCCCATACTTCCAACATTCCCAGGCCCGGTGTTGATGATGAGCCTCAAGGCGTTCTCCCAAGGTACGAAGACGCCTACCGTTTCCAAGCTGTTTTTGGGCCGCTTGTGAAGCTGGAGGCAGACTACGACAAGAAAATGAAAGAAAGCCAGGTCTGTTAATATTTTCCAGGTTCTGATGGACTCTAGACGAAGGACGAGCTTACACTTCATTGGGATATCGGCCTGAACAAGAAGCGCATTGCATTTTTTCTCTTCCCCAAGGAAGACAATGGTATGTGGCTGCAACTGGAGTCTCACGTTGCGCAGATATTCGCCTTGTGCCAGGCGATGAGCTGCGACTTCGCTACAAAGGCGACGCAACGCACGCTGAATGGAACGCGATCGGACACGTCATTCGCCTGACTGCAAGTTTTGATCTTGTCGGCGGGCTGTCTCATTGCGCAGACGAAGAGGTCGCTCTGGAACTTCGCGGCGCTACGAATGCACCCACTGACGTTACGATGGGGTTTTCGGTTGACTTTGTTTGGAAATCGACGACGTACGATAGGTTTTGATGTACACATCACTTCTCACACTTAGGATGCAAACCGCCATGCGCACGTTCGCAGTGGACGAGCGATCCGTGTCCGGGTACCTCTACCATCGCCTCCTGGGGCACGACGTCGAGGAGCACAAAGTCAGAGCGGCCCTTCCTCGCAAGTTTTCTGTGCCTGGGCTGCCCGAGTTGAACCATTCTCAAATCACGGCCGTTAAGAGTGTCTTGCAGAAGCCTCTCTCCCTCATTCAGGTCCCTACTTCTGGTTTGTAATTTTAATGTGCAGGGTCCTCCAGGTACTGGCAAGACCGTAACGTCAGCATGCGTCGTTTACCACCTCGCTCGCGCAGGCCAAGGCCCCGTCCTTGTCTGCGCTCCCTCCAACGTTGCCGTTGACCAGCTTGCGGAGAAAATTGCGCAAACTGGCCTCAAAGTTGTGAGGTTGTGCGCGAAGAGCCGCGAGGCTGTGAGTTCTCCAGTTGAACACTTGACGCTGCACTTTATTGTCCGCAATTTGGAAGTACCGGAGCTCGCTGAGCTCCGCAAGCTGCAGCAACTGAAGGATGAGCTTGGGGAGCTCTCTGCTGCGGACGAAAAGAAGTACAAGTCGCTGAAGCGAAGCACCGAACGAGAGATCCTCAACGCTGCTGACGTGATCTGCACAACCTGTGTCGGCGCTGGGGACCCGCGTCTTAGCGATTTCCGCTTCTTCAAGGTCCTCATCGACGAGTGCACACAAGCTACGGAGCCTGAGTGTCTCATCCCCATCGTCATGGGGGCGAAGCAGCTCGTTCTCGTCGGCGACCATTGTCAGCTTGGCCCCGTGATCATGTGCAAAAAGGCAGCCAAGGCAGGCCTCTCACAGAGCCTATTTGAGCGTCTCGTTGCGTTGGGGGTGCGGCCCATCCGCTTGCAGGTTCAGTACCGCATGCACCCTTGCCTCTCTGAATTCCCTTCGAACGTTTTTTACGAGGTTGTGCCACAGAAGCTCGGGCTGACGCAACAGGGGACGCTCCAGAACGGAGTTACGACCATGGAACGCACCATGCCCTCCCTGGAAATGATGTGGCCATCACCCGAACGGCCTATGTACTTCCACGTCTCCATGGGCCAAGAGGAGATTTCGGCATCGGGCACTTCCTACCTCAACCGTACGGAGGCTTCGTATGTCGAAAAAACGGTCACCCAATTGCTCAAATCCGGCATGGCCCCTTCGCAAATCGGGGTCATCACTCCTTACGAAGGACAGAGGGCCCACATCGTAAACTATATGCTCCGCTGCGGCCCGCTCCGCAAGCAGCTCTATCAAGAGCTCGAGGTCGCGTCTGTTGACGCGTTCCAAGGTCGTGAGAAGGACGTCATCGTCTTGTCGTGCGTTCGCTCAAACGACCACGCATCGGTTGGCTTTCTCAATGACCCTCGCCGCCTCAACGTCGCGCTCACTCGCGCTCGGTGTGTTTAATGACTCTATCTCTAACGTCATAGTTACGGCGTCGTCGTGATTGGGAACCCTCGCGTGCTGTCCAAGGTGCGCGTTGACTCAAAAAACAGCTGACCCTCGCAGCAACCGATTTGGGGAATGTTGCTGAGCCACTTCAAGGAAAATGAGGTTCTTGTTGAAGGGCCGATCAACAACCTGAAGCAGTCGTCGTTCGTCCTGTCGAAGCCTCGCAAACTCGTCGGGGATCTCAGGGACCCTCTCTCCCTCGTCGCAGTCACCCCGCGTGAAAATTCCCGCCGACGCGGAAATGAGCGGCAGCCTCGATCCGGCGGCTTGAAATCCCCTCAAGCTGCACCTCGTGGCGCAACCGGCGGCTCTCAAACTTGGGCCCCGACCTCGCAGTCGTTTTCAGATCGCCCTGGATACGACATGTCTCAGGTTTTTTCGACAACTTTGTGGGATCTGACTCTGTCGTAGTCAAGTCTCGAGTTCAAGAGCCAGAGCGACATTGCGCTGTCGCAAGACTCTCTTGCGGAGGATCTCGAGGAGTTCAACCTGGCGCGGTACTAGCGAGGGAGGGATGTGAAGCAAAGGGACTGACGCGAGGGTGCCACGCTAAGTGCGTTTCTGCATTGCACGTCTGCTCTGCCGCCAAGTTGCCCATTGAGGCTGAGGTGTACATGCCCCATACAGGCCTCGGATATTGACTTATCGTTGAGCTGTTTGACGAATATTTACAGCGGGGTGTAATCTTACAACGGCTCAATCATTGAGGGGCCTAGGCAGGAGAGTCTCTGCCGTTGAATTCCTCGAGGACGACTCAGACGGCGCAGGGCTCCGAAATGCCGACGGTCGCCAATCCACTTGCGTAACGATGACTATGACTGATATGGGCAGCAGCTCTGTGACAACGAGCAGCACGACTTTGACTGGTGACGGCGTACCAAAGAGAACGGCAGGCACGGAGACTCGTCGTGCGATTGCGTCCGCGGAGAGGACAATGAACACGAGGGCGCGCATGGACGCGCCGAAAATGGCAGCGACGGACGCGATCGCGAACTTGCCTGCGTGCGTTTTCACGCTTTCCGTTGGCCTGGGTAGAGAGCGGACGATTCTTGAGGCTGTCTGAACACAGATTGAGAACACAACTGTCGCGAGAACGGTCGTCGCGAAGTCAAAAATGAACGCGAAGACGAGGGAGTAGTCAGGGCGAGCTCTGTACTGAGGCAGCTCAGCAGTGATTGCGGATTGGACGTAGAGGGAGGTTTGAGCCAACAAGTAAAGGACTGCTGACGCGATGACGTACCGCCGCCGGCGAGGAGTGGACGAGATCTTGGTCGTTGGGACTTGGTCGTGAGCGAAGAAGTAGAAGGACGAGATGAGGACCCAGAAAGCAGCAATCACAAGAGCGAAGCCTATCTCGACAAGGGTCCAGAAAAGAGCTTCCCTCTCTCCAACTACGAACGTTGCGCTCTGATAGAAGAGCAACGCGACTCGAAGCGTGGTGGCAATCAGCAGGGCGCAGTCCGTCAGCGGAGAGAGCGACGGAGGAGGCTGAGACGCAAACGCCTTCGCGCGGTTCATCACTGCGATCAGCCTGACCGCGAGCAGAGCAACAGAGGGCAAGTAGAGCACAGCACAAGTTAACAGAATCGGCTCCATTCCATTGAGAAAATAGAGGAAATATTAATTATCTTATCTCAATCAACGCCTGTACTCACATTGCCGATGCAAATTTTCAGGAGGCCCGCGTCCTCGCAGCGCCTCGGCTGTCTCGGCATGGGCCGACTTGTCAGTCTGAAGCCGCTTCATTTGTTGACAGTCGTGTTGAGGTACTTGAGCCTCAGGGTCTGGCAGAGTCCGAGCGTCGATTGGACAGAAGCCTCCAGCAAGAGCATCCCCCTTCCTCTCAGGCTTACGCCACCTTCTTGGAGCTGCAAAACGCCTCTCAGCTCTTTTGAAATGGAGCCAACTCTGCTCCCTGACTCGAGGGGAAGGAAGTTAGCGCTGCTGATGATGGACATCAGTGACGCCCTAATGACATCAACCGTGAAGAATGCCCTATCCTTGTGATGTCAGCGCTCCCGTTCAGACGATTACGTGATTGGCGTCCCATGCGCATGTGCGTGTTGTGTCCTTGAGGAGGCCTCGCAGTTGATGGGTGACATCTTCGCACATTGCCGAGACGCTGTCAAGCATGGATGAAGGATCGAGCGCTGATAGAGTCTCCCATAGTTCAACGATGCTATGAAAATCACTTTGCTTTCTGACACTGAACTGTGAAATAGTACTGGGAAGATCTGTCTTCATTAGCTGTGCTCTCTCGTCTCGTAGCAGTACTTATGCATTACGGTGGTAAAAAAAGGTCAATAACAGTCCTTGCCGATCGAGGAGGTGAGAGAAACGATGCCATGAATGAGTTCTCTTGTGATCCTAAAGCAATGCTGCTGCCGAGGCGCTTCAAATTTCCGGACGATTTTCAGAATGAGAGGGAGCAGCCTTGTTGCATCCACAGGTGCAGTTTTGGCTAGTGTAATGAAGTCACCCAATACGTCAATGATAGGTGTTGACGACAAAGTCTTCGAAGCGCCTTCAGATTGATTTAGGAACTCACTCGAAACTCTCATTATGTTTTCAATGCGTGTCGCCATGCAAAAATCGTGACTGGCTGCAATTGCTAACTTGGAGCGCTTCCCTTTCAGATCCCAGTCCTCCAAGGCTGTTCGGCTATCGCTTCAGAATCCTTTTTTATGAGAGGCAAGGCGAATACCGCTTCTTCACGTGCTGAAAGAGCTGGAGAAGACAACTTGACGGAACCATACCTTTCCCGCCAAAATTTAACAGACCAAAGCCACTTGTTAGAACGCGTTGAATTGGAGATATGGCGAAACCGTTGGTCGAGTCGCTTTCAACGATGTCTCTAGAAAGCTGCGGTGAAAGCAGCATTTCTGTTGTTCTTGCCTCTAGACTATTTTACAAGCGGGGGGCTGAATTGCTGACATTGGCCAGACAACGAAAAGGATCCAAAGAAAAAGAAGAAAAAGAAAATTCCCTCTATGAATGCTTCCAATTACGGTGGCTACAGTGCCGAAGTTGGTGTGATTGTCGTTTTGTTTCGGCTGACTCTAAGTTCGAGAGGCTCTAGGCCGTTTGAGTTGGAGAGAGTCGTCAGTAGAAGATTGCCAATTTATCTGGTTTGATTCATCAACGGCGATGTGCATGGAGCGTTTCGCAAAGCTTTCAGGCCAGGTCCCTCTCCCTCAGTGTTTCTGATTTCGCAGAAAGTCAACTACTTCCCCAACAGCCACGAGCTGTGCAAAAAGAAAGGGCTTTACCGACTCATCAATCGGATGAGGAAGTTCGCGCACAAAGAGTTTAACTTCGTCCCTCCGACGTGGGTCCTTCCAGAAGAGTTCTGAGTACCATTTCATCTCACTCGTCAGCTTCGACGATTTCTTTCGTGCCATGACCGAGTCCAAGGCGAAGACGTACATTGTGAAGCCTCACAGAGGCTGCCAAGGGACCGGAATATATCTCATCCGCTCGGGCTCGGAGCCGAGCATTCCCAAGTCTGAGAGGGTCATCATCCAGCGGTATCTTCATAAAGTCATCCGCTTGTTCACTCCCACCCACATTTACAGCCGCTTCTTGTCGATGACTTCAAGTTTGACCTCAGGGTCTACGTGCTTGTCACATCCGTAGACCCCTTGAGGGTTGTCGTGTCCCGCGAAGGCCTTGCGAGGTTCTGCACCGTTAAGTACCATGCGCCGTCATCAAAAAACTTGTCCGTGAGTTACATGCACCTTACGAATTATTCTTTAAATAAAAACAACGACGCTTTCGTGCGGTCGGAAAACATCGAAGAGGGTTCGAAGAGGTTGGCGGGGTTTTGAAAGTTTGACAAGGGCAGGACGATCTCGTCAGTATTTCGCCTCTTAGAGCGCGAAGGACTCGACGCGGATGAGGTCTGGAGGAAGATTGACGTGATTGTTTCACCCGAAGGGTCACTCATCATGAAGAAAATGGTGGTGAAGACGATTGTTGCAATGCACCCGACGCTGTGGTATGATTACCACTCTGTCACGTTGAATAGGGAGGGTATTGGCGCACATGACATTGCTGACTCTCAGGCCACTCGTGCAGCTATCAAATATTCGGATTTGATGTGATGCTTGACCAAAAATTGAAGCCGTGGCTGCTGGAGGTGAATCACCATCCTTCGCTTGGATTGGAAGAGCAAATTGACAAGGTCATCAAGGGCGAGGTTGTGTTCGCCGCACGCGGCCCTGACGGCGCTAGCTGGTAACAGAAACCCTCACGTTGGTGAAGCCTTTTTTCAGAACGAAGGCCTCAAAAGCTGAAGCTGCCCGCACATTGTCGGGCCGTGTTGTGCAGCCACGGCATGAGTCGACGCTAACAGAACAGACCATTAACGAAATCGCGGAGCTGCAGCAACGCAGGAGGGACTTCCACGACCAGGCGCTGGACTGGGAAGATCGGCACATGGTCGCTCGAGCCCCAAACGTCTGACGCAGCCAGAGTCTCTTTGCGCGCGCTTGCCCCGCGCCGGACATTGACCTCGAGGAGATCTCGCCTTTTATGAAACGTGCGGAGAGATCCTGGAGGGGGCTGACGTTGGCAGCAGAGCTCTTGGCTGCGTTTGAAATGGGCGCGAGGGTTGGGGACAGGGACAGGCTTGGGCTGAAGGGATTGACTACGTTGAAGTACAGGTACATGCTCATATTTGGGCGGTACATGACCCACTCAGTCGGCTGTTGGCAGCTCTGCGCGCGTCTGCGGCGGGGATTTCTAGGGCCGATATCGATTTGTTCGCTTCGATTGACTTGATGGGCTCACATGCCAGGTCTTTCATTGATGCAATGCAGCAAGCAGAATGTTCCTGCAAGAGTTCTAGTCATTTGACGTCTGCAGACCCAGAGAAAGGGATGAACTATGACCTCTTCTGCAAAGCTCTCACGTCAATTGCCATTCGGAGATATCCGACGGAAGAAGCTCCTGTTGATGTGCCTGCATTCAGCTTATCTGTCATGACATGACAGGCTGTCCGAGAACTTCTTTCACACTTGGACTTCTCCGAGCCGTACCCACCCGATGAGATGGCGCCAGGTACGTCACATTTGAGGTCACTTATCAGTAGCTGTTGTCCTTAGGCCAGCTTCCTCAGCCAGGAGCGTTATCGCGCCGCCCAGTGGAGCAGCACGGCGAAGTCATAATCGCAAGTCCAGAGATCAGGAGTGACCATAAATTGTATGTTAGAGTTTGTCTGTTAGTGAAATGAGTCAGGAGGCGGCAATGTCTTCGTTCAATTCAGTGATGGACGCAGAGCTATGTCAGGCAGTAGAGCAATGCTGCGCAGGGTCTCTTTCATGTGAGTCTTTGAAGGACTTTGTCACCGAGAGGCGCTTCTCTTCCGTTTCTCTGTTGCAAAACATCTCGCTTTGGATCTCTCCCTTAGACTCCCATTCTTCTCAACGAATGGAACGGTTTTGCTCGCTTCTTGACATTAAGGTCGCCGCTGCACAATGAAAATGTTAAGTTTTCCAGGGAGAACAGATTGAAGTGGTGTTGCAGAATGTTGCTGTGGACGCCGGCCCCCTTGAGTTGCTGACGCCTCAGATGTCTTCGAAGAGTGCGCCAATATTTTCTACTCAGAGTCAGCCAGATTTTTCTTCTTCTAAATTCGCAAAGATGCCGTCTTGTTTGGACTTCTGCACCTCCATGCCAGCGCCGTCACCGCCCACTCACTTTCGACCCTCTGCCAGCTCGTCGCCCCGCACTCGCACGATCTTTTTCCAGAGTCATTCATCGGGGACGAGCGAGAATTCAGTTCGCTTGCGAAAACGGCCGTTTTGACGCACAGCCCCCGCCACGAACAAAGCCCTCCATGCAGCCGTCGACCTCCTCGCCACTGCCGCACAGCTCACCGGCGCCAAGGTCTCAGCCGCACGCTCATGTGACGCGCGTAGGACGCAGCCGTATGGGCCAGCGTCTTCTTCTTTGGCACCCCCGGCGTTTTGAGCGGGACGACAGACGTCGCACGTCGCTGCAGGCGTTTTTTAAATTTTACTTCTGAATCACATTGCAGATGCGTTTGAATCTCATGGCCGTCCCCTCATGACCGTAACTGGACATCAACGCAACTGATCCGTCAGCCCCACGCCGTTACGCACGCTATCAAATACTTCCTCGCGTCTCTTCGCGACCGAAAAGTCGTCGCCGTCGCAGAAGCACTCGGCGCATTCGTGGCGTCGCTCAAGGTGCCCCCCCCCTCCCGCTCCCAGTCATCTTTCAGCACCCGAGCTTTTCCCTCGCCGCAACGACCGTCGTTGCTGGCGTGCGGATGATGCTTGAGGATGGCAATGCGGCGATCAAAGTCGCGGCGATTAAGGTCATGCGCCATTTTTTGGCCCAATGCGACCGGGAGGATGTGCGCCAGAATTACGCTTTCTTCTCTTCTGTACGACCTCATGTCGTTTGCAAATCTCAAACCCAAAGACAATCTCGTTGGGGTTCTACGGCGTCCCGCAATCATCTCTTCGCGCGGCGATGGAGTGCCATGCACTCGCTGCGGCGATGGCGCACGTGAGGCGCGATGCGCTGGATGAGACGATCCCCAATGCGATCGAGGCGCTGCTGGAGAGGGCGCAGCACGACGCAGACCCAAACGTCGTCGGCGTGGGTGCTGCCAGTCGAGGATTCATTGCGTAGGCTGCGTTCGGGTTGGTCAAAGACCTTGCTTCGCAGCTCGGGCCTGCTGTGGCTGATTTTGCGACTGTGTGAGTCGTTTGAACTACCCTCACATCTGAAGAGGATCATTTTAGACGCGCGATCAAACCTCCGCAGCGCAGACGCAGCCGCCGCGGTGCAATGCGTGCAATGCGTCGAAGCCGTTGTCAGCGCAGATGAGATGGCGTCTGTGCCCGAGCCGCATGAGCTGACGAATTCAGGGCGAGGCTGCACGTCCGCGACTGCCTCCAATTTCTCCTCGAAGCGACGGTCATTGCGATGACAAGCCAATCGGACGAATTGATTGCTAGCTGCCGCAGGGCCACCGCATTGCTGAGGGCTGGCAGTGGCGGCAAGTGGGACGAGCTTGTGACAGCAGCCGTGCGCGCAACTCCCGAGTTTTTATTTTTGCGCGTGGACTAGTTGGTGCAGCTGAGACACAGCCCCTCGTTGGTTTCGCGGATTCGAAGAGCATTTTCAGGAGGCCGCCGCTGGTCGAGGCAGATGCTTGTGCTGTACCCCTGCAGCCACTCAAAGCAAGGGAAGACGTAGCGCGCCTCCGTCTCCATGCCATCTTGCTCAGCCGTTATACCTTGGATCTTCCGAAGCCGCATCAATGTCACGCTGTCGAGCAACCACGCGGACCCCACGCCTGACGAGTCGTGACCGATGTGTATGTGGAGGATGCGGCCTAATCGAACTTGCGTTGTGATATCAAACTCGTCCCGAGCGTCGTTTCGAAACGCTCGAGACTTGCTCAAGTGAATCATCCCGCTTGATGCTCCACTTTCGTCGCACAAAATCAAAAACACTCTCGCGCTTGTTCCTGCCCCAATGGCATCACCCGTCTGGACTACAACCTTCCATTCGGCCACCTCAGCTGGTACCCCATCCAGTTTGATGTGTGTCACGTCATCAAGCCAACAGTCTGCGACAAAAGCAGTTGATACGTTTGTGTCCAAGTCGACTGCCACGATGGAGGACAGGAACCACTTTGCTGCTGCGCCGCTCCCGTCGTGCCACACCTCCATGTGCGTCAGCGTCGTGAACACTTCGTCGAATCGGACCTGGATCACGTCCGTGCCGTTCGCTTCGAACTTGTTCTTCAACCTCTCCACAGATTTGGTGAGAGGGAGGGCACCGCTATCATTTCCTTCCAGATCGAACAACCTTACGAACACATTCGCATCTGTCCCTGCACCGCTGAAACTTCCAGTTCGGACAGTAAGTTCAAACTGTTTCGAAACGACCGGCTTCGGGCGCAACATGACGGCAGAGTGGTCGTTTCCGTCCGCGTCAACGCCAATGGCGGAGTTGTAACAGAATTTGAGCGCCGACGGCGACCTTTCGAACGGGTCCTCGCCCTCACTGACTCCACGTACCATTCTCCAGATTTTGACGCTCCCGAGCTTCCACGCAGGTGCGCTGCCAGTGCCATCGTGGCCGATATGGATGTGATGGATTCCATCAAGTGCAGAGTTGAACTCTTTTCTGAACGTATCGCTTCGTCCTCGCTCAAACTTGTTGCGATGCTGGCCCTCCTTGGGACAGTCCAGGGCGAGGTCGCCACTGCTGACTCCCGACGCATCGCAGAATGAAATGAACACGTTGGCATCAGTACCCGCGTTAAGTTCGTCGCAGGTAGTGACTTCGACCTCGTACACGTGCTCAGATGTTTCCTTCGCCTGCACAAAAAAACATTCGCTAGTCTGCTCGCCAATCCATTGCTCGACGTGAAAAAAACATGACTGAGCAAAGTATCCATCCGTTTTGTCTGAAGGAACTGAATGAACCCTCAGAGAGATAAGGTACCAATCCGAGGCGACACCGCTGCAGTCGTGACCTATGTGACAGTGGGCGATTTTCCCTATCTGCCTGTAGGGCGAGATTCGGAACGTGTCGAGCTTTCCCCTTTCAAAAGGATTCCCACCTGACATCGGCTTCACCAACGGCATCGGCCCCGACTCTACTCCAAACTCATCACAGAGGATCAAAAACACTTTCGCGTTGGTGCCAGCGAAAGGAAGGTCACCCGTGAAGACAATTACATCAAAAATCTGGGTAAAGCAGTCTGCGACGTAAAGTGTTTGAACCAGAGTAGGCGCCTTGCACCATCTATCAACTTTGAACTCGAAGGGACGAACCGGTGCGGAGGAAATCTCCTGCAAAACGATTCGAGCAATGTGCCAATCTGAGCCCAAGCCATGGTCATCGTGACCGATGTGAATGTGATGAAGATCACCAAAAGTGCCCGACACGGATATTCTGAAGGTGTCTCTCTGCGCTCTCTCGAACTTGTTCCTAGTCCCCTCCAAACTTTCTTCGAGAGCAATGATACCGCTTTCGTTCCCATCGCAATCACAAAGAACAATGAACACATTCGAGTCAGTCCCAGCCCCACGGACATCCCCAGTGAACACTTGAACCTCAAAATCCCTCCGGACAAAGGACTGTGCGGCAGCAGACAACACACATGTGGACTCTTGTAGCCACTGATTAACTTTGAACAAGTAGCTTTCCTGACGAACCCACCCGCTATCGTCCTGTCTGGAGACTAAATGAACGCTAACGTCATTTAAAAACCAACTGGAGCCCCCCCCACTGTCATCATGACCTATATGAATATGCAAAACCCTCTTCAAGTTCACAGACACAACAACTCGGAACGTGTCAACCTGATTCCGCTCAAACTTGTTCACCCGGCTCTCCAACCCATCCCGTAGCGCCAACACACCACTCTCCAACCCATCCT
>JAIYDP010000251.1 GCA_027487435.1 Verrucomicrobiaceae bacterium | reverse complement strand
GACAAGGACTCTCGACGCGATGACAAGGACTCTCGACGCGATGACAAGGACTCTCGACGCGATGACAAGGACTCGCGGCGCGATGACAAGGACTCTCGGCGCGATGACAAGGACTCGCGGCGCGATGACAAGGACTCTCGGCGCGATAACCGTCGCGAACAAAAGGAGGGTTCGCGGGAGGAAAAGGGACCTCGCGGAGCTGAGAAGGAACACCGCGGAGGCGGAGAGAACGCAAAGCGCGACGAGAATGGCTCCAAACGGCCAGAGAAAGAGGGCCGGCGGAACGAACATGAGTCTCGGGGTGACGAGGGAAGGAATCGTCGGGTCGACGACCACAAGCTGGACGACAGGGATCTTCGGAGGGATGTCGCTGACGCTCAGAAAGAAGACCGATCCACCCGACGCGAGTCAAGTTTGCGGAAGGAAGATTCGTCCTCGAGTAAGGCTGCACAAGCTGGAAACGAGAAGAAAGCTTCAAAGGACTCCAGAGAGAGGCGGCGCGACGGGAATGAGATTGAAAGTAAGGAGAAGGATGTGAGGGATAAGGAGCGGGGTGCCCGCAAGGATGATGGAGTTGAGGATAATCATAGCAGTGGGGTCAAAGTGAAATCGTCGCAAGTTAGCGATAACAGCTTGGCTGACCTGAAAAGGGACAAGCCAACGCATCATGATTTAAAACACGACAGCAAGGTCTCACGGAAAGAGGATCTTGATGGCTCTAACAGCAGGTCTGGTAGTGGTGGGGAACTCAATGTGTTTGCGTCGTCGCCAGCTTCATTGGATCGCAAGGATGGCCATGCTGTCGTTGCAGATCTCGAAAGAGAGGCAGCTGATGACGATTCTTCCGCTTCGAAAAGACGCAAGTTGTGAGTTTCTTTTGCCCAAGTCAAAGTAAAATTAAAAGGTTAAGCAGCGTGAATTTGAGCTCATGACGAAATGGTCCTCTGTCGAAGTTGCTAGTGCCGCAGCGTTGTTGCAAAAGGAGCTAGAATGCTCGATCTGGTAATTCGCTCTATGCTTCCATGACATCCAGCCTATCTCCGTTCAGCTGCCCAGTGACACTGCCGTGCACGCATAGCTTTTGCGAGGAGTGCTTAGAAAGGGCGCTCCCAAGCTGCAATACATGCCCTCTTTGTAAGAATCCATTTTGGCGGAGATCGATTTCTCGCAATCCGGTGTTGTCGAATGTTGTTGCGGCTTGGAAGAATTTTACAGATGCGATGGAGAGTATGATTTATTAGCTCCTGTCTGATTACGGAAGAGGAGCGCCCTCAGGAATCCCATGTAGATCAATTTTCCAAACGAGCGCGCACAGCTTTGCAAAATTGCCATCCCCCGCTCCCCATTTCTCTTCCCCACTCGCTTGTAGCACACAGACACCGGCCAGCTGACAACTCAGGAAGTTTCATTGGATGCGGTATCAGTTGAGGGCATTGTAAATGTCTCGCCTGAGGTTGTTTTAGTAATCATATCAAGATCTGATCTGCCTAGAATTACAAGCAATTTTTGGAATTGGCAGAAAAGATTCAAGAGCGCATTGACCTCATCGACGCAGATCTCCGCGCGTCGAGCCTCTCTGCTGCAATTTTACCTGTTGCCGAAGGAACTGATGAGGTCGAAAACGCGAACTATAGCGCGGCAGCGACGACGTCGACGCGGCGAGAGAATCTCGTGGCAGCAGACGAAATTCAGCCACGTCGACTCTCCGTCGAATTGTCAGCCGCTGCTGTCCAATCTTCCAAACGTGGCTGTTGTAGTATCGTTTGCTCCGGGCTGGGAAGTTCCTCTTTGGTTTTTTGAGTTCTTGCGTCGCTGACGCCTCCAGCAAGTTGTCAAGGCTGCGACGAAGTCGTTGGGTGGTTCGCTTTTAAAAAAGGTCGTCTCCTCGTCCACGCATCTCGTTGTGCAAGTAGATCATCGCGGAAGGACCTCGCGCACGCTGAAGTATTCGTTCGCCATCCTCAAGGGTCTATGGATCGTTGGCCTTAATTGTCCCAGTCAAAGCGCAACATCGCTGACGCGGGCAGGGGTGGAAGCGTCCGTTCGAGCGGGCGTCTGGCTAGACGAGACAGAGTTTGAAGTTTCTGGTGACTACAGTTTCATTGGAGGGCCAGCCAAAGGTCGTGCTCGCACCTCAGAAAGAGTTCACCTGGCATCCGCATTGTTGACTACGAAGATGCCAAAACTTCTTCATGGGGCATCCCTCTATTTTCTAGGAGAATTCGCACATCCCATGCCGGACAGAGAGAGCCTAGCAGAACTCGCAGAAATGGCGGGAGCAGACGTACTACGGCGGCCAGTGAGGCCGAGAAATGCAAATCTTGTTCTTGTCCTCATGGATGCGAGCAAGACGAGTGAGGCGGATGCTGAGGAATGCCTGGAGATGGGAGCCGACTTTGTAGGGGCGCAGTGGCTGCTTGATTGCATCAGTTCCGTGGAAGTACTCGATGTGGTCAAATACAAAGTTTGAGTTCGAGAAGTCACGTGGAGTGCTCCAGTTAAAAACTAACAGAGTGAACGACACGTGGACCCTTATCATATCGATGACGAAGCCAGTGCTGAACTATTTCCCTCTACGAGGCCGCGGTGAGGTCATCCGTCTGATTCTGCACTACAAGAACATCGAGTATGATGAAGTCGTCACAGACTACGCTGCCATGAAAGCCAACAAGGACGACTTTCCTTTTGGTCAGGTTCCGCACTTCACTGATTCCAATGGTTTTGGCCTCGTGCAAAGCAATGCGATCATTCGCCACCTTGCACGCACTTACAATCTCTATGGTGCGTCGAATGTGGAACATGCCCAGGTCGATGTCGTTCTAGACTCAGTGGAGGATATGCGTCAAAAGTACATTCGCCTCATTTATCAGGATCGCTTGTCCGATGCTGGCAAGGAGGAGTATGCCAGAAATTTGCCTGCAGTTCTCGAGCCTTTTGAGCATTTGCTGACGAAGAATGGGGGACGCTCATTTGTTGGATCAAGCTTCACCGTCGCTGATTTTGCTGTCTTCGACATCCTTGATCTTCACATGAGGATCATGCCCGACATTATCGCGCAATTCCCTGCTCTCTCTGCGCTTCACCAGGCGATCGCTGCTGATCCCAACGTTGCAGCCTACTTAAAGAGCGACAAGCGCCAGTCCAAGATCAACGGAAACAGCCTTGGCTGAGCAGTCGCTGTGAGTGCATCATTGTGTACAAGCAAGCAGTACAACGTCGTCAAGTCGACCTAGCAAATTCCTTCGCCCTTTGTCGCGAAGCGACAGACATGATTTTCTGTGCTCGTGAGTCAATCAGCTGCATGCCTATCAATGCTCCGCAAAGACACTCGAAATGCCCTAAATTGAGACGGCCTGCACGTAATTTGACTTTGATTTTGACTTTGATTGATTGGTTCAGTTGGTGAGGGAGATGGCAACCGCACGGCACACCCTCGCCTTTCATCCGAATGAGTTTCGTGCTGTGCACACGATCCCCCTTGTGCTTGAGAAGCTTGTTGCGACTGTCGTCACAATGTCCGACTCCATCGCAGCGCTTGAGCGTAGAGTCACGCTGGCCAACGAAGACATCGCGAAGAAAATCAAGGTCGTGTTCTTGCTGAGCGCCACCTAACCACCGTTGCAGACCGTAGATCGAGCACTTCAGTCTGTACCAGCCGCATCAGTGGTCGAGAAAAACGCCAGAGACGCAGAGGAAAACTATAACCGACTGCGACGGAGCATTACGGACTTAGACCGGACGGTTAGATCGTTCGAATTGTTGCCTGCGCAAGTATGCACAGTTTTGTCGACTGGCTCATCATGCAGATATCTGAAATCCATTCCAAACTGGACGTTGCGACCACTGCGATCTCGTCGCAGCGCGAACTCGTTTCAAGCGTCTCTAGAGACTGCTCTTTATTGAGCGCCTCCATTGATGACAAAATCAGCACCAAGATAACGGAAAAGTCGGGAATCCTTGAGGAAGTGAAGGCGGAAGCCAAAGATCTTGTTTCGCGAGGCACCGCCGCGCTAACAGAGTCTTTTCAAAAAGAGACCGACAAAGTGCTTGCGTCGCTGTGTCTCGCTTACTTTACAGCTGCACGAGCTGTTTAGGACGAGTGCACGGGAAATGAATCGCCAGCTGCAGGACAACTCTGCGACGACGAAGAGGGAGATGGACTCGTTGGTGGCGGCAACAACGGCGACGCTGGGGGATTTTAAATCTGGGCTCTCTCTTAAAGCCGAGCGGAAGGACTTTGATAACCTCAGCGCGCAGTTGTCGTCCGTGGCTGCGCAGTTGAAGAGCCAGATCAGTGACCTTTCGACGGTTGTGATGGAGGAAGATCAGCGGACAAGGCGAGAGGACGACATGAAGATCCAGGTGCTTTGATGTGGATGATGGTGGCTGATGATGCAGACATTGAAACACGTCATGCACGTTGAAATAGATTCCGTCCGTGGAGACGCGGCGATGCTGCGGCGGACGGCGGAGTCCGTCACGGCGCTTGTGACGTCGATGACAAAGAAGGAGGAGGAGAAGCGATCGGCGTTTGAGGCGGGGCTGAAAGAGCGGCTGGATCGAGCGGATCGGGAGATGAAACTCGACATCGCGTCGTACCGGGCGAAGACGGAGGAGAGATTGGAGACTTTTGAGCCGATGGTTGGAGTGTGGGGGGGAGGGGCTTACTTCGTAGATTATTGATCGGGCAGAGCAAGTCACGCACGAAATGATCCAGGACTTCCTACGGCGAGAATTGGCGCGGCTTGAGGAGTCACTGCACGACAAAACCGACAAGCGCGTGTTCGAAGAGTCGGTGCGCAACAAAGCGGACCGTGGGGCGCTCGCAGCGTACGCGAACAAATCGGACGTGCGCATGATTGTTAACGGCGTTGTTAACTCGAATTCGCCGATGCCCGACCGCACGGAAATCGTTGACCGCGACGTGATGGCTGCGCAGTTGGAGAGGGAGGAGATGGAGCGGCTGCGAAAAGAAGAGGGGGAGCGGTCGAAGGAGAGATCGTTCCAAATGATGCAAAGCGACATGATCAAGCTGAAAGCAAACATGAATCGGCTCATGGCGGTGATCAACGCGGCTGCTGGCCTGCCAGCCGTGCCCCCGCTTGATCTGCCTTCCAACAATGCATCCGCTGCAAAGACGGTGACGCCATCCCCACTTCCACAGGGCGAGGGACCCTTGTCGTCAAGGAGGGTGATGACGGAGGAGCAGCGGCGGAAGCTTGCTGTCGACAGATTGGCGTCAGGGTCTCGAAGGTACTGTCAGTGACGAAGATTTTGTTAACGCAACAGCCCTAGAGTTACTGGCCATAGCAGCCCTCGAGTTCCATACGTCTTGACTACTCCCGGCGTGCGGATGTGGATGGAGCCGAAGACTGCCGACGTTGTGACGATCAACAACGTGTCCATCCCCAGAGACGATGCCGAAATCAGCAGGCTGATTGAATCGGAATACCTTGCTTCTCCTCCATCGTCTAGCAAGCAGCGACCAACGTCGGCCCCTTCTCCTCGTGCCCTCATGAGCCGGAAAATCGCCGACGGCATTCACGTAACCTAAAACAATGGGCCGACCCACATTAATTGTAGTGTAAACTTGGGACTTCGAAAAAGATGCTGTCGAAGGAAGAGGTCGCGCCGTGCGTTCGAAAACTCGTATTTTCGACGGAAGTAGTTGATGTGCACACACATCTCTTCCCTCCGTCCCACGGGCAACTTCTCCTGTACGGCCCTGACCAAATGCTGACGTACCACTACCTCGTCGCTGAATTCTTGACGGCCCACGACTCCACCCTTGCGCCAGAGCAATTCTTTTCGCTTTCAGTGACGCAGCAGGCTGACCTCATTTGGTTTCATGCGCCCTCCTGAACTCATGTCGCAGGCATGACCTCTTCGTCAAGAAAAGCCCGATTTCGGAGGCGTGCCGTGGCGTCCTGACGACATTTTCCCTCTTGGGGTGCGGCGATGCGGTCCAGCGGCGCGACTTGGATGCGATCCGATCCGCCTTGAACGCCGTTCCGCAACACGGTCCCTCGTTCCATTCTCTCGGCGCTTGACACTGTCAGAATATATAAATAGGATCTTTGATGTCGCTGGGGTGCGCTACGCAGTCATGTAACCCCCCCCCTCTACCCTCCCCTCTGCCCCTCTCACGACGCAAGGACGAACATCCCCTTCGACCCTGAGGAAGCCCGCCATTGGCTCGCTGGCCAGCCTTCCCCCGCGTTCGCATCCCCCCCCCCCCATTCCGCCACCTCCCCGTCCAATCTCTCAGACGCCTTCGCACAGCACTACGAGTCGATCCCCTTTTCTCCTGGGCCTCGGCCATGGTCACCCACCCCCCCCCAGTGCGCGCACATTCCAACGCGGCAGCCCATCGTCACCTCCGCCGGCTTCTCCGCCGATGCTGCGGGCGCCATTTCCTTCCTCCACCACTGGGCCGACATGTCAAGCCGTCCCCCCCCTTTTGACGTGCCTTCAGCTTGCGACCCGAGTACGTGATGATGTCGCTCCCGGCATCGATGAGGTACCCCTCCGTCACCCCCATGGACACCGCGCACATCCTCGACGAAGTCATCGTCCCTTTCGCCCGCCAGCGCGGCCTTGCGATCGCTCTCAAATGCGGCACCGTAAGGTCGTTGGTTTGAAATTCGAATTCCAACCGCATCAGAGGGGCAAACCCATCCCTCCGCTCAGCTGGCGATGCTTGTGGGGGTTTTGACATTGGGGCGCTCATGGCCCTCTGCCGCGCCAACAGCGACGTGAAATTCTTAGCGACCGTGTTGTCAAGCGAAAACCAGCACGAGCTGTGCGTTGCAGCGAGGAAGTTTAGGTTTCGTTTGATGTGTTGTTTTGATGGCTAGGAACTTGCACGTGTACGGCTGCTGGTGGTTTTGCAACAACCCTTCGATCATCAGACGGGTCACCGACATGCGGCTGGAGATGCTTGGCGTCGCATTCACGGCGCAGCACAGCGACGCGCGTGTGCTGGACCAACTCGCGTACAAATGGCGCCACTCCCGCGCAGTTCTGGCGGACTGCCTCGCGCACAAGTACGAGGACCTCTTCGACGCAGGCTGGGCCGTCACGGAAGGCGAGATCGCGCGAGATGTGGGGCTGCTATTCGGCGGGTCGTACGAGGCGTTCATGGCGACGCCCCTCCCCCGCTGAGCCACACACGCGCTTGTACTTTTGAAGGTTACATTTTTAACAGATACAACTTGAATTGGGCTATTCTAAGTCGCCAAAGATGTCGACATTGGGTGCGGGGGCTGCGGGTGGGGGCGAAGGGGGCGCGTAAGCCTCATCGCGCAGCTTCCGTCGCTCCCGCTGCCGAATGGCCAACTCTTGTCGCACCTTCGCTTTCGCCTCTTCGAACGTGGTTTTGTTGCGCTTGTCGACCTTTTCGACCAGCTCGTCGATGGACGCGCGAAAGGGGGCGAGGCGGTCGCAGTTGCGGACGCAAATTGAGGGGGGGGGGGCAGTGGGGTTAGGATTGCCCTTCCATGAGAGGCCCCTGCTCTGCTGGCTTTCGCTCACATACTGCCGGAAGCGGCGACGGCGAGCGGAGCTTTGCGAGGCCTGTCGTTTCTCAGCCTCCTGCTTGGCAGAGGCGGCTGTGAGGGCCCTCTCTGGTCGAAGTTGGTACAGGTCCTTTTCCGACGAGTATGTGAGGTGATCGAGCTTATCGGACAGGTGTACGTGGGGGCGAATCAAGGACTTTGTGTGCTTGGCCATGATGAGAATGAGCTTGGGAGGAACATAGGCTGGTTGTGTCGGGTCATGGCTCTGCAGGACGACTGGCGGCATCGCACTGAAGTCGACGTCTTTCAAGAGTGGACCGCAGCCCGAAACGCTGTCGTTGAGAGACTTCCGGACCCGTTCTTCGATGCCCTTGTAGACTTGCTCGATCACATCCATCCAACCGTTAAAAGATAATTTTTAGAGCTGTACTCGTACACAAAACCCACTCCATTAAATAAGCTCGTGAAAGCGCGCCATCCTGCCGCGAGTCAGACGACACAACTTGAGAAAATAACCAAAATGGAAGCGTGAAGTATCCAGGGTCATACTCAGACCCAGAGCCCCCCTCGTTGGTGATCTTGAAAGGATTTCCATTCCACCGCATCATCGTTTTTTCATCAAACGGAAGCGCATGGCGGCTCATCGTCTCTTCAGTCCCCTTGACCAAATCCAAACGAAGAGAGCCGTCCACACTCCAATCGACGAGCTCAGTCGGCCATCGCATGAACGCCTCCGCCGTGTGCGACGCGACAACCAGCGACTTCTCCTCAAATGCTTGCGAGAAGATGCCATGGGCAATCGCATCCCACAGGGGGGACCTCTCCGCTCTGCCGAGTCAGCCGTTACGCCCAACAACCCCCTCTGACCGCGCGATGCTGTACGACCTGCGCAGACTCTTCTTCATGAACGGCAGCGACTTGGCGACAACGTCCGGCAGCTGCGCAATCAGAAAACTCAACAAAGGCACAATACTGCGCCGCTTTTCTTCATCTGCATCACAGGGAACCCCCACGCGTAGTACGCCAAGAACGCGAGCTCGTCGTCGCTGAAGTTGACCTGCCCCGGTGCGGTGATTTTTTGATTGACAAGGTTCTCAAGGAACCCCTGCGCATAGAGGCTCTCGAGCGCACTTGTGAACTTCTGCGCGTCGCTCTCGCAGACGTGCAGTGCGGCGGTGAGGTACGAGACGATTTCGAGGGCGTTGAGGCCGCGGCAGGGCATCCACTCAAACTCAAAGTTGAGCTCGTGAGGGTTCCAAACGCCCCAGCGCGTTCGCTTGCTGCGCTGTCAGGTGGGGGGAATGGAGAACGCGCTGCACCCGCTGATGTCGATGAGATAAAAGTCGTTGTCAACGATGTAATTGGCGCTGCTGCAGACGAGCTCTGCGACACGGGCCTTTTCGGACGCGTTTGACGCCAAGAGGTCGAAGACGAGGGGGAGGACAAAATAATGGCCGGTGACCTCATCCGAAGACGTGTCAGCCTTCCAAACCCATCCATCAAACACAGAGCTGTTGTACCACAACCCACCAACAGTTCCAACGTCCCCAAAGCGCGCAAACGAGCGCGCCATCCTGCGGCGTGAGGGTACTCGCAGCGGCGGCAACAGGCCCTTCACGCCGGTCATTTCAAAAAGCTTCTCAATCGCCCCGAAGTGGCGCCACGCCCTCTCCTTGGCTGCAATGCTCCCAGTCGTCGCTTCGCAGTCAGCCCCCCCATCCCCCATATTTGCAGCACCGTATTCAAACACGAGGCCCGCGAGGTACATTCCCGTCCACAGCCCGTCATTGTCGGACGGATGCTTTTGACAAACAGACACGTCACCCCTCTTGGCGAGGCTGCAGTCGGCGACAAGGCCGTAACGGTCATGGCGGAGGTCGACGACGCCGCTGTAGAGCGCAGCTTTCTCAACTAACGACATCGACCGCATCGTCACTTGCGCAAGACCGGTCGCGGTTGAAATCCAAACGCCATCAGCCGCAACGACGCTTTCCGCCGCACCGTCGGCTTGCGGCGTCGCGAGCCAGCGGGGCCCCTGCAGCATCCTCACGACGGGCTCAAATGACACCTCCTCGTCGATCGCACGGGCCATCTCGTCCGCGTCCCACTTGCACGCGCCAATGGGACCGGCGGCCCAGAGCTGCGGGGGTTACCTGGGGGGGGGGAAGGGGTCACGTGATCATCTGAGTCCACGGCGACGGATGAGATGTTTGCGAAGGGGACGCTGCTCGTAACGGAGATGCGGTGGAACGTGCCGTCGGCTGCGCGGACGTTGATTTCGCTTGAAGTGGCGATGGCGAGGTCGCCTTTGGAGTTGAAGGCCATGTCGGCGACGACGTCGTCGATGAAAGAGCGAATCCATTCAAAGCGCCAGGTGACGTTGAGCGCAGACTCGCAGCCGCGAACTGCGCCGAAGTAGAAGCGAAGGGGGCTAGCTACGGCGATGGCACGGTCCTGGCCGCGATTGAAAGTTGCGAGGACGGTGGCTTGATTGACGTCGGGGACGTCAAAAACAGACACGGAGGGGAGGTCAATGACGCTGAGGACGCCAGCGGAGGCAACAACAATTTGTGAGCAAATGAAAGCTGCATCCGTGATGGGGGCGCGGAGAGACATTTGAAGAGTGAGCTTGAGGGCACAATCTGACGGCTCGGAACAGGAGAGGATGTAGGCTGAAGTCGGGGAGACGAAGGCTACGTTCCCATATGGCGAATCCTCGAGGGACACAAACTTAGAGTCAGTGGGAACAGAGAGCCCCCATTTCTCGTCGATGCGGACAGCTCCGTCCGACGAGAGATCGAAGACGGTACCCCCAGACATGCACCAGGTGTGAAGGTTCGCTGAAATGTGAACTGCCCCAATAACGTCACAATGGCTAAAAGGAAGCACTGGCCAGGAAGCAAAGTCAGAATTATTGAAGTTGAACCGCGCCGAAAACTGCTGATTGTACGGCGTCTCTGACAGCCTTGTCGCTGCGACGTGAGGGAGCGCGCACACATTCGGGTGGAAGATGTCATCGACTATCAGACATACCTGCGAAAGAATGCTGCATGATCGTCAAAGAGAAGGCGAGCAACACGAAGAGCTTGCGTGTTGACTCCATTGTCGATAACAAGAAACGTGAGTTTTGTTGTTTAACTTTTAGGCGGCGACCGAAACGTCATCGTGCTGGTTGTACCGTGATTAGGTGGTTGCTCTTCTCGAGGCTGCTCCTGATGACAGCACCCGAACCAAGGAAGAATCAATTTCGACGGCACGATCTCTTCGAAATGCTGCCTTGCGGGTTACTGGCCGTACGTCTCGTGGAGAGAATTCACAAAGACTTTTTTTATTTTCTATTCAGTCCGCGTCCGGATGCTCAAGTGTGCACTATCCTCTGAGCCCGCCATAGCCGCCGCTGGCATTTGGGTGCCTGCGACCGAACAATAGTTGGGCGGACCAGTCCAGCAATGACCTTCAGCAATGAGCCTTCAGGATGGCAGCGTACCACTACACAGTTTTACTACATGAATACAACGCTACTCTAGCCAATGTCATCCAACAAAGGTGCCTTCATCGACGACGCCATTCGGGACATGCGGGTCATCTTGACAGTGCCTTCGCTCTCGCAGAGCGCACTCATTTCGAGAGACTCGACAATCTCAACGAATCGAGGCCGCGACGTCGGGTCTCCGTCCCAGCACCTCACGATAAGAGATTCAAACCAGTCCATGTCCCGTCCTTCCGGTAGCTTTGGCCGTCCCCCCGAGCAAATGTGCCTGATCATGAGCAGGGGCCCCAATTCGGCGAGCTCCGGCTCATCAAATGGCGTCCTTCGAGTTGCGAGCTCCCACAAGATTATTCCAAAAGAATAAACGTCCGACGCAACGGACACTGCGGAGGGCTTCATCAACACCTCAGGAGCACACCAAAGCAACGTCCCGCCGATGCCGCTGGCAGTGCCGTGCCCGAGCAAGGCCTGCCCAAAGTCTGCGACTTTGCAGTGCCAGTCGTCGTTGACAAGCACGTTGAGGGACTTCAAGTCGCGATGCACCACACCCATGCTGTGCATGTACGCCATACCCTGCGCAATTTCAAGCGCGAAACGAAACTGCTGAGCCCGGGTCAGCATAATAGTCGTGTCCTGCAGGATCGCGTACAAACTGCCCCTCCCCATGAACTCCATCACCACCGTGACGGGGTCCTGCGTCACAGCCAGCAGTTGCACAACGCCAGGGTGTCGCAGCCGGCTGTGGGCAGCGCATTCGGAGATGAACAAGCCGACAACATCTCGCTGCACGCCGTAGTACTGCTTCACCGCAACGCGCGTGCCGCGCCAAAGCGCCAGCATGACCCTCCCTGTTGCTCCGGCGGAGATGTCGCGCAGGACGGTGAGCTGCTTGTAGTCAACGATGAGGGTGCGGTCGATCAGCGTCGCACCCTCAATGTCCTTGTCGTCGATTGACCCGTGCAGCGTCGAGTAGTTTTGCAACATGCGGTCAACAAGCCGCTTCCTGCGCGCTCGCAGCGTGCGGCTGACCTGCACGGCCGTGAAAGCGACGATCGCAACGGCCCCTACGACGCCGAGGAGGATGGGCCAACCGATCCACACGACGACGGTCTGGAGCTCGACTTCAAACGTGTAGTTCGTATAGGGGGCACGGTGGAGAATTGTTGTGACTTGCACGCGCGTACGGCCGGGGCGGGTGGCTGTGAAATAACAAACAAAACGAGCCGTCGGTTCATTGGAGTCAGAATTGCAAATGAGGGAGGCGCCGTCAATGGGGGGGACAAAGAGTCTTGAAGGGGCGACGTAAAAGGGCGTGTTGTTTCTGTTATTTAGAGAGAGGAGGGAGAGGTATGGCACGCCCGTCCAAGCGAACGACGACTGCAACAGCGCGAGGGAGGAGTGCGCCGTTGAGGGCAGCTCGGGGAGGGGGTTTGAGTGCATTGAGAAGCAAACAGACCCCCCCTCTTGTGACATTAGCGGCACTTCAATCAAAACCTCCGCTCCATCATCCAACGCCCCAAACTCTTCCAGCGGGAGCGTCACTGGAGACGCAAGGGCCATCCACTGCGCGATCGGTACCCCCTCCCTCAGAACTGTCGCTACGACGCGAGCAACGGTGGCGTCAGACGGGCGGGTCGATTCGTCCGCGCCTTGAGGAATCCCATGGACATAAAAGGAGGCGCCATCGCCGAGCGGCGCGGGGCTGAGCGTGGCGTTGCGCTCCATTCGAATGCGGCGGAGGACAGGGGCCGCTGCGCAGGTGCAGGTTTGAATTGTGTCGCCGACAAACGACTCTGCGGCTGCAGATGGGGTCATGACGGACGCGCATGAGGGGGAGGCGAACGTCCGGGGGTAGGCGGCGTCGAACGCGCCGCTGATGGTAGGTGCCACGTCGGGGTCGCAAAACAGGTTGTAGCCAGAGGGGGGGGGGGTGCAAAAGCTCGAACCGTCGAGGGAAACGGGAGTGCCATAGGCGAGGACGTCAGCGCCTGCCACGCCGACGTTTCTGACGAACGCACAGCCGAAGAAATTAGCCGGACAGGTGACTTCTTGCGCCGATATGAGGGCAACAGCGCCGCCTCTGTGCGCGGAGTTGTTAACAAACAGAGAGCTGTATGCGGAAAGTTGAGCGGCGCCGCTGTAGCAGCCGTCGATGGCGCCGCCGAGATATTGCGCTGCGTTGTTTTTAAAAGTGCAAAACCACACATGGATGGTGCAACCCTGGTACGAGATCGCGGCGCCATGATCGGCGGAGTTAAAATAAAAATAGCAGCGAGAAATGAGAGCACCGCTGCTCAGCGGCCCGCCGAGCCAAATCGCGCCGCCTGTGTCGCCGGCGAAATTAAAAGAAAAATAACAACTAGCAACGTCAAGGCTGCTGTCGTAGCTCGCCACCGCGCCGCCGGTCAGGCCGCTGTTGGAGGTGAAATTTGAAAAAACGATGACTAAGTTGGCGCCCTTTGCAGTGACGGCGCCCCCTGAGAACCCCGCGTGATTTTTTCTAAAAATAGAATCTGCGACGAAACCTCCGCCGGAAGAGAACAGCAGGGCGCCTCCTGAAATCGTTCCCTTCGCTTCGTTGTTTTCGAACACGCATGATTCAAACGTAACAGATCGGATAACGGACGAAACAGCCCCCCCCCCCACCGCAAAGACTTTGTTGCCGCTGAAAAAACAACGGCGAAACGAAGCTGTCCCTGCGCGGAGTTGCAGTGCACCCCCCCCCCCGAAATCACCGCTGCGGATGACGCTGTTATTAACAAAAGAACAATCCTGAGCGAAAAGAGAGCCACCGTTGAGGAGGAGGGCGCCGGCGGAGGCGGAGTTGGCGGTGTTGGAGATAAAAGACGTATTTAACAAATAGACATTGCCCGACTCGACGACGACGGGGGAGTTGATGATTGCGACTTCGTTCCGAACGTGCTGTGAGAACTCGCTGTTATTTAAGTTGATGTCCGCCGAGCCGCCGAGGACGAGAAGCGAAGCGGACGTCGGCGCGTTGTTGGCGACGAACCGCGCGCCATCGCCATTGAACACCCCCCCCGTCACGCACACGGCGCCGCCACCCGCTGCGTAATAGCCGATTGAGTTGTTAACTAACAGCGAGTTCTGAAAGTTTGCAACGCCGCCGGCCTGCATCAGCACGCCGCCACACCCCCCCTGCGCAAACGACGCACGCACCGTCGACGAGATGACGTTGAGCGCGCCTGCAAACATTGCAAAAGCACCCCCCCCCAGCTGTGCGAAAGACATACATCTGATGACAGTTACGCCAAGGAGGGTGAGGATGCCATCTTGCACCATGGCGGCACCCCCCCCCCCCGACCGCGCGGCGGTGTCGCGCCAAACGGAGGAGGCGCCACGGACCACG
>JAIYDP010000476.1 GCA_027487435.1 Verrucomicrobiaceae bacterium | reverse complement strand
GTGAGCACGGGGCCAGGCAGCGAGGCGATGCGTGGGCGGCATTGGAACCAAGCCGTGTACCTCCTGCCCACCCCTGTGAACGTTCAAGAGGGGCAGGCTGTTGAACTTAAGGTCCGACTGCTGGCAGTGGGCGCTCACACCAAAGGTTAGCTACAAAGTCGACAGGTACTTTTTTGAGGTGCTCAAAGAGTAAAATGCGCCTGCACTTCCCTTTATTGATTTTTATGCCCGTCTGCCTGTACATCAGAGATAGCGCCTTAACGGTTGGCCTTGGCAATACGCTCGACCTCATCCTTCTTCTTAATGGCGAAGGAGTTGGAGGAACCCTGGACTGTCAAACCTAGCTTCCAACTGCAATACCTTGGCGGCGTTAATGATCTCGTCCGCGAGGCACTCAGACATGGAGCGCATGCTGCGGAAAGCAGACTCACGAGCACCAGTGGTGATGAGTGTGATCGCAGTGTTGACACGGCGGAGAGGAGAGACATCAACAGCCTGGCGACGGACGACACCACCAGAGCCGATACGGGTAGAGTCTTCACGGGGAGACGCCTGGAGGACGGCATTGACAAGGACCTGGATGGGGTTCTCGTCAGTCGTGAGATGGATGATCTCGAAGGCGTGCTTGACAATGCGGACAGCAATCAACTTCTTGCCATTGTTACGGCCGTGCATCATGAGGGAATTGGTAAGACGCTCCACAATAGGGCATTGAGCCTTGCGGAAGCGCTTAACATTGTACCGCCCAGCACTGTGGGGCACGAACTGCGAGGACTTGCCGCCGACAGCGATGTAATCCTGGAGAGACATATCAGAAACCTGGACCTGAGACGAGTCGAAAGACCTAGAAACCAGTCAGAGATTCTCCTCGGTTGTTGACCATTTGTTGAAGAGCTTGACCTCCGTAGCAGACGACATTGGGGGCGGGCTGTGCAAAATTGACCGCAAATTTGTTAGTCAAAGTTCCAAGAGACGTCCCAAACTAATAATAGTTTGTTTAGTTAGTCCAAGCTTGGGAAGATGGGGAAAGGATCTCGCGGTCCAGACAACTTCCTGACTCCAAAGGCGATAGCGAATCGAATCAAGGTTGCAATCATAGTCATGAGAGCTCATTTTTGCAGTCCAAGGGGCTGACGAAGCTGAGATGGTATTGCCAAATGTGCCAAAAGGCTTGCCGAGATGCCAACGGATACAAGGTCCGATCGAATGACTGTCATAATAATGTAGTGTCATTGCGAGTCAGAAAGTCATAGAAGACAAATGAAGCTGTTCTCGCAGAATGCAGGCAGCATACTCAAGAAGTTTTCCGGAATGTTCGAACATGGCTTCATGCAAATTCTACGATGCAGGTGAGAAAAGCTGTCTCGCTTTTGAAGCTTTAGGCATGGGACAAAGCGTGTCCGTGCACTGGCTGTGTACAATGAATACATTTCGGATCCGAATCACGTTCATATGAATGCAACAAGATGGGTGTCCGTGACAGGCTTCGTTCAGTTTCTTGGTTGGATCGCACTGGCATGTCTGATTTACAGGGAGGGTGGGAAAGTGCAAAGTTGACAAGGACGATGAAGGACGATGGTGGATCGAGTGCATCGAGAAAGATCCTAACCTTGTGAAGCAGCAGGTGATGGTCGCAAGTTTGGGGCTGACGCGGCAGGAAGATGAGAGCCGAGAGCAGAAGCATGAGCTGGACGAGCAAGAGCGGATGTATCGTCTCGTTGACGCCCAAATGAAGCGGGCGTTGAAGGGCGCGAAGCCTGAGGAAGAGCAACACGCCGAGTTTGTGCGGGAGGGGGACAAGAAAATTTCTTTCAGCTTGAAGCGCCCTATCAGCCAAATAAGCAAGCAAGAGGGTGAGGAAGAGGGGGACGATGACGACGATGCGGACGAAGAGGCCGACGATGGCGTTGAAGAAGACGGCGAAGGTGAGCTGACGGAGGCTGACATGGCGCTGCTTTCAAACGCTTTGTTCGGCGGGGCGAGTGAGGAGGCGTTTGCGGGGGATGAGGAGGGCCCAAAGGACGAGGGGGCCGAGGTGGAACTGGACGATGTCAAGGAAAGTCCTGCTATGGTGGAAGCGAAGGTCGAGGCCCCTGCTGCCAAGCCAGCGGTGGAGAAAGCTAGCGCGGTGACTGCGGCAGCTTTCATGGTGAAGAAGTCAACGCGGCCGGTGGAGAGAGCCATGTCGTCACTCCGTGAGAAGGAAAAGATGTTTGGGGTGCGGTGTGGGTCTGATTTTGGCAGCGTGAGCAACGTCGAGAGCATCATCGAGGAGGAGAAGCTGAAGAAAATGAAAGCTGCGAGGAAGGATCATTGGCTCTACCCTGGCATTGTCGTCAAAGTCCTCAACAAGCGTGTTGGGGATGGGAAGTACTTTAAGTGCAAAGGTGTCAGCGGGCATGTCGTTAGGCTAACGCTGGCGAGGGGAGACCCTTCAGGTCATCAGCGCATTCGTTGCGGAGGTCCGAATGCTCGACAGCGGTGACATCCTTCGGTTAGATCAGAGTCATCTCGAGACCGTCATTCCGATATCCCTCTCGACTTGATTCATTTATGCATTCGCCCCCCCCTCCCCCCATCACCACACAATAAAATGACACTCCTTAACGAGCTCACGCCATTGGAAACGTCGTCAAAATCGTCAACGGCGGCTTTGCGGGCGAAGTTGCGCAGCTCCTTGGGATCAACGAGACCAAATTCAGCGCGCGCTTGCAAATTTGCAGAGGCGCGTACAGCAACCTCGTTTTGGACGACGTCCCGTACGAGGACTTTTGTAAACTAGCGCAGCAGTGACCTCTGCCCCGTCACCGTTATTTTTTTTCACTCACAAGCCCTTCATGCAGCAGCACGTACTCCCGCGAGCTCTGCCCGAACGAAAGGCAGTCTTTTTCCCGCAGCTCAATGAAACGAGCGGCTTCGATTCTCTCCTTGTTTAGGATTGTGCCATTGACGCTTTCGAGGTCCATGATGTAAGGCCTTTGAAATGAGGGTGCGTCGCAGACGGCGCTTACAAAATCGCCATTGTCTTCGTGAGGGGGTCTTTGGAAATGTTGACTTCGCGAAACACGAGGACGGCATGCTGCTTTGAGCAGCTCGGATGGTCTGTGGGTATGTCTGCGACCTAGAGGCTAAGCGGATATAACATTATGGGCCACTTTTCGCTCTCTTCCAAACAAAAAGCATGCCTGTCGATGCAGCCGAATCGTGTCTGCTGAATAAGCCATGAAAACGGGGGAGGAAAGGCACCGATAGGATCAGGAGAGTCTCCCTTGAAAACAATGAGAACCCACTTCTTTTCGGGTGGACGGGCCTCAGGAGGCCGCGTGAATTTGATTTGAATGCCGTTGACATTGTTAGATTCTTTGGCCAACTTTCCCGAAAGCTCAAAGTTTGGCTTCACGTCAACAACAGGGGCGCTTCTATCGACGTGAGCTACGTCAACGTCTGAAGACGTCTCTTTCTGCTCATCTTTTCCCCATGAGAACCTTTCGTAGGTTTCCTCCTGCGGTCCTCTTCCTTTCCCTCTTCTCCTTTCTGCGACGTCAGAAACACTGCTGTATACTGTATCTGTTACGTGGGGATAAATCCCCATCAGTAGCAGCAAGGGGCCGCTGTTAGAGTTAATTGTACATTGGCACAGCCGACCTTGGACATAACAACGACAAATCACAAAATGATCAAAGTATTTCACTCAGCTTACGGAGCCCACCTCTGATGCGGATGTCACCGACTCTGTGATTGGTCATTCTTCCACCCGAATCTGGAACAGAGATGGCAAGTCAATTGAAAAAGGCCCGATCTCCATGATTCGCATAGATTTTGGGTGCAGCTCTGCGAGCATTTGTTCTTTGATACATTCGGTCAATTCTCATAAAGAACGCTGACCTTTTGCATGGGAAAAATCCCATGGCAAGTAATGAACCTTTTCGAAACCACGCACTTCAAGCAGGATCAGCGCGTTTGCCCTCATTGAACCCTCCACATCGCCAGACGCTTGGGCGCTTGCTCGACTTTGACCGAAAGCTCAGCCAGCAACCCCTATAGATCTCGCGAAGGTACCAACAGCACATCAAGCCTGGTGCAACATGTCCAACTCGATGCAGCGCAGCCTTGGCGGTGAGAACTGTTTTCACGCATTCTGCACAACACACAGCGGGAAAGGAAGCGAGCCATTAAACATTAAGCTGTAATGGCCCCTAATCACTTTCAGGGTGGATTTGACGCGCACGTGCAGAATCTTCGGCAGCGAAGGTGATCCCGCTTACGCCCTCTTCGAGCTCACGTCGCAGACCAGCCGATGGATGCCTCCGCGCCTGCGAATTTGGGCCGTGACTGTCCTTCCCAGCCCTTCGGACGCGTCACAGCAGAGGCTCCAGCGGCTCATGACGCCATCGCTCCACGCGCCTGCGCTGGGAACGATGGTGACGACGGATTGTCGTCATCGGACGTGTGTTTGCGACGAACGGACTTGCGTGCAGACATTTCAATGGGGGGGCTGGCGATGCCAACGCAAGCAAGACGGCAAGAGGAGGCAGAGCGCCCTGAGCCAACCAACGGAGCAGCGAGTTGCGCCGCTGGGCTTCTTTCAAGATGCAATTTGATGTCTCCGCATGGTCAGTCCGGTTCAAAAGACGCTCAGGTCGCTGATTTGGTGCGTCGCAGTGCTTCCGACGCTGCGGGGCCGGAGCCGACGCCAGACTGCGTGCAATCGCTTCCTCCTGTTGGCCATTCCCCTGCGGAAGGACGAAAGAGCGACCAGGAGGGCAGTTCGTTTGCAGACGCATCAAACCTGACCGCGTTGTCGTTGGGAAAGCTTCCGACGCAGGAGCTCGTCATTCTCTCTCCTGACCAGACAGAGATGAGCATCAAGCTCTCCCTCGTCGACTTGAGGTGGGCTGCGAAGAAAGGCTTTTGGGATGGCGACAAGAGGCAATGGAACGAGGCGATGGGAGGCATGCTCGCTTACTTGGAGCAGAGGCGCCCTTGCAAAGGCCGCAAGTGGTTGCGCTGTCCAATGGAGTTGCTGACGCCGCAGTGTGCAGAGGGCGGGTCACCTTTCGCACAGGGAGGGCGCTGCCAATGTCGCTCGGGAATTTTCCATGGCACGAATTGTCGGGAGGAGTTTAACGAGGGCGACCGGAGGCAAAAGCTCCATCAGCGACTGCGCTTCCAAAGAAGCGGAGCTGGAGAGCGTGACTGAAGTTATGGACCCCGGCGACAATGTTTGCGTCCGCTGCAAAGGGGTCGAACCGGATGACAAGCGGGCACGAAGGGATGCTGAGCCATCGAGCATGAGTCAATCCGCACCAGCGCTTGTTGGCGGCTTACCCCTTCCATCCGCTGCAGGACACTTCAACTTTCGCACTTTTGTTTCGGAACGACCCAGTCGGAAGCCCTGGGCACGTGTGCCCATCGAAGAAGCGCTGCGCGCATGGGAGGAGGAGGCTGCGCGCATGCGCTGTGCGGACGCTGCACGAGAGGGCCTGCTGACAAGCTTTGAGGGGTTTCTAAAGCTCGAGCAAGGTAGCATGCATGGCCCATCTTGGAAGGGTGCAAGCCAGCAACCGGAGCTCCGGCTGGAAGGCGGAGGGTGTAGGCTGGGATCCGCAGGGGAGCGTCCCGATGCAGCCAACCACGGGTGGCCTCCGCACTGCAGCGGCCACAACGACTCGACTGGAGGACACTTGTGGCAAATTAGTGACAGTGATTTGACATTTTTTGACAATCAATTGAACCCCGAGGGGTGATTCGATGACTTGAGGTACAGCAGCATCGATGTAACGTAAATCGACTTCTTTATCTCCCAAAATCGTCTCTCAGCCGCTTGCTTCAGCCGAGGGTACCAACGCTCGTGTTTCGGGGCGACAAGTTTCAGCCAGAGGGGTGCCGCTTGGGCCCCCTCTCGCTTTGACCGTTCGCACTGCGAGTTCTTATGCCAGCCCTCCAGTCTCTTTCAAACGATGGCAATGAGCCTAGCAGCCACGACCCGCTTCGACAACTCTCAGCCGTTGGAAGTCTGACGCCGGCGACTCTCCCCGCGCAGCCAACGCGTCCAACAGCGGCGAAACTGACGACACTCGATCGCGCCGCTGCGCGCGCATGGCAGCAAATGACGAAGATGGGGCTGATTTTGATGCACTTGACAGGTCCCAACAGACGTGGGTTTGTGGTGGGGATGCGTCACGTGCTTGCACGTGCAATCGGACAGTTTCGGATCGCTTCTTCCCCTCCCCCTGCAGCTTCGTTCCGGTCCTTGCGTTCGGTGTTGACTCGGAGACCTTCGTTCTTTTGCTGCTGCTTCGAGTTCGAGAGGTTTTGAAGTGCCACTCACCTTCTCTCGTCGCGTCTCTCCGTTGCTGTGCTTTCGTTCACTGCGCGTCGACTTGATTCAGTGGCGGAGTCATGCAAGCAGCTTGTTGCGACGAAAACGCGTCGTTGCCTGAGAAAGCTACTCTCCAAGAGATCTCACAGGAAGCCTCTGGCCAAATGCAGAGTCATTGCGGCCTTATGACTGAAGGCACCGTCATGCTCTCTTCCAACGCACTTTGCGCAAGTTCTCGGAATCGTGACGAGGATTCATGTTTCTTCTCTGAAGCAGCGTTGGGGGACAACGCCGAGTCAGCTTCACCTTGCCGTCAGTCATCTCGCTGCGACTTCAAGTCCGAGTTCGACTTGAAGCGGACCCGTGTAATCTCCACGGCCTCTTCCAACGACTCGGCGGATGTGTCGCCTCATGGCGCTAAAAGCTATTCCCTCCGCTCAGGGAGCCTCTCGCAAGGACCCAGCGTCCTACCTTCAGATGTCCGCCCGTCAAAACAAACAGGAGGCGCTTCCAACCCGTCGTCCCGAATCAAGTTCTCTCTCGTCGACTTGAGGTGGGCTGCTCTGAAGGGCTTTTGGGACCCACAGAAGAAGCGGTGGAACGACGCGGTGGGTGGACTGCAGGCGTACCTTGATCAGCGGACGAGGCCTCGGGTGAAAAAGATGTCTGTTTTGGTTTTTAGATTCTGACCTTCGCGAGTGCTGTCAAGCCTAACGCCAACCGCAAAATGACCATGCGGGCTCGGCAGAGGCTTCGAGTTGAGGAACATTTTCTCCCGCAACAGATCCGAACCCCTTCCGTCTTGATCTTGGTACTCCCTCCTGACGCGCTGCAGCGTGCATCCCATGAAGCCGCTCCATCGACAGCAACGCCTGAAGTACTCTGTTCGTGCTGCCGCGGCAATGGGGAAGGCTGTCGGAGCTCTTGCGCCTGCAAGACACCTGTTTGGGATGATTTCTTTGCGGACGCTGTGTTCTCTGGCCGAGGGTCCTCGAGTCCAGAGCTGTCGCCGCTTCAGCCTGTCGCATCGGAGGCAGTGAGGGAGGAGGTGCAAAGCTCGCGCTCGAGAGTTTGTTGCGCAGAACGTCAGATTGACGCACTCGACGCGGCTTATTACATCAATGAGATGCGTCCAGATCGACTAGCGGATGCTCAACGCCTTTCCAAGGGGTACCAAGTTGCTGCGGCTGTATCTTATTCGGAAGGAAGAAGCGCGATCAATTTGCAGTCGCTCCTCCTTCGTTGGCGTCGTCGACACACCCCTTCGCTCTGCCCGCGCCTGTCGAGTCCTCAGCGTGGCGCGCCATGCCCATTGACGCCGCTCTCGAAGCATGGGAGGCTGCTGCCGCGGAGAAGCTGTCGATGTTGACCCCCCCTGTAGCGTCACAGCAATGCGCCAACTGCAATTGCGTCGTGTCGCTGGGCGCGGCGGCGCTACTCATGCCGCCATCGATGTCAATCGATCCAACGGTGCCATCCGACGAGAAGACCGTGCAAGTCTTCGATTGCATTGATGAATAAGAGCTTCTATGCAATTTTGTTGAGGCTTGTTGCGTTCAATGAACAACAATCCTTCATGAGTTTACTCCATCCAACAACCCCTACTCAGGCTGCATGCGCAGCGCTCCGTCAATTCGAATCACCTCGCCATTGAGCATCCTGTTCTCGAATATGGACTGGACAAGATGCGCATACTCGTCGGGGTACCCAAGGCGCGAGGGGAAAGGGACCTGAGCCCCGAGCTGCTGGATCACCTTCTCAGGCAGTTTCTCCAAAAGGGGCGTCAAGAACAACCCTGTCGAAATCAACGTTGCGGAACGGAAATGACAACGAACCTGGGGCGATTGTGTTGACACGAATGCCAATCTTACAGAGATCGCGTGCGATGGGGAGGGTCATTCCAACCACGGCGCCCTTGGATGCGGCGTACGCGGCTTGACCAACCTGGCCGTCGAATGCCGCAATGCTTGCTGTGTTGATGATGACCCCACGCTGGAGGTCGTCTTCTGTGACGGGGTTCTGGGACATGCGCTCCGCTGAGAGTCGAATGACATTGAAAGTTCCGACGGCATTGACGGTAAGGACCTGCAAACCATTGAGTCCTCCAAACCACCACATGATACTTTCTGAAAGTCGCTAAGAGAGTGAGGGCCTTTCTTGGAGAGGGTCTTTTGGGCGACGGCTATGCCAGCACAAGAAACGGCTAAGTTGAAACCCTCTGTGATGTGAGCGAGTGACACGAAGCATTCACTCCCGAATTTGCTGTCTGCATTAGCAATAGCCGATTTCACATCACTCTCTGAAGTGACATCTCCGCCATGAAACATTACATTTGGACCAAGCTTTGATGCGACTTCAGCCCCATGCGATGAGGGCAAATCAAAAATTACAACATTTGCGCCCAGCGATGCAAGCCTTGTGGCTGTGGCTTTCCCCAGACCTGATGCTGCTCCTGTCACAAGGGCAACCACTCTGATCGATCAGAAAGGGGGATAAATGGTTCGACTTGCTCCACTCGACAATTTTGTTCATAACGAATAAACAATTGGGAATTAGAGTTCTTATATTTAACAACATGGAGGAATCTCTTCCGATCACTCAAGGTTATCTTTGCGCTCCCACTGGCTGACTGAATAGAATCAGCGGATGACACTGACTTCCAAGCGACATCGGATAAGGTAGACTCAGATGACGACAAGCCTCTGTCGGATTTGAAAAGTCAAGTTTCTCTTCGGGTCTAAAAATCGCAGAAAAAGTCGATACGAGCAGTCGCGCCCCTCATCCAAAAGGCGCATTCAGTTCTACATCATCTAGTATCCGTCAAAATTATTCAGAAGACTCTGAAGACGACGAAAACAAAAGCTTGGCCGATCTTGCCGCCAAGCGCACTACCCCCAAAAAATCCAAGGCTGTTAGAAAAAGAGTTGAAAGTATTGAATTGAAGGGTCACATTCTTATCTCGCAGGCGATCCAGATGAAAGCGGGAAGGTGGTTGCAGCTGGTCCCCGAGGTACCGTCGCTGGTCGCAGGCACAAACAAAGTCCCGCCTCAGCGAGCCCGCCTTATTCGCTCAGGTGTTCCAAAGGAAAATATCGAGGACGAAGATGACGACAACATGACCCTTGCGGATTTGAAAGCTTCCAAGCCCCAGCGACCAAACGGCCAGAATTCGAATCAGAAACAAGCGGCACGTGGGGGTAGGTTTTTGAAACGGATTTTGGATTTATTTCCGCAGAAAAAGAAGAAGAAGGGGATGGCGAAGAAGAAGATGACGACGACATGAAACTGTCCGACATGATCAAAAAGAAGCCTGCGCCGAGGGCCAAGGCGACACCCAATCCAAAGACCCCGGCTGCTGCGAAGCCGAAGCCGCCCACCAAGTCTCGGAAAGTGGTGTCAGAAAGTAGTTTGTGAGGGTTACGAATGTGTGACGTGCAAAGGCGAGCCGAGCGAGGCAAGCGACGACGAAGATGAAGAGGACGAGAGCGACGGGGACTACGACAGCGACCACTTAAAGAAGAAGAAGAGGAAGTCGTCGGGTTCAGCGAAGGTTATGCGCCTTCATCATTGTCTAAATTGAACAGGCTAAGGCGACTAGCTCTGCAAAAAAGTCGAAGATTGCCGCCCCCACTCCGTCGAAGGACAGGACGGCTAAGGAATTTTTGATTGAGAGAATTTTGGTGCGGTGGTGGTACTTCTTTGAGTATCCGGAGGAGGGAGTCGTGTTCCAGCCGGAGGGGGAGGAGGAGAAGCTGCTGACGCATTACCCCGGATACAGCGCGACTCCGAAGGGGCGCGTGAGAGATTTGCGCACAGATTGGACAATGCCTCCTTCATTTCAAAAGTTGTCCAAGTTGGGAATGACCGAGTTGCGCCAAATTGCGGTGGAAGCGATCAAGAAACAGAGAGTGATTGCAGTACAAGAAGAGGGAGAAGACAGCGACCTTGTTAGCAGCATTGACAAGGAATTGGAAGAAATCAAGGCCTGAGATACTCACGTTAAGTACAAATCACTTCTTTTTTGCTGCCGCTGGAGGCGCAGCTTTCCCTGCAGTGTCATTGACATTGACAAATTAATCACCCGTTCCCCACGTGGCTGCCTGAGCTTCAAATTGTTTACAAAGTGGTGCGAATTGCCCTGGACCTAAGCTGTTAGCAACTTACTGCAGCCAGCTCACCAAGAATTTTGGTCAAAACGTACACACCTCTATCTGTTAACTTGGATGAGACATTCGTGACTGCAGGATCTGAAATGCCAGCCAGTACTCCTCCTTCTGTTCCGAGCTCGAACGGAGGAGGATGCCCACTGATCTTCGCTAGATGGGAGTTGAATATCGAAGTTGCGCAGTCACTGTTTATTACCGAACGCTCGTCTTCACCGTAACGAATCACAACAAACGGCATAAAGGGAGGCACCAGCAAACGTTTGTATTAACTCAAATTTATTTGTTTTTATTGTTTATTTATTCGAAGTGGGCCACCATCATACCGAAGTAGGTCGGTGTTTTTCGAATGAAGGACTGCTCATGTAGCTCGAGATGAAGCAGTTTCAAGAGCACATGCACTACGAAAATTCCCGACATCCCACACGTTAGAACATGTCTACCGAACAGCTCAATAGCGTTTGCAAGTTTTTCATCCCTGCTTGAGGTTTTCCTTGCCCACACCTCAATACATCTGTCAAATTCTTCTGGACTTCCGTCAGGGAGGCTTCCGAATGGCGGAGACACGTCTGTCAGTGCACATGGATGGGTATGGGCCAAGTCACTACTGGAAATCACACTCACGCGCTTTGTAACAAAAGACGAGTAGGCTCCCAGTACTTGAGCGACGGCTTCGAGATCGCCTTGGTATGATGGAGAGAACTCATGCCGTCTTAACGGAAACGTAAGAAACACAAACCTCGCAGATATGGGGAACTTAGACAAAAAAGAAAGCGGAACGACCTCGCCCCACGCCAGTGGAAATGGCCTGGACTTTGCAAACATTGTCACAATCTGTGATGGGCAACCATTTTGTTTCAGAGCTTGATGAAGCGCAAGAGTCTCCGATTCGTCAATGTCGCAAGAAGCGGAAAAGGTTCTCCAGCCTCCTTCCCACTCGCAAGTACCCGATGCTTTCAAATTCCCATAGAGCAGAAAGTCGTGATCTGCGCTCGCCCCATGAGGAGTCAGCACAACAATGAGATCAGGGCGCTGAGAAAAGATGCATTCTGCGCAGACCTGACAGGCAGTCACCAACGCCTGCACAGACTCCAAAAACTGTTTCTGCCCAGACTGGGTACAGCGAGTGTGCTGATGTGGATCCATCAGCATGGAGCCATGAGGGAGGATGGAGACGGACACAACAACCATGACGATAAAAAAAGGTCTTGGGTCGTGCGAGGATCGAACTCGCGACCTCAGGGTTATGAGTCCTACGCGCTACCGACTGCGCTAACGACCCGAAGTATGAGTACTTTTGTAAAGTCACGCTCATAAATAAATGATTGCTGTTGATGAGGAGCCACGGTTTGGATCGTTCTCTTTTGCTGACCAAGAAGGAGGACTCGTGGAAACTCAGTGAATTCTCCTGCGTGAGAGAGTGGCGCCTGCGATCTTACTTTGCAGTCCCGCTCCAGCAATGTTTGCAACTTCTCCTTTGTACACACGACCATCGTCCCCGCCTCCTCGTCGATCTAACTGCCACAGAGAGCTTCCACCCAAGAGCAAGGATGAAGAAGCGCTTCATAGAAAGATGTACGAGAAAGTCTATCAATCGTACATGCGAAAAGGTATTCGTACTCTGTTCGTTCTAAATGGGAAGTTGAAGAGGGACAACGCAGCCAGCAGGATCAGGAAAGAAAGCGTCGAGAGAGGGTCTTCCAAGAACTTTCCTTTTTGATTCTTTTAGGAATCTTCTATTTCAGCGTCGATTTCGACATGGAGAGAGGACATATTACCCAACTTCGAGCACCGGAGACACTCGCCAAAGTTGCGGGCGTTACTCCAAATGGGCATTCCGCCTCCTATCCGCGGACACTTCTGGCGACTTTGCGTGAAGAACAACTTGGCCATAAATTCTGAACTCTATGGCATTCTCTGTCACAACGTGTCGAAGATTTCAGCGTCTCATCTGCAGCTTGAAGAGGCGAAGGCAATTCAAGAGATCTTGCTTGACGCAACGAGGACATTCCCTTCACTTGCCATCTTCTCAACGGGAGGGCCTCTACACGGGCCCCTCGTCAATGTGCTATCGGCCTATGTTTGCTATCGGCCAGACATCAGCTATGTGCAAGGAATGGCCTTTGTTGCTGGAATGCTACTACTTCACCTGGACGAGTGCGACGCGTTCATCGTCTTTGCAAATTTGGTCAATTTTTCACATCTCTTCGATTTCTTCAGCCTCCGCGCTGATGCTATTGAACGTTACGTCATGACCTTCCACAAGGTTCTCCGCGCTGTTCGTCCAGATATACATGCTCTTCTTGTCTCAGAGCTTGTGGACATTCGACCTGCAGTGTTCGAGTGGCTTCTCACGCTGTTTTCTAGGTCTCTTTCACTAGACGCTGCAACCGCATTGTGGGATGTTCTTTTAGTCGATGTGACGCCCCCCTCAGTGTCCTTGTTCCGCTGTTGTGTTGCGATATTTGTAGCTTTGTTCACTCGCCTTGGAGATGCCCCAGGCGACGTCTACGGCACAGCATTGTCTAATCTGGGTGAGGTGCTGACAGTTGAATCGGTGCATTCTGCCCTAAATGAGGTTGAATTTGGGCCGGAAGTGTGCGACATCGTGCAGTCCCTTAAAAAATAATTCATGTAACATTAGTGAATCTTTTACACGCACATCTCAATCGAACCGCTCGATCACAGCCTGGACGGGCCCAAATACTTCTCCCGCTGCATCATCAACGTCTCCGAGAGCCTCAGCAATCTCTCGCTCTAGCTCTTTTGCTATTCTTTTGTGTCAAAACACACGTTCTTCGAGGCGAGACCTCTTAGCCTCTTTGGTGCCCTTGCCATCTCGGCCACGCAAGCATTGCTCATGCAATGCAGCCTCCAGTGCATCCCCAAGCCGTCTAGAGTGCTCAGCCACAGAGGGAGAAAGAGATACGAGACTGCGGATATAAGTGCTGTCCTTGCATTGGCTGGAATTGAATTGACGTCAACATAGCCGCAGACGCGAGCACAAACAAGCAAGCCCTCGCGTATCCGGTCTGATGTTTCAAAGGCGATCGCAAGTAGCAGACCACACTCCCACTGCTTGCGAGGGTTCACTGCGACCTTCTCCGAAATGAATGCTTCAAACATCGGGAGCAGCTTGTCCTTCATCACGCTTCGGACCTCCTTGGCGAATGGGTAGCCCAAGCTGACCTGACGACATCAGGGCACTTGCGTGGTTGCGACGGAGTAAAACTGCGTCAGGTCGACGTAGAGGCGGTCAAGAGCGCGAATTTTGACGACGTTGCGGATGTGGACGGACATGACCTCAATGGCGATGATGTTGACGGATGACTCAAGCAGAAACTCCTCCCCGCCAGTGGTGATCAAGGCCCTGATGGGTCATTGTAATCGCAGCCCGATTCACTTGTACGCCTCCGCATTTGTGGTGACGACGTCGAAGTTCTCGAGCGAGTTCTGCATGGGTTCAGACATGGCTGCAAGAGCCCTGCGCGGAGTGGTCAGCGCTTGCAGAAAATGACGCAAACTCAGTTGGAGGGAGCATGAGGGCGCCGCTTGCGTCGACGTCTTTCTGCCGCACGTCAGCGCGGCAAACAACAAGCCCGCACGATGTCTTCAAACACAGTCGGGAAGAGCATCAGCCGCGCGACGGGAGCGAAGGTGTGGAGAAGCTTTGCGTCCCTGAAAATCGCCAAGCACTTGACGCCCCTGAGGCATCAGCGGCCCGTCGCGATGAGGCTGACATCTCCAACACGACGAGTCGATGGTCTCTGAACAGCGCCCGCAGGACGTTGAGGATCCAATTCACGGCGTCGGACACGGACGCTGCGCTGTCCAAATTCGCCCGCACGTACTCCGGCATGAACCTAACAAGTCTTAATTTAAGGCCAAAACTGCTGGCGACTCGCGGAACTGTGAAATGATGGCAGGAGTGATGGGCCGATCCGCAAGAGTCAGCCCCCTAAACTTGGTGCGCGCTTTCTCCAGCGCTACGCGCGCTTTTTGTGTCATCTTGATGTCAGACGGTTGATAGCTACCATCACCTGCACGCCCATAAAAGGCGGCTGCCCAGCCGGCGGCCCCAGCGTCAGCGTCGCCACCTGCTCCGCAAACGCCTCAAACGGCGACGAAAGGACATCAGCAAGGTCGCTCCGCTGCGGCGGCCCTGAAGTCGCCAATACGGCGTCGGGGATTTCGAGCGCGTCGCTGTAGCGCCCCGCTTTTGACAAGACGTTCAAAACGTTCTCCATTGAGTCAGCGGCCTCCTTCAAGTCGCGCGTGTAGATCAAGTTGCGCATCCGCTTGACTTTGCTGTCCTCGTCGGGACTAACGCCGTCAACAAGCCCCTCGCCGCATGCCTGCACCTCGACGAAATAATTTGGCGGAACATTTTCTTTGTAACAACCGCCGACTGGATTTCGCCTGCGGTCGAAAGGCTCACAGTGTAGCCGGGAAAAGAGGAGGAGAAGGCGACTGAGAGGAGAGTGAGGGATGGTGGAGGGGGGGGGACAGTCCTTGATTCGAGCAGTGAGGTCGAGTGTGGCGACTGCGAGGAGGTGGGGCGGAGGGGCGAGGAGGCTCCAAAAAGTGAGGGTTCTGTCGGTGCCGCAGCTGCCGACGAACTCCGCATGGGAGGGGCAGAAGGCGACGCGCGTGCAGGGAGTTGTGTGGTGCTCCAACGTAACTAGAAAGTGAACGACGCGAAGCGAAGGGGCGACGCAGGGGCGCAGAGGGACGTCGCGCGTCCCAAAGCAACACCGACCCGTCTTCATCTGAGGGGAGGGGGGGGTTAAGCGGGCAGGCGGCCGGGTCGCACGTGCAGACACAACCCAATGGCGCCGGTGCGGGCTCCAGTCGACGCAAAGGACGGAGTGGGCGGCGGAAGCGAATGAGACGGCAGGCTGCGGGGTGAGGCCGATCGTGCAGGGCGTGCCGCAAGGCGTCCGTCCCTCGTTGACTTGCGAAAGTCGACAATTTGGACTGCTCGGGACATGCCGCCGAATGCAAGAAGCTTTTTTGTTAGGGTGCATTCGCAAATGCAGGCGACCTCTTCGTCGAAGGGGCAGCAGGCAGCGGAGAGGATGTGGCTTTCATTGGCCTGCGCGCATGAGTCGAAGGCCCTGCGTGCTCACGGTGAAGGCGAACGAGCTTGACTCGTCGCCGTGGAGGTCGCAGAGGACGATGTGCTCAAAGTCGTGGGCGGCGAAGGAGGTGGGGAAAGTCTGAGGGGTCAACGGCGTGAGAGCGGGCGTCTTCGACCCCCCCTTGAGCCAAACGTGCGGACAAGCTCTTACGGGTGAGCGGAGACAGATATACTATTGATACCTGATCGCGGAAGACCTTGCATGCCACTGGTCCCTTGAGGTCTTCGCTGGGGTAGTACAGGACGGACCCGTCGACGCCGAGGGTGATTATCGCGCTTCCGCATGCCGCGACATCGATAGAGTTTCGAGGTTCTTTTGCTGTGGACTTTATCTACATCGATAAGATGAGAGAGACATGTGGTTTTCTAACCTGAAGGCTGTGACTATCTTGAGGGACGGATGATTCTTGGATAGATGCCAGAACGGAGGAGGCATCATCTTCAACATAGCTAGCGAAATAGACCTTCTTTTCCTGTATGATTTATACGATAAGTTGCAGAGCTAAGTACGTTATGAGACCGCAACGCAACCCCTTGGTTCGACAGTGTAAAAATTTGAGACAGCTTCATCTCAGAGGCACTCCAAAGCCTGAACGGTTGAAATTCTTTAATTAATTGTGGCTTATAGATGGGATTCATGAGTTCAGCGTCAGCATACCCATTTCTGAGAGATAACTTCGATCTCCAGCTTGAGTTCAACTCTAACATACATTAACAGCGAGCTTCCACATCCAACTTAACAGGCAACAAAGATAATTGACAAATTCTTCAACGCATCTGATGATGACGGGTCATGTCCTTCTGGGATTGGATTAAGAGCAACTCAAAGAAAGCGGCCGGGTTCATTCCTGAGCCTGTCTCCAGACTAGCAATGTCTGCCACAGAAATGTGGAAGCTGGGGCTCTACGGGGACAAGAAGGCTCAGAGAGAGGACACAGACGGAGAAATCCAGGAGCAGATTGAAAGAATATCGAATCTTCTGAGAGACTATCATCGAGACTCGACGACGCCCAAGGAACAATTCTCTGTTGAAGTAAATCATCAGCTTCGATGCATATCCAAGATCCTAGAAGAAAAGACACGAGTTGCAACGCAGGCAGCGCCTTCAAGAGTTTCCGTCGAAGGCACTCCGCCGCCACGGAGAAGAAAATCTTCGATATCCTCCCCTTCTAGGGATGGCCTCTCGTTTGCTGACATGGATGAGCTAAGAAAACTTTTCAGCCGCTGTCGCCATGGAAAAGTTGAGGCTGTGAAAGAAATGCTGGAGTCAGGCATTCCATGTGATGTTCGTGATGAATATGGCAACACTGTTATGATGATTGCTGCCCAGAATGGGCACAAGAGGATCGTTCGGCTTTGTTTGAGTTTAGGAGCCAAAATCAATGCGAAAAATGTAATGACCGCCCATTCGATTGCTCATTCAGCAGTTTAAAGGCCAAACTGCCCTTCACTTTGCGCATGCGTTCCGTTATCAAGAGGTTGCAGATTACCTTGTGAAGAACGGTGCGGACGATGCGCTTTTGAATGATTTTGGACTCACATGTTATGAAGGCCTTGGAAATGGCAACGTTATTCAGATTTCTGCCTCAGGTTCGTCCATTTTTCATGGCCTGTTGATGAGCTAGATGACTCAGAGGCGTCATTGTCATCCTCCGGCTCCACTCGGCGCTCTGGCGCAGCTGCAGACGGACTGCCCGTCAGTCAGGAGGGGCTTGCGTCGCCTCCAAGTCACTCTCATAGCGAGGTGGACGAGGTTGCTGCGTCTGTCATTGGCGGGGCGCAGGCTCTCTCTCTTCAACCTCAACCAGCCGAAACTGACAACTCTCCCTCGTTGCATCGCTGGGACGGACCGGTCCTGACATTGCCCCTTTTGAATTTGCCGCCTCCTCCTCTCATTGATCGTTCCTCGAGAATTTCTCCTGGCGAACAATCTCGAACTGCTCAACGGCAGGAGGTGCCTCGTCCGGTCTCCCAGCTGCCTCATCGTCAGCTGCCTTGTGGCGCAGATCTCGCAACTCCGCGCTTCGCAAGTTTCTTGTCTCTCGACGATGATGACATCGACGCTGAGGCTAGAAGTTCGGCATCCACTATTGTGCACGCCGCGTCGGAATGGCGAGGGGCAAGCCCTGACATAGCGACCGATTTGCTCGCAGATGCGAAAGGATCGGCACTAGAGATTGGCTCTAGCGCGGATTCAGTGTGCACAACTCGAGCGGAGAGCCCCAATCGTCTTGTTGGTGAAGCTGTCGGTGAAGAGGGAGAAGAGCGCCTGGCAACCCCGCCTCCGGAAGTTGTTGCCAATGTATTGACAAGTTATATTTCTAGCCGTCGCTCCAAGTCTGGCTGCTCAGAATCCTCTGAGTCGGACAATGGAGATATGGACGCGGAGCAGAGAGAGGAAATTCGGAAATGGCGGATGAATCTCAATGCTAATGTAGAGTCATTATTCGACTGGGTGTCCCCCGAATGCGACAACGGAACTGTTGTATCTTGATGTGAGGAATATGTGTAAAGTAGTGTCTGTGAGTCTGTGATAAATGGGGTGTATCATGTGAGACCATGAAAAGCCACACGCTTGAGGGCTGGCGACGCCGTGTAGGCGGATGCTGAATTTGGTGGAATCCTTGAAGGAGCTTGGGGAATTTCTTGACCTCTAGATATCCAAGAAAGTTGAGTTTATTTGTTAACGAATGACCTCCTTCGGTGCACGGATGCTCTCCAAGTTTGGATGGAAGGAGTTGCAAACTCTGAAATGCTTCTCATTTGTTAGGGGCGATGGTCTGGGTAAGGATCAGCAGGGAATCAGAACATATGTCCGCCCTACGAAAAATGACGAAACCAAAGCAGTTTACTCGCTTTGGTCTTTCTGAACTCTCAGCTTGGCTGTTCGGACTACAACGATGGATTATGGGCAAAGTCAAAGTACGACCAGCTCATGTCCAAACTTAAGATCCCTGTGGTACACTTCTTTCTTGGTCGTGCGTTTACGTGTGCAGGATAGTGATGAAGAGGAAACGAATGAAAGGAGGAAAAAGGAGAAAAGGAAAAGGCGCGTACTAGGAGAAGAAGAATCAAAGATGTTTACAAGTTCCAACTCCAAGGAAGCGGTGGATGAAGTTCCGCGTACAGTGAAACCCAAGAAGAAGGCTTCGAAATGACACTTCCCCTCCTCCTCACGAGTCTTCTAGATCCCATTTAGCGACTCCTGCCTTCGGGATGGTAGAAACGACTCTGTCCACGAGCCGTTCGACGTCGGTGTCCACGATCACGGACTCAGACGGAGATTCCTTGATGAACCCCATGTCATAGCAAACGTTTAATTGTGCCAAAAGCGGAGAGTAAAACTGGTCCGTGTTGCAGATTCCGATTGGCTTTCGGTGTATGCCAAGTTTTAGCCACGTAATCATCTGAAGTGTAAGTTGAGCAAAAATGAAAATGACTTCCATCAGCTCCTCAAGCGTGCCGACTCCTCCAGGAAGGGCGATGAATGCATCAGCCAATCGGTTCATAGTTTTCTTCCTCTCGTGCATTGTGCGAGTGGTTATGACCTGTCCGATGCATTCTCCGCTCAACTGTCTAGTAATCAAAACGATTCATCGGGGAGCTCACCTCCACTGGCTTTAAAGCCTCAGGGATTACTCCGACGACTTCTCCACCGGCAGAATGAACAGCTCTGGCCACTCTCCCCATTAAACCAACACTTCCACCACCATAGACCAGCTTGAGGCCTCGACGAACAAGTACCTCACCCAAGGCAGTCGCATCCTTTGCAAACAATGGAGACCCTCCGTCATTCGACCCACAAAAGACGCAGATGGAGCTGACCATTTAAAAGCGATAGTCCACAACGATGACCAACATGCAGACGGCATATAGTCGAATACAGAGTTCCATGCTCGTACTGAGGACCCCTTGCGTGGAAGTAACCAAAATATTCCATCAGAGCGAGGGTTCTAGTGGCTGTCGTTTGTATCTGAAGCTGGAGAGCGAGCAAATCACGGGCTCGTTCAAATTGAGGGGCGCAGCCAACAAGATTCTCGTAGAGCAGATAAAAGGAACCAAGAGCTTTCTCACAGCGTCAACTGGAAATCATGCGCTTGCAGTATCTCACATAGCGGGAGCTTTAGGAGTTTCCTGTCAATACGTCGTCCCAACTTCGGTGGATGCGATGAAACTTGACGTCCTCAAGCGCCACGTCGGTGCGGAAAACGTCGTCCTTCATGGCAATGACTGCGTTGATGCTGAAATGTACGCAAAGCGATTGGCGGAGACTTCCGGCGCGTGTTACATCTCCCCATACAACGACGATGACATCATAAATGGGCAGGGCACAAGCGGCCTTGAGCTTCTTGAGCAATGCCCCGACGTGAACGTTGTCTACGTCACAGCAGGGGGAGGGGGGCTGATCGGAGGGGTTGGCAAAGCTCTCCATGGCCGTTCGATCGAAGTCGTAGGTTGCAGCCCTTCCAACTCGCACGTGCTGGAGGCCAGCGTCAAGGTCCCCCCCCCCCCTCCTCTGTAGCCACTCAACCCCCAAGGTCGGCTATGCCGTCGACATTCCGCAGGAGGCTACCCTCAGTGATGCAAGTGCAGGCGGAGTTGAAGAAGGGAGCGTCACAATCCCCCTCTGCGCGCAGGTGGTCGACCGATGGGAGCTGCTGGATGAAGGGGAGATCAAGGCAGCTCTGTTGCAGCTTCTGACCAGCGCGAGAAAGTTGGTTGAGGGTGCGGCCGCGACAGCCATGGCGGCTTGCCTGCGGGATGCTGCTGCAGGCCGATTGGTTGACAAGGTGGTCGTAGTTGTCATTTGCGGCGGCAACATCTCCGTCGAGAAATTAAAATCAGTCTTGTGTTGATGGCGATTGTCAAAGATACATAAAGATGTACACGCGCAGCTCACTTCACCTCCCCCTCCGCCGAAGATGACTTCTTTGACAGCGCCTTGTCCAGCCGCTGCCGTTGCTCCTCCAAGCTGTAGTTCGTCGAGTCCGTCCCGACCAACCTATCAGCCCATCAGCGGTCGCGATCAGTGTGAGTCAGACCGATAGACGTCGACGCAGCCTGTAGCGTCACCAACCAGCAGCACTGGCGACGAGAGGGAAAACAATATCGTCGATGGCTTTTTCTCAACTTTCCGCGAGATGACGGGATCCAAGCTAAAAAGCAATCAGAGCAGAGACATTGGGCGCTTGCGTGGAGAGGCTGAGGTCCCAAACGTCAACGCGCCCATCACCGCTGACCGACGAAAACATCGTGGACACAGACGGGGACCAAACGACATCGGCGATGTAGTCCTGCGCAATCAAAGAGGGTTATGGCGGCGTCGTACGGTGGGGCCAGAGAGGGAGAGAAGCGGATTCTGCTGGTCTTGATTCCAAACGTGCATCATCCAATCGGATGAGGCGGAGATGAAAGTGACGGGATGGAACGGTGACCACCGCAGCTGCTGTGGTGAGGAGCTGAGACGCGGAGGATGACTTTGTAGACGGGGCCGCTGTGAGACAAGTACGTCTCCAGGTACTGCTCATTGTAGGAGCATGAGCAGCGATGCAACGCGCCTTCTTCCGTCCCAACGATGTAACTGCGCACGTCAACGACGACGATCATGCACGAACATGTTGGCGTCTTTTTTGTTGAAATCAAAGCACAAGCACCCCGCCGTCCGCGAAATGAAGCCCCTATCAAAATCAGCATCTCCATCACTCATGTCTACTCATTCTTGGCTGACGCACCCGTCCTGTTGTGACTCGACAACCTTTTCAGCCGCATGAGGTCCGTATGTTCAAGTCCCTTGCGCATCGACCATTGAATAACCTTGCCGTCCGTCGAGGCGGACACCAGCACCTCGCCCCGCTCCTGCCCCTTATCCACCCACTGCACTTCCCAAACGGGGTCGCTGTGCTTTCCCGTGCTGTGCCTAGCGCATCAACTTCGCAACTGCCCACACGCACCCTGACTCAAGCATCGGCTTCTCGTCGTCCTTGCGGACGTCGTAAATCAATACCGAGCCGTCGTACAGACCAGCGGCAAGCAGAGATGGGTTCCGCTCTGAAAACGCCAAAGACATGACGCCAGCCTGGGTTCGGTACACTCGCTCGGGGTACTCGGGATTCTTGAGAGACCAAAACAAAATCAAGCCATCGCCTTGATTTGTAAATTCAAACTGCCCGTACGCAACAGCCAGAAGGTCCTGCCGCATCAAAACGAGGAGCGCGACCCCTTCACCTGTCTGACTCTATTCCAACACATGGCGCTAACGTTTCGGCCCCTTGTGATGTCGCACTGGAAGGACCAAAGCATCTCAAGCCCACGCACGCGCTTTGACGCCTCCGGACGATCAGAGTCGACGAGCGGCGGAGCCGCCTGTCGGTAAAGCTCCTGCTTCTCGTGGTAGTAGTTTTGAATCACGATCCGCTCCACACACGTCAGCAGGCTCGACATGCCAACGAACTGCACCCGATTAAACTCAAACGACAGCGCACAAACCTCCTGCATGACGCCATTCGACGGCTTTGATGCCTCATCTTCGACGACGTCCTCGTCCGCATCGCCGCTGACCAGCGCTACCAATGCGGCCGCTGCAGTCTTCTCCTTTTCGCCGGACCCCTCTCTGTCGTGGTGAGACAGCGCAAACACCCAGAATATGCAGAGCCCGGGGCATACCCTGCCTCTTCCTCTTGCTTCTCTTCTGGAAAGGCCTCAGCAAGGTCCACAGCAGCTGCGGGGTCATTGACAAATATTCAGGACGCACTGACGCCACACGACGACTCGCGTATGGTGGGGGGAATGCATTGCACCTCCTTGCTCTTAGCGGGCAGGTTGAGGGTCTGCATTGCTCTGTCAACTGCGCTGTCGCGGCCAGACTGTCTTTTCAGCTACGGCGGTGAGACTCGCTGAGGGGCAGCGACGATGGCGAGCCTCTCATTTGATTTCTTAACGACATCGACGTCAGGGTAGTCGACACCAACGGCGATGGAAGGAAGGTCGAGCAGGACGAGAGTTTCTGTCTCAACTAAATGAATCGAGTGAACTATCTCGAGAGCCTGGGAGCTGGTATCATCTAACGACGTGTCCTATCAGATAAGGCTGAGGGGTGGGTGTGGCACCTCTTCAAACCATTCGATTTTGCTGTCCTTGACAACAGCCCTCTCCTCTGGAATCGTTGAAACTTCAATTTTCTCTTCACCATCAGGGAGGGAAGGCGTTGTCGAGCCAGTGCTCCACCCCGAGCTGAGAAATAAGTTCGGTATGACCACAAAGAGACCGACTGAACACAGCAGACGATTGGGCTTCAAAATCCTGTGATGACTCACTCTAGTATGTTACAAAGCAAATCCACAGCGACCATAGGAGAGAGCTGTCCAGACACGGAGGAGTTTTGATTGTTGACCGGCTTCTTCACGACAGCAGGTTTCAAATTCAGCAGACTGACGGGAGTGACGTCTGCACCGGTTTCATCCCTGACGATGACAGCTGGTGCCCCAGCCTGAGACTTAAAGGAAGCAAGGGAACACTGAGTCACCTGCTCACTGCCAGTCAGTCCTCGCTTACTTGCCGTTATTCCTTGTCTGGACGATCTGATCGACTTGAGGGAAGACCTGGATGACTGGAAGGACCTATGCTTTTCAGTCTAGTGATAACAAAGCAGACGCCGTCGACTGGCGGGCCTTGTTTGCCATCGAAACGTCGCTCTTTCGATGCGACATTCAACCGATCGCTGAATAAATGTATTTAATTTAATGCGCATTTGGAATTTTGAGTATCGTACAATTTACTCTCACACGCCGTCATAGCGAACGCTTCCTCGGCTGTCGAAGAGCTTCTTAGCCTCGCCACTTTCGTGTTAATGGAATCGGCATCAGCGGAGAGACCTAATGCGTGCTGTCGACATTCGCCTCGCCACAGCCACAAACGCGACAGAAAGAAGTGCAACTGGGACAATCGCATAATGGAAATATGTGGGCTTGATGAGCGCAAGAAGAGATCTCGGATGCGCTTCTTTCTTCGGTGCGCTCCTTCGGACGTCAGATGGGCTCGAAAATACTGTACATTGCGTCAAGCGCTTTGCAAACCGCCTGATTGAAGTCTCCGTTAACATCGGTGTCCTTTCCGTTGATGTGGAAAGTTGGAGTTGAGTATACAGCTCTAGAGTTCGAGAACGCAAAGCTGGACATGATCATTTGCATGCCCTGGGCGAGTCAAGTCTCTGAGAATCTTGCCCCAAACCCTTGTTGCAACACACTCGGACACCTTGTCAAACTCAAGGCCAGCTTCGTCACAGCATTTCTTGAGGTTCTGAGACGCAATGGAAATGTTGTTCTTGTCGATGCACGTGATGAACTTCAAGTACTTGTAGTCCTTGTGATAGATGTTTCTCGCACAGATTTCAAACTGATCCGCCACTACCTCCCGAGGTCCATGGAGCGCCTCTACGTGCGTCTTGTTGACAATGCGCCCAACAAAATGGACAGAGAAGTCGAGATTTCCAGTCTTGATGTTCTTATTGTGCGGGCAGTAGAGGGCGCAAGCCACTTGCTGCGAGATGTTCAACATAGCCTCGGCGCAAAACGGGCATTGCGCCATGATGAACATGGACACGGTGACGACATTGCCGCTCTTGTTGTCGCACGGTCCTGCCCACACGTCAGTGGAACAAGAGGAAACGGTACTCTCGGGCACTTCCACTTCGATCAATTGATCAATGCCACCATGAATGTACCAGCGGCGATAAAGACCCCTCAAGACAATCGTTCGCTGGTGCTGTGAGAGGGCAGAAAGCCTCAATTGTTTCGCAGATTGATCTGGCACCTAAAGCAAATCAGGGCCACGCGGGTCGATTTCAACTTGATAAAGGCTCCGAACCAAAAGGTCTGGTGCTTTTGAATCGTGACTCTGAGGGAACAGGGGCTTCTCCGCATGTTGCTCATTCGTCACGATGTTGTGGACTTCTTGGTCACGGATATTCAAAAGTGGCGCACCTTTCCACAACCACAGGCTGACCTGGTAGTTCTTTTTGACCTCATGCAGCTCCTGTTGGACAATTGGATCCGAGAACAGCTTTTGGAAATGTCCACGGCACAAACTACACGCGTAGTGCGACGAAATGGATGCAAGCATCCCTCTCTGCGCTTTCATTGACGTCTCGTCCGCGACGTGATCAAACTTCTGATAGATTGCAAAGGTATGCAACATCTGCGCAATCAGCAAGGACTTGACAGGAGCGGTACGCTCCATGTCGCACGGCCTAGCGACGCCCTGTCCGGCGCCTGCTGCAGCTGCTCGGCAACCCAGTCATGGGTCGCGGATTTGAAATCCCTTTCTTCTTTCATTTGCCAGCGAATAGCGAGGGCCTCGAGAACGTCTTTTCGTTGGGACTCCGTCAGCGATGTCACGCAGGTCTTCTTCGGGTCCCCGCAATGGAAAACAGAGGGTGCAAGCTGAACAAAGGAGGGAAAAGGCTTCGCGATGGGGTTGAGCTTCAGCGTCACGTGATTGTGCACTGCACTTTGAATCGAAGAAAACCACAAAAACTCACTTCTCCAGACAAATATGGACGCATCATCCCGCCCAGCAGTAGAGGCTAGCTCCGTCTCGACCTCAGGGTTCACGAGGTACCTAACAAGTCACAGAGAATGGGATACAAAAAACTCCTCAACAATGGATCGACCGTGATCGGACGGATACAGCGTTGCTACTCCAGAGAGCATGGCAACGAAGGCTTTTCGATCTTCGGCATTCATTTTCTTGGGCATGTGGGCAGCGTTGGTATGCAAAAACTAGTCAGACGTCAGTCACGAGGAACCCACACGCTGACCGTCCATGTCGCCTGCCCCAGCATCTCCTTGGTTAAAGGATAATCTACGCTGAGTCAGACATTATACCTACTGTCGCAGCAATAAAATAGCAACAAACATGGCCGTTGCATGTGGAAGGTGACGGCGTCTCACCTTGCGGGTCGAGCTTTTCGTGAGGGCCATGGGAAATGCTGCATATTTCACCACAGCCTTCAGAAGGCGCTACCACGACTGCAAAGTTAAATTGACCCCAGCGTTCATCACAGAGGAACAGACAAGACAATAAAAGCACCATCGCCGCCCAAAATAGATTCGAGTTACTGTGTACTTCCGACCCTTTTTGAACCTATGTAGTCATTCTGCAGTGAAAATTAGACTAGGTGTGAAGTAAAGTATCCAAATCTAGATTCAGCAAGTCAACGTGATTTAAGCGGTGATCGAGGAAGTGACATCAAAATTAAAGAATAACTAATAAGATTTTGAGTAAATGGCTGTTGGATGGACAGCGCATTTTGTGGGCTTGCTCTTTTTGCTTTCAGGTTCGTTGCATGTACTCCGTGTGAAGTGCCATGTGACCGCATTTAGTTGATTCTTTTATTGAGATTGTGTCTTCGAAAGCCCTCATGAGCGCAGAGCTCCCTGCGGTTGAAGCTTGCTCGGACAGCATTTGTGCCGAAGGATCTGCCGAGCCTCCACTTGATCCAACAGGTCGCCATCTCTGTTTTCCACCCACTTGTCTCATTTCCAAAGACTACCCTCTGTCTGCTAAGATGCTTGGTCGAGCAACTTGGACGGTGCGTCTCCGCCATCCTCACTCTCATTTGTCAAGTTCCTTCACACCATGGCTGCTCACCTGCGCGTAACTTTCACTCCAAATTCCACCGATTCCTCATCATTTCGTGGAATTATTGCAGCAGTTCGAAGCCTGTATCCGTCACAGAAAGCAAACGATCTCGTCGACAGGTTGGATCTCTCGTCAACACTTTGACCTGCCTAGGATATTTTCAAATCCAGATGTCGCCATGGAATACAATTCCGTGAAGTCTCGCGACTCAGCCATGTTGTTCGTATGGAAACGTGATTCTTGCAAACGCTTGCGACTGACTGAGAAGTCCACAACGTCGTCGATGCGTACGTCAACCCGCAGGATCCCCCCTACCCTTCCTTCATTGAGTTCCCAGCAAAGGCATTTCTCTGCGCTACACCAGTCGCAGCTGATGCCTGCACGTTGTTGGGGTCCAGGACTCTTGACGAAGTCTTGGAAGCTCTTGCAGCGCGCTGGCGGATGAAGGTTGAGTTGACGTCAATTCAAGTTGTGCGGCAGCATCTCAAGTCCGAGGCCAAGCGAGCGCCTGATCGCGAAACGTTGGGACGGGCAACATGGAGCGTCCGTTTCGATATCCTGGCCCTTTTCTCAAGCTGCAGATGCTTCATACGTTCGCCGTGTACTTCCGCCGGAATGAGCAGCTGAGCCCGTCTCGCGATCAGTCGTTCCGGCGCCTGATCGAGTCCATCAAGGCCTCCTACGCCTGTTCTCTTTGCAGGAGCCATTTCCAGTCCCTCATGGCGGATCAGCCTATTCAAGCCGAGATGGCGATGGCCCGCACGGGCTCTGACTTCATGCTTTTTCTGTGGAAAAGTAATTTGTGGATCTGATGGTAAGATCTCATTGCTTGCAGTCCACAATGTCGTCACCTCGAATCAGCATCCGAATAGACAATTATTTCCCTCGCAGGACGTACTTCGGATCTATGGGAGCACCCTCAAGCTGAACGGAAGCATTTTCCAGATTCCTTGGGGCTCCTCGAGGCAGCTTCGGCTCAGCAGCCTCAGCGACCTGGATCGTGCATCGATTATTGCGGCGCTTGATGGCCGATGGTTGATTGAGGGGGGCATTG
>JAIYDP010000243.1 GCA_027487435.1 Verrucomicrobiaceae bacterium | reverse complement strand
GGAGTGACTGCTGTGACTGTGCAGGGGTCGACGAATGACCGGATTACGATTGCTGCGAACTTGCAGGCGCCTGTGTTGGCTGGGGCTGGAGCTGGTACGTCTGGAGATGTGTACTTCTACTCGTGGAACATTACGGATGGCGCTGGTCAGTTGGTGTCTGTGACGAACTCGCAGGGCCCGACGATGTCTTTCCTTGCGCGGCAGCTGGCGACGTCTGACATTCCTCTATTGTCGAATGCGCAGTTGTACACTGTGACGCTTCGTGTGAGCAACAACTGTCCGATTGGTGGTGGCTCGACGCAGACGACTCTCTACTCCTTCACCTTGAACGTGCGTTGCGCGGTCGATGCTTCGATCGGTTCCTCTTTGACTGGAACCATGGTCAACGTCGTTAACGCGACTGGAGCTGTCGTCACTGCCGTTGCTCCTTATTGTGTTCCTGGCACCGCCTTTTGTGGAGCGTCGGGTTTTGCCAATCCCGCCGGGCAGCCGACTGGCGTTCCCACCATCTTGTTCCAATCCACTTCCACAAGATGGGCCCAATACAGTTTGCAGCTCATGGGTACCTTCAATTCCGCTTGTCGTGTGCGGCAGTTGTCCTGGTATTTGACCAATGTTGGATGCGCTCTTCCGTTTGTGCCCACAACGTTTGTTCCTCCCCCCCCACCTGCGTTGACCTGCGTTCCTGTCGTCACGTCGTATTGGACCATTGTGCAGACCCCGTGCAACCTGTGCCCGACAGCGACAAACAATCCAACTTGCGACTTCATGGGCTTTGAGGGCCGACAAATGACATATTCCCCCCCTGAATTTCAAAACTCGAATGGTGCAAATATCGGCGGTTGTGCTTACTCTCCCGGCCAACGTCTCGCCAACACCCCCGGTGCGAGCCTGTACGTTACAAATTGGTGCAATACTGCCGGGGTGGGTCGCGAATACATTTTCAACACTGGAGATGCTCTCCCTCAGTTCAGGGCCAGATTCCCCGGGCAATATGTTGTGAGCTACACGATCGTTGACGGCTGCAACGCTCCTATTCAGCAGAACATTACCATCACCGCTCGTTGCGTCACCCGCGCCTCGTCGTCGGTAATCACCCCCGCGTCCAACAGCGATTTCTTCTGCCTTGGCAACCCTTCGACCAATCAAGCCACAGCAGCAGGAGCCTTCCAATCCCTGAACGTTAGCTCCTACGTCACAACGACGGCTTTCAGCGCTGTTGTGACCCAACCGACCATTCAGCAGATCTCGACATCGTCCTGCCCAATTGCTCCCCGTCTGATGACTTGCGATGATTTCGAGACGGCCATGTCGACAACCCCAACGACCCTGCAGAGCTGTTGTCGCTGCAAGTTTGGTGCCCTCACTGTCAAGTTTGATCTATTTTTGATTAATCTCACAAACAAGTGTCGGCTCGACCACATCGGCCTCGACCACCCCATCCACGGGCATCGTCACCAGCCCCGGCTCTGCCACCAGCGCTGGCTCTTCCAACCCCTCCGACTCGACCCCCTCGCTCGCCGTGCAGGACGACTCTGAGTTCCGCCGCAACCAACAGATTTTGATTGGCGTGATCGTGCCCCTCTCGTTCATCCTCGTTTGCTCCGTCGCCTTCAACTTCATCATGGTCTCCAAGCTCAAGAGCGCAGGCCAAATGTTCTCCGTTCGCGCTGGTGATGTCGAGCTCTCGACATCCCCCTCGTCTCGCCAAGATGTCTAGACATTTTCTCTTAACTTGAGTAAAACTTATCTCCGATTTAGTTTTACCCCCCTCCCCCCCCTCTCCTTCACAACTTGGCCGGCCGGATCGGGACGGTGGCCACAACCTCCCTCACGACGCGATTTGCGGAGCGGATTGCCGCTAGGGCCGTGAGTCAGAGCCCCCCCTCCCACAAGAAACCTTGCATGGTCATGTAAGACTCTTCCGTCGCCTCCCCGGCGAAAAAGACGGCGCCGCCGAGTGGGGCGTTGAGGGCCTTGCGCGTGGCCTGACCCGCGCCAAAGGCAGGGCAGCTACCTCCATCATCTCCGAGAGGGGGGGGGGGTACCTGTAGGCTCCGCGGATGAAATGCTGCGATGACCAGTCGCGAATCTCGTGCTTAACAAAGTGGTTAAAAGCTACACGAGGGTCATCTGCGACAGTCAGGACATCAACTCACATCAACTGTTTGATGGCCCGAACATTTCGCTCAGCTGCGCCAGCGCGTTGCTGATGATGTCCCCCTCGCGGTGCGAGAGGATTCTGCGCGCGGCTTCGCTGCCTGTCGCACGCATCAACCGCAAATCATCCCCCCCCCCCCACAAGCGAAGCCCGTGACGGTGAAAGTTTCCTCCGACGTGTCCGCGCGCCACTTGCCCTTCCCTTCGATGACAACCTCCCCCCCGCGTGCGGGCAGGTCGAACCAAAACTCTGGCACAAAACAATCTGCGCAAATCATCTGTTAGCTGTTAGAGGGCCAAAAAACAGAAGTAACGCCGTGGACATCAGCCGGCCAAAATTGTTTTGAAAATTTGAAAAAGAGCTTCATGCCGAGGTCCATCCGCTGCGAGTTCAGCCCATCCCCCCCCTCCCCCCGCCTCTCACGATGGCGGATATTGCGTCGGCCTTTTCTTTTGGGAGGGGGGGTGAGAAGGATATGTCCCTTCAGGGTGAGGTTGGTTTTGATGCCCCACGTCTTCAAAATGTTGATGGGCACAGCGATGACAGCCGCAGCTGCCGCCACAACATCGCCCCCCCCTGACCGTAGCTTGACCCCCCCCCCGCCAATGTCAACGGAGGCGAGGGGCCATCTGAAGCGGGTGGTCTTGACCGGGCGGACGAGATGGTCGAGGACGGGCTGGAGGCTGTCGACGGAGCGAAAGTCGCCATCGCCGTCGAAGTGCTCCCACGTCTTGACGAGGTCGCCGATCTCTTTGATTGACAAGCTGAGGGGGGGTCGGTTGGGTGGCGGGGGGGTGAAAACTTATGGACCGTGCCGGCGAGGGTGTTGGCGTAGCCCGCGTCAGCAAGGCCGATGACGCGGTCGCTGACGCCGGCGTCTTTGAGAAACTGCCGCATGAGGGGGGGGGGGGGGGTTCCCCGACTTCAAACAGAGTCCGCCCGTCGTGTTCTGAAAACTCGGTCTCGACTATTGCCTCAAGCGTTGAGTTGAGCTTTTTGATGTCCTCGTCAATTTCGTCATACCGAAGCAGCTGCAGCGTCAAAAGGGGGGGGGGCAGGGAATGACCTTTTTCTCCTTGCCGAGGTAGTACATGCCAACGCCACCTCCAACTGGCCCGTCAGGGAGGGGCCCATCGCCTTGCGCCCATGTGAAGACTCGAGACGTCCGGATGTTGAGCTCCTCTTCGTCATCAGAGCCGGGCGAAGGTCAACGACCGCAGAGCTTGTACAGCTCGTGACCGTCCCCGTGTACGATTTCAGCACCAAGAGCCACATTCGCCCATGGGACAAAGCCTTTTCTGTATTCGATTCTGCCACCTGAAGCGGGTGAGCCACGCTGCCGTGGAGGAACGAACCAACCCGATCCGTGGCCTCCAAGAGGGTCACTTGATAGCCGAGTCTGGAGAGCTTGTACGCCACCATAAGGCCTTGAAACTCAGGTGCGCTCATTGGACGAATCAGCCACATCCGTACCTGATATCCCGGCCCCCACCACAGCAATATGAGACATAATTAAACAACAAATTTTGAGAATTTTGAGATAGGTGACGACAAGCTGTTTTTTCTGTGACGATTCTTTTCTTCTTTACCCTCTCCCCCCTGTTCCTGTCCATGGCCACTATCAATTACGCTAACGGCTTCCTCTCTTTTGCTTGCTCTCGTTTTTGGCGTCTTTGAAAACGCTTGCCCACCGTGTACAACCCTTATCCCCGATCTTTGTACCAATTTCTCCTTTATCCCAGACAAAAGGTGGTGTTTGGTCCTGCAAATAGAAAAATAGGGCGAGGGGCGAATATGCACAGTTCTCCGGTTTGGACTAAATATCCCTCCCGGCCGAGGTGAGTAAAGTTGCGCTCTGGAATAGTTTAAAATACGTGTCCTGCTTTATATCACAACGGGTGCTCACGCAATTGACATTTCCGCTGCGTCTCTAGTACTGCAAGCAGATTTCCACCCGTTCGACAGTCTTCTATCCCTCTTTTCGTTTCCACGTGATCCGAAACGCGTATTGAATAGGAGAGATTTCGCACACGACAAGCTGCATTCATTCGATTCTCATCGGGTCGTGTATCCGTTCAAAAAGAATTTATAGAACTGCCTTGAATGACTTTGGTTGTCTCATTCGCATCGACACCAACAAAGGAACTCTAGAGTCTTTGAAACACTGCATTTTACCTAGTGTTGATGCTGCACTCTGGCCGCACGTTCTGAATACACGCCTCAAATCTTTGCTCCCATTTTCGTTTTTCAAGATTAATTCCAAACGGCCTTGCCGTTGAATCTACCTCAACCCCTCGTCACTGCAAACGTCTGCCACTGCCTTCAACCTCGGTCATGTGCCCTTCATGTTGACGCTGCTGTTGCTGCTTCGCATGTTCTTCAACTCCATAGGTCATTTGTACTTCACTTACCGTATTAAAATAAATCTGTCATATTGAGGTTGTTTGTTTGAGCAAGTTGTTAGATTTCGACCAAATCGTCGATGCAATGCACCACAAATGAACGACGGTCCATTGTTGACTTTGACTCAGAGGCTGCATGCTCCACAAAAAGACGGCTTTTCAGCCATTCTATTTTCATCGAAATTAGTTCCACTCCTCTGCGAAGCTCTGCAATGCTGAGAGGTCTT
>JAIYDP010000151.1 GCA_027487435.1 Verrucomicrobiaceae bacterium | reverse complement strand
TGAGTCGAAGTGCTCGTTGCTTGAGTCGAAGTGCCCCTTGCTTTGGTCGAAGTGCCAGCTGCGATGCCCGAGGGGCGATTTCGCTGTTGTGCGCCGTCCGCTGCTTGCTCTTGCCGAACAGATTGTATTCGTATCCACCCGTGAGCGTATATCACGGTGGGAATTGATGGCGTTAGCTTTGACGGTTTTACCGATTTTGCAAGGTATTTCTGAAATGGCAGGGATGATATCACGGGCTGACTCTGGGGGGGATCACGGTGGGGAGTCGTTGACGGATATACGGACGGGCGGGTGTCAGAGGGTGGGGATGGGGATGGCGAGGGGCTTGCTGTGCCTCGCCTTGTTCGCTTCTTCAATTCTTCGTCAGTTTCTTGTTGGACGCCTTCTCGATCACGAACTCTTTGCCGGTCCATCGCAGATCCATGACCCGCTCACCATATGTATAAGCCATTCCCCTATCGTCAATTCGTTTAAACTCCTTCCAAGGCGCAACCTCAATCACGGTGTCCGCTTTCCGTGTCCTGAAGTGCATGGTAATGTCAACGGCGGAGGGCATCACTGTCGTCGTTACATCCACCCATTCCTCCCCAACGTGCTCCAAAATAAAGGTCTGGTTGGCAGCGGGCTTGTTACGGCTATCCGCGAAAGGCTTAGCCATGTGAACAAAAAAAAGTGGCTTCTTGCCAGATCTCGGAAGCTCCTTCGCCCAAACCATAGAGGTTCCTCCAACATTCCCACCGTCAGCAGACCAGTGAAGCCAACCATTCGCAGCATCCATAAGTTCGTCATCACTTCCGGCCGCATTGAGTAACTTCTCTCGATTGACAAGCGGAATGTCGCCCAAATATTTCGGTGGAAGTGTCACTAGCGCAGTGCGGAATGACTGCTCATCTGAAAATGCGTTCCCTGATGTAGCGATCAGGAAAATCGCCATAATTTGAGTTAATTTCATGGTTTGAGAGGTAGGATGATTTTTTTCAGCGAACGTTAGAGTGGATGAACCGGCGGTGGTAAGCCCGAATTCAAACTAGGGACGTTATCGCCGGTGGCATCTCACGGCTTTTTAGTCTCCATTTTTTGCTCTTCGATTTTATCCTTGATGCTCAAAATAGTAACCTTGGGACGTTCGGCTCCAATCTCGACCTGAAACTTCGCTTCGGAATCCAATCCCATGTTTTTGTCGAAAAAATGTAATTCGCACTTTGACGGCGTGATCCACCGCGCATTCGGCCAGTCGATATACGTCACCGGCGCATATCCACCCGGCCTTTCGTAGAACTTGGGAATTTTGGCAATGATTGCCTCATGAACAGCTACCAAGTCGATCTCTTGGAGTCGTGGCGAATAGTCGTCGTCAATGGAGACAAGAAACAGGGACACATCACGAGCGCCATTCCATTGCGCAAAAAGGTAGTGTCGTGAATCCGGCGACCATGAAAACTTCAGTGCCCGTGACTGTGACGCATATTCCCAAACGATGTCTTTCCCGCGCCGCAGCGTGGCCCGCTGGAGATGATATTGGCCTCCGTTGTCTATCGCTTCTGATTTAACGATAGTGAGCTGTTGATCGGGAGATGGTATTTGGTCGGCTACTAGCGTGCGCACTGATACCAGTACAGAGAATAGATAGATGATTGATGTGTTCATATGGATGTTTTCATTTTATGGCTTCTGCGAACGTTTGATGTGATGTCACCGCGTGATCGAGGTGTGAATGATTAAGAAATTGAGGTATCTATTGGCGGATGAAATCCATGACTTTTTCGACTTCTTGGATTCACCAGTGGTTGACTTCCACATTGATCGTTTCTGACGCGATACGCCCTGTCCACACTTTATGCTCTCCTGATTCCTTAGTTTCGCCAACCTCATATAATGCGGTGAGCTTGATCTTTGTTTGGCCGGGTCTGCCAAAGTCTGGCGCTCCCTCCCATTCAGCGTCTAAGGTGATTGGAAATACTTGGTGACCCTTTGGAGGAATCACATAGGTAGATGGAAAATTCCGTGTGAATACTTGCGGCTTAACACAAAGCTTCGTCCGCTCCCCAGAAGGGAGAATAAGTTCAAACGATACTGTCTGATACCCCCAACTGTTCCACGTTTCAAAAACGGGTTGGTCCTTATCCGTAGTGTTTGTTAGGACGACAAAGAATTTGCGCTGAGAATCCTGTGCCAAGCTTATTGAGGAAGATTGATCCGAGCGACTTTCCGGAACTATCGATAGCTGAAATGGCTTATCCTCAGCAGCTCCAGCAAGGATCATACATGCAAGCAGCACAAATAAGAAATGGAATGTTGTTTTCATGGTTCAGGTGTGTGACACGCGGTGAAACGAATTCTTAGAATCTTTTTAAAGTTTTTGTCGAACGATGAGCACATCCACCACTACCAGCGAGAGCGAGCGTCGATCACGGGGTTGATGGTTGGAGTTGCGGAAAATCATCGAAACAGGGCGGCTGGTAGTGGTTGTCATGGCGCGGCTTGTTCTGCTTCTATTGCATTATGTATGTTGCTAGAAGCTTTTGTATCTGAATGATATCAGTGCCCTTCTTGAATTCCTTCTTGAGAGGGAGTGGATTGCTTGAGATGTATATCTTGAGTTCTGCATCCATATCAAAGCGTCCAGCGGTCTCAACAGAGAATTGGCTTATTGATTTGTAGGGTATCGAGTGATATTCTACCTTCTTGCCAGTAATTCCTTGTTTGTCTGCAAGGATGAGCCTGCATTGCGTGAAGACGAATAAATCTCTTACAACTTTAAATGCGCCAGTGATCTCTTCCCCATCGATCAGGATTGGTCCGAATTCAGAAGCTAGCTCGTTTGGGTCGATCTGTGAGGCGGTGCCGAATATTGCGTTAATGAATCCCATGGTTGTTTTGGTTGGTTGTGTATTTTGTTTTGCAGAACGTTAAATTTGCGCCCATCGGCGCGGTTGAAGGGAGGGAAAATTGAAATTGAGGGCTTATGGCCGGTTGGTGCGTCACGGCTTCTTAGGCTTCTTTATATGGTCGGATTTCGACAACAGTTCCATCCATCAAGACGATAATCTGCACTGTTTCCGCATGGGGATATGGTTCCTCCTTGGTCAGATTACGGAACTCGACAACGTAGAAGGCGCTCAGGTCAGTTCCCGCTACCTCAATCGACACGCGGTTACGACGCCATAAATGAGGCTCTGCGACGATCCCGTCGAGGGCCTTGCGTGCCAGCAGTATCGCTTGATCGATTGGGAGTGGTGGCGCTATGGTGTCCGGTTGCCAAGTTGGAGTTCTCGAAAGACGCTCGAGGCTCACGCTACTCTCGAAAACCTTCCCACCGAAGTGGCTGAAGCACGTGAATCGGCTCTCAGTTGACTGCAAAGTGTACCTCGTTCTGAGAGTCGGCAGCATCAACAAGCAAACAAACAGGAAAACTCCCAACATAACAGCGATAAACGGATAGTTGAGAAAGGTCCAAATTTTCTTGAGGATGAGTTTCATGGGTAAATACGGATTTCCTCGCCTAACGTAGAGTGGTGACACTGGCGGGGCAAGCTCCAAATTCAACCATGGACGCGGTCGCCGTTGCCACGCACGGTTGTTAGCCTCTTTATTCCAGGGTGTATGGCGGCACGATGTGATGTATACTGAGCATTATGTTCTCGAAGGAGCCTGGAGCAATCTCCCCAATACGATCATTCTCCAAGAGCATATTAAAGGCGAGAAGAACGGTGCTGATGCATTGCCTCTGAATGCACGCCCCAACGAAAGAGAGCGGAAATATAATCATCTCCTTACCCGGCGAAATCATCGCAACCTCATCGAAGGAGTCATCGAGCACTACGTCTGCCCAATACCAATTGAACTGCCGTGCCATCTGCGCTCCCCAAAGGCAGCCCAGCAAAAGGTCAGGCCTCTCGTCATCCGCGACAGGTGTCGGCTCACCAAACACCAACGCTACGATAGCATCGTTCACCTTCGTCATTATCGATTGCGGGGAATCCAATTCTAAATCAACGCCGAGTAATTCGGCGGCGTCATTGGTGACAGCCGAGAGAAGCTCTAGCCTTTCATTGTCTGGAGGTGATTCAGCTACTTTCATGGTGATATTTTTTGGGGCTAACGTCAAGAGCTCGCACCACCACTAGCGGGGGCGAGCGCTAAACGCGGGGTTGGGGGTGTGGCTACGCAGGAGCATGTAAACAAGGCGGGTAGTGGTGGTTGCTGTGTCTCGTCTTGTTGGGCTTCTTATTCTTTGATCTCACGAAGCTTGGAGGATATCACCTGACGGTTCATTAGCACGATCCGATGAACCTCCGAACCATTGGCAAGTGTAGAAACCAAATAGTATTCAACTTGCCGAGTTGCGTTTGCTGGCCCCTTCATGAGTCGAACTTCTGTCACAATCAGTGTCCGAAGTCCATCTTGAGGGTCAATATCCTTCGTAGCGAGTTGGATTGCCTCGACGGCAGATACCGGCACCTTGCCGAACTCTGAAGATGCATCTGGCAAAGACCCGAACAGATCCCTATCGATAAAAAAATCTCGCTCAAACTTAATGACCTTGGGCTCGCCACCTTGTCGGAACGGACTGACCGGGGTAGATGCGGGCGTCGAAACTGGAGGCCCGGTGTGGAAAAGGATCTCATCTCCCCGCGATAAAGCTGTGCATACCGTCAACCCGAGAATGACGCTGCAAAGCCAAGATAGAGTTGTTGTCATAGAAGTGATATTTTTGCCCAACGTCCAAGGTCACCCACGCTCGCCCGTGGCGCGACGCGTGCCAACGAGCGAAGCGAGAGCACGAGGCGTGACGCGGGTAGGTGTTGGGTACACGGCATGGTTCGGCATTATTGTTTGATTGTAAGATTAACCGATACCTCTGGTGGCACATCTTCTGGCATCTCAATCCAATAGGTGTCGTCGTCGGCATTATAAGTGCAAGCAATCACTCGAGAGTAATTTGGACGTTCATGAAGGTTTGATAGTTTTGCAGTGAATTTTGAGTTAGGCTTCAGGTCTCGTCTGGATCGGAACGCAATAGTCGATGGGTAAATATAAACTGTATCAACCTGAACGGACTCAGGGAAACCTAGGTAGACTGTCGGTGGCACAGTGCGAGCTTGGGGTTTGGAGCCTTGTTCGAATGCATGCAGCGCGCACCACGCAAGAGTTATTGTGACAATGATTGTTATGAGTGGACGCATATTTTCTGAGTGTTAATTTCTGTAGAACGTCGAGTCCTCCTACGCCTGACCGGGGGCGAGGGTAGAACACGGGGTTGAGGTTGTAAAGGTCATTACGGCTGGAACTGGAGGCGGGTCAGGCGTTAGGAGTGACGTCTTGTTCGCTTTCTTGGTTAGGGACCAGGCCAAGCGCCCGCTTCATGCTCCGCGTGATCAAGAATCGGTGCTATTCGCTTGAGGAGTGCATCTGGAAGGATCTTTGTCGTATCGTTTGCGTCGGTTATCTCGTAATGCCCCTTCTTCTCACTGGCTGGCCTTACATACGACCATCTCCAAGCAGAGGATTGCCCCTTATCGCGTAGAAATAGTAATCCCGAAGATCCATTGTCAGCATTATCGAATCCGTCCTCTAAGAAAAAGCCTCTCAACGCACCTTCCTTCTCAGCGAAAAAATACCCATCAGCTGAATGCCAACTCAATCCTCCGACATGAGAGCGCACAGTTATAAAACTCTCGAAATCAAGCCCATCGTCTTGATCGCTGATCCAAAAGAACGGTGAGCTGAAATGAGGTCCTTCGATTACCTTGGGGTGGTAAATCCTTACATGGAATGAGTGGTTCCCATGTTTAACATCGACCGATTCATTGCCATCGGTGGGATAATCGATCCCACTATCGCATTTCTCGATGTGAAACTTGGCCTCGACTTTGGGTGTTTGTCCATGCAGCGCGTGATTGACGCTAATTATCAAGCTGAATAGGAAAAAGCTGTATTTCATATTGTTTGCTAGCGAACGATGAGCACATCCACCACTAGAAGCGGGGGCGGAAGTGGATCGCGGGGTTAGTGTTGGAGTTACGGGAAATCATGGAAACAGGGCGGCTTCTAGTGGTTGGATGATGCGTCTTGTTCGCTTTTGCCTTTCGTCACCGTGTAGTGTCCTCGGTCTCGAAAATAGAAACTCAGATCAAGAAGTCGATCCAGAGGGATTGCCTGGTCGGAAAGTGATGGATCGGAAAAATCTCCTTCCCACATGCCGTAAAATTCGAAGGTCGTCGGTTCAGAAAGATATCGGTGAATAAAATGAACCAAACGTTCGTGATTCGGCTGTGCCTCGGTCTGTGAGGTATCGCCTTCTGGTTGCCATTCTTCCTCTGGCCAACACCCATTCTGGTATGACGCATTGCGAAAGCCACATCCACAGTGGGTATCTGATCCAACGTAGTATATATGCGGATTCTTGAAATGGGCTTTCACAGACAGGTCTCGATCG
>JAIYDP010000084.1 GCA_027487435.1 Verrucomicrobiaceae bacterium | reverse complement strand
ATCAGTCTACTGTGCAGCATGAGCAGTCTGAGGTTGCTGTTCTTCAGCAGAACATTGATGCGGACAACTCGCAACTCCAGAGTGCGCAGCAGCAGCTTATTGCGATTGAGCAGCATTGTTCTCAGAACATTGTCCATTAAGCAGTCAAGTAAATATGGCTGATTTAATCTTTGATCATTACTGTCACCACACAATTGTATGTCGTTTTCATCATTGACTTGATGTTTTCGTTGTAGGTTGAGGTTTTCAAAGATTCGGACTAAGGCGTTAGATTTATCAGCAAAGCTCATCACAATTATTCGAAAGCCCGTGTGGCGAGCGTATGCAACGATGTCATCCCATGGCAACTCTATGGAAACTTCATCGGTGTCGCTGTAGTGATAAAGCAAGGGACCATAATTGATCCAGAAGCCACCATGTCGGAGAGCTTGAAAGATCGTGTCGACGTACTGAAGAGGATTGTGCGCAGTGTCAACAAAGTAACAAGACACAATACAATCCCAGGCGTCTGAGCAACTTAGGCAGCCATTTCATTCAAACCTGGCTGCCTGTCATAAATTTCCAAAAAGTCCCCCGCAGTCATGGAAAAATCGACATGGGCAGGGGGCGAAACAATCTGCATATCTGGGATCACAACCTATCAGAATGAGATTTACATTAATGTCAAGTTACCGGCCGGAGAGCATCCTCGAAGTTGAAAAGGTTTGACGTCTTGTGATGAGTTATTGTCGGCAAGGATATGCACAAACCTGCAGCGCCCATGGATAAATGACATGACTAGACTGGCCGCATCTGAGCGATGAGAAGAAACCACGACGCTCAACTGATTCAAAATGAAATTTGAGGCGAAAAGCATGAAGTACGACCACTCATTGCCTTGACAGCTAAAGCCTCCTGTATTAGACGACGGCATCTCGTGAACACCATGCATTGCGATATCGTAGGCTAGACGACCAAGCCCAGCGCCAGGAACAAGGACCTTGATTTGGTAGCGCCGTGACACTTTGGCAAAGCACTCTTCAAGCAGCCCTACGATGACATCGTAGCACTCTCTTCTTTCAAGGATTCCCTATCTTGTAACAAATTCGACAAGAGGAGACTTCTGAAGACCACTCCCTTACGAATTGCCGTAGAGTCGACCGAACCTTGTCTACGTTCATGGAACTCGTTGGAAACGTTGTGTAGTAGAACTCAGAATCAACTCCATGCAATTGTTCCTAATGCTTTAGGGGGGTGTCATCAGCCCATTCCTTTTCGTCAAGTTGGTCAGCGCTCTGCAGAATCTGCGTGAGGAAGGAAAAATTTGTTTGAAGGCATTTCCGCAACGTATCAAAGCGATTGGCGTATCGCTTACAAAGCCATGCCGCATGAGATCCGCTTTTCGAATGAACAGAATCTTCATGTCGCGCGATAGATCGCAAACCGTACGACTCATAGGACTTCTCGTCATCTTTCTCACAGAGCAGTTGGATACCTTGAAGGCACTGACTACACTTTCGATATGCTGCCTTTCAAGCAGATCAGAGGACACGTTTTCGCCATCGATGTGGTTCCAAGACCGAGGAACCGCCATGGACAGCTCTGAAAAATGGTGTTTAACGCAGTGAGAAGGTGCTTGCATGCGTCAGGCACATTAGCAAATCCAAGTGGCAGTTTGGGAAACGAGCAGAATCTGTGGAGGACGCGTCGTATTGCACTCAAAGACTGTTTTTTATCTATCTAAGGACAATCGCAGTGCATTGTACATGACCTGAAGCGTCACGTAATTTCTTCAGACCACAACTCAAGGCGTCTTGTTTGCAAAATTCTCTGCTGTGTCCTTGGTTTGTGTAGAGATTCATGTCACTTTGCAGCAGAGTAATTGCAGGACAGTTCCGAATCGAACGCCTCATCGGAAATGGCTCGTTTGGCAACATTTACTCTGGTCACAGGCTCTCGTTTGTGATCTGATCACTTAGGCCACGACTTTGTCAATGCTGTTGACGTAGCTATCAAACTCGTTGTTGTGAATTGTGTGTTCTCACTGCGTAGGAGCCTATCAATGCTAAACTGCCTCAGATTTCCCAGGAATGGCAGATATACAAAGCTCTCGAGCGCGAGAGTGATATCTTCTTATGACATCTTATTCTTCAGCGGGCTTTCCTCAAATTAAATGGTGCGGAGTAGATGACGAGAAAGAACATAATGTTCTCATCATGGATTTACTGGGTCCAAATCTTGAAGATTTGTTGGGATTTTGCGGTCGGAAAATGACGATGAAATCTATCCTCATGATCGCCGAGCAGCTGGTACATTTAATTAGCTATCTGTTGATATGAATAGATAACGAGAATTGAAAGGATCCATTTCCATGGGTACATCCATCGGGACATAAAACCAGAGAATTTTCTAGTTGGCTGTCGGGATCAGAATGCGATAATCCATGTTATCGATTTCGGGCTCTCAAAGGCTTGGAGGCATCCTCGAACGAATGAAGCTCTGCCTCCAAGCCCAGCCGGAAGTCAGAAGAAAGACCTTGTTGGAACAGCACGCTATGCCTCATGCAATGCACATCTTGGAGAAGGTTGATTCTCAACAGTCGTGTAGCTGAAGGTTCAGACATAAGCCGAAGAGATGATCTGGAGTCTGTTGGATACGTTTTGATGTACCTACACAAAGGAGTTTTGCCCTGGCAAGGCATCAAAGGCGGGTCAGCGAAGGAAAAATACGAAAAAATTGGGCAGAAAAAAATATCGACGAGTTTGGAAGAGCTGTGCAAAGATTTCCCTCGTAATTTTTGCAATGCCTTTTATGACTCATAAGCTGCATTTTTGGACTATATGAAATACACTCGAAGCTTGAGGTACGAGGAAAGTCCTGATTACAATCACCTGAAGAATTTGTTCCGAAAAGTTGCTGAAGAACATCATTATGCTTTGGATTCTGTTTTTGACTGGATGGTGTTCACATCTCGAGGGAAAGTGTCCGTCGGAGGTTCCTTGTTTTGTGTTTGTCTGATTTGCAGTGATTGAGGCGAGGAATCTGACAGGGAAAGGGCGGAATGGTACACACAGTTTGACCTTTTTTGATGCCAAGGTCTCTCAGATTCCTACTGTGTTCTTTCTCTGGGGCGCCAGCGGCTGAAGAGTAAAACGATTCATCAGAGCCTGAATCCTCGGTTCGACGAGCATTTCGACTTGTTCGTCCTCTCTTTTTCGCTTTTTACTGTTTTTTCAGCGATGTAACAGATCCAAGCGCGAGATTGCTTGTTTCTTTGTGGTGCAAGAATCCTCTCAAGGATAGATTTCTTGGTTGCATTTCCATTGAGCTCTCTACGCTGGAGAACCGGTTTGAAGACACAATCCGATTTTGATAGCACCAGAGTTCCCGTTGAGCAGTGGATCATTCTTCAAAAGAGATCGTCAAAGTCACGAATAAGCGGGGATATTCGATTGACGTTGCTTTACGTTCATCATCGATAGGATGTACATTAGTGCGTGACGTAGTGAATAATTTATGTGTTTCAAGCTCACTTACATCACTCTCCTTTGTTGTAGCTGCCCAGCTGGAGAGTGTTGGCCACCATGGTGAAAATGCCGCCTACTGATTAAGACAGAAAGTTCCACAGTCACCAGGGATTTCCTTCACCATCGAGGCGTTGCGGACCTCAAATGGAAGCTTTGGTAATCCTTGCCGTTTCTTGATCAAAGTTGCGACACTGATGAGAGCAGCAGCAACTTCTTGTGAAAACACTACAAGCGGTAAATCTCAAACTCATCGAATGCTCACCTTCCTCCTTCCATGGTTCTTCTTCGCAATTCAGGGCACGATATTCGCGAAAGAAAAGCTTGTCCGCAGACGCCGTGGCTGCAGCAGGCTTCGAAAACATTTGCGACCATTTCTCACGAACAACATCATTGACTGATCTCTTCCCATCCAAATCACGAGTGTAAATTCTAATAGCATGCTGTTGCTCGATTTCTCGTTTCCACAAGGCGCCAGTCAGTGACTTTTGCGCAATCTTGAAGTTGCCGTATTCGACTCTGAATTTTGAGTTAAGCATTGGAAAGAATACTTCACAACATTCGAAAGAAGTGTCTTCTGGTGATGTTCGACCCCTCGATTCTCAAAGTTAAACTTCACGCGATAAAGTGCTCGGTCAGTAAGGATCAGAATCCTCTCTTGCATTACGCCCCATTCGTTCACGGAGCTAACCACCCAACTCTTCAGAGTTGCCTCATCATAGTCAAACGAAATCTGCAATCGTGTCCTCTCGAAGGCATCAAGTTGTGCAGGATTCTATGCGGTCACAAGAGTCAAGCTAGCAAACGCACTGGTTGCCACAAGAAATGTTCTTTCTGCTCGTCCTTAAGAACCTTTCGGAGAAGCTCTACATCCCCAGATTCTGCAGCTTTCACGCACTTGGAAACCAACTCGTTCCAGTCCTCCATCGTAAAAGTTAAATACTTGTTATATTTTAGATAATGGAGAGACGGAGAGACGTGAAGCCGTCTATCTCGAGAAGCGTCCCTCGTTGCTTTCCTCTAAATGAAGTAACAATCCAAGGATCGTGGCTAGTGGCTGAGCTAGGTCACAGCGTCCGTGCGACAGAGTTTGCCAAGGTAGTGCATCTTTTGTTGAGCTGATAGGAGGCTCGTGCAGCTGAGATTTCGGCCGCTGAACATGATTTGTTTTCTACGTCTGGAAATAAACGAACGTTTCAATGCGTCTCTCGCCATCTTCGTCGACGAACAGCAAGTCACAACGTCCATAGAATGCCAAAGAGTCTGAGAATGAAGGCAAAACTTGAAGTTCTTTCACGAGGATACTTTTGACTCGCCAGATTGTTGAGAAAAGTGTGACCTCTTGTCGTCGGAAGAGGCGGAAGCTGTTGCGATCAAGTGTACATGTCGGTAGACAAATAGGAAAATCATGGTTGGAGACTCATGTCTGGCATGCCAAGAGGATGAAAATGTTAAATGTTTGGGGATATCGCATAGTATGCATTTCGTTTCTGCTTTTGACGAAAAGGCATATCGCCCAAACGACAAGAGTGTTCGGTTTTCTTATCGCGCTGATCGAGATTGTTGTACAATCTACGACTTTTCCTACTGCGAATGTGTTGAGCTCTCTGGGGACCGAAACGCGCTGATTGTTTCTTTGGTGTTTGCGTAGTCTAATTGCGGAGGAATCTTTGAAGCCCGTGACCAGTGACTTTAGAAAGCCTCAACACAGCATTGGTTGTGCCATGTTATTTCATCATGATCTGTTTGACATGCGGAGGGTATTGTCTGGACAAGTTGAAGGGGTAACCTATCTCTTTGAAGAGAAGCCTTTCCAATTGTTGTGCCCTATCCAGTTCCTGTGGGTTCAAGTTGAATTAGGATGGAAATTGATGCTTTGGATTCACCCTAGCGTTGTTAGCAAGGCGAGCAACCTCTTGGGTCAGAAGATGGTAGATGTAGGCACGATGTCCCGAGTCTCTGGGTTGCAGCGATTTGAGCTGAGAGTACGGGTTTTTCCTCTATGCTGACAGTCACAGGGTCCCAAATCTGGCACTATTTTGCAGCGATCATTTACGTTGAGACCCTCAAGTCCGAATCAGGAGCATTTTCACAACCTTGCAAATTGCAGTCTCATCGCAGTTCTCTTCAATGGATTGTCTGAGTATGTCAGGGAACTATCTTGCCTGCATGTATTGAAGATCCAAGAATATATTGGACAAAGCCAACAGGGAATCAAGTGCCAAGAGCGGCAAGTGCCTCGAACGTTGAGATTTCAGTTCGCAGAATCGGCTCCAAGTAACGTAACCTCAACAGTTGTATTCGGGGCTGTGGAGCGCGGCAGAGCGAGAGCTGACAAAGAGATCTCTCTCCGATTCAGACGCGAATCAGCAAAAGATCAAGCCTGCGGCACTTCGGATTGATGGACCCACTCCGTCAATTGTTCTGATCGCGAAACAAGATGGGTTCGATTTGGTCAATTTGACCGGAATGTATTACTAATTTTCAAAGATCGCTCCTCCAGAATGGGGCAGAGTTCTATGGAAGTACCTCGTATTTTCGGGGGCACGGGCCATTGGTCTGGCAGCAATGGCATTCTGACCCTCAAGGATTGAGAGATAGATGTCGGCGAGCTGTGGAAAGTGGGCGACTTTCATTTCCTCAAGATTTTCCGTCGTCATTTGTTTCCGCCGATTTGTTTCGCTAAATGTGGAGGCTTCCCATGATTGGTGGCATGTGCGCGAACTTATGGAAACTACAAGATTTTTGAAGCGGCCTCCTTCGAAGAGAATGAATTACGGTTTTTTTGTTGTGCTTGCCCCTGAATCTTGGAGAAAAGCTTGGCTGCGAGAGACCGTTCGCTCTTGACTGGAGCTTCGCTCACGCACATAAAAACGTAAATGGTTCAATTCGATGTAGTAAGCAATAATCTATTTTCTGATCTGACAGCCTCTTTGTTTGGAACTGGTCTCGTTCCGGTGACACTCAAATCTAGTGGGAGAGGAATCCCCAAGATCTGCGGGAAAGTTCTTGCAAAATCGGTTCCGTTTCATCATCGCCATTTGACGGTACAGTCAGCAGGGGAATTCGTTGTTGTTGGGTCTATAACAAGCGCTTGCTTTAATTTCAAAAATGGGGCAGGCGCTGCCATCGCTCACGTGTGCCCAACTCAACTGTCAGCTGCTTTGGAACATGCAACCTTTTATTTCAAAAACGTTGGCTCTTCTGCCGAACGGGAATGCTTTCTGTGTTCTCTAACAATTGATTTGTAAAAAGCGCTCCTCGAAAAGCGTATCTGTATGAAACGCAATACGTTGATTAATACATCATGAACGGAATTGTGGTGCTGTCTTTGCTTTTGTCTGTATCGCTTGCTGAGAAGATCACTTCTCTTCCTGGCCTTCCAAAAGAGCTTTCTAATGTTAACATGTTCTACTATCTTATACGTCAGCTCATTTGCCAGGTATTCTGGTTACATCAATGTGAACGTCACACATGGGCGCCGCATGTTCTATTGGTTCATCGAGAGCCTAGGCTCACCTTCTCAAGATCCTGTGGTGTTGTGGCTAAATGGAGGGCCGGGTTGCTCATCTCTGTAAGAATTTTCGAATTCCCAGACTAAATGTTGCTAGTGAAGGCCTTTTAGGGGAACACGGTCCTTTTTTCCCCGATGGGAAGGGTCTTCAAGCGAATCCTTTTGCGTGGAACAAGGTAGCTAACGTAATCTATCTTGAGTCTCCGTCAGGAGTTGGGTTTTCTTACTCGGACACTCAATCTGACTACAAGACTGGAGACTTTCAGACAGCGAATGACTCGCTTTCATTTTTGCTTGAGTTTTTTGAGCAATTTCCTTCTTTTAAGACCAATCCGTTGTGGCTTACTGGGGAGAGCTATGCTGGTCACTATGTGCCAAATCTTGCAAATCGTATTCTCGAGTACAACGAGGGCGTCACACAGAAACTGAGTTTGAAGGGCTTCATGGCGGGCAACCCCTGGACTGATGCGCCGACTGATAATTACGGAGCTGCTGAATTCTGGGAGAGTCACGCGATCAATTCATACACGACGTTTTCTGGGATTAAGGATTTTTGCGATTTCTCCTCAGTGGGTCCCCTGACAGTATCGAATGGCGTTAAGAAGACGGATCCCTTGAAGTGCGATCGCTTCTTACGTTCGAGCACCAGCGAGATGGGCGCCATCAACATGTACGACATCTACGAAGACGTTTGCCTCTCTTCTCGCCATTCCAACGGAGAGGCTCTTCTGCGTGCTCTTGCCAGTGCAAACACTCCATTCGCTGTTGTTGCTAGAGCTGCTATTGCTGCAAATGATGATCCTTGCATTGATGATCACGTGACTGGATATCTCAATCGCGGGGACGTGCAGAAGGCGATTCATGCAAACATATCATACGCCTGGAATATGTGCAGTGCTCTCGTTGACTATTCTCGTTCCGATTTGCTTCAGTCAATGTTACCTACTTACCAAAAGCTCGTTAATAGTGGTTTGAGCATTTTGGTTTACTCGGGAGATGTTGATGGTGTCGTTCCTTACACTGGTTGATCTGCGAAATGGTTAGACTGACAATGAAGGCACCCGCCAGTGGGTCGACAACATGAATCTAAACATCATTGAATCATGGCGTCCGTGGACTGCCTCCGATGGCCAGGTGGGAGGCTATGTCACACACTTTGAAGGGCTGTCATTCGCAACGGTCCGCAATGCTGGTCATATGGTGCCTTGGACTCAGCCACGTCGAGCTTTTGATATGTTTAGTCGATATCTGAAGGGTCAATCGCTGTAGTCGAGGCAAAATAAACCTTTGCAAACCTATTGTGCACTTGTTAGGCCGCTGAACGTTTCCACTCCAGAGAGCTTCTCTCGACAGAGAGGATTGAGCTTTACAGAATAATAATTAGGAGCTGCGTACTCGCACTGTGCTAATTGTTGCACAAGAAACGTGTCATTCGAAAGACGATGGGCAAAGGCTGACGAGACTAAAAACTCACCAGGTGGGCATTGACTGACTGTCAGCCGAGCCATGTTAACTGTTTGACCGAAGAGGTTGTATCTTGGGGCTTTCAATCCGATTACCTATTCGGTGAGAATACATTGAACTTGAGAGCACGCCAGCAGTAATCGGACCACAATGGGCTCCGACACAAATCTTCAAATGACGCTGCACTCCGCCAGTAGTGATGACGAAGTCATTGCTTTGTATCGTAGCAGCGAGCAGAGCAATTGAATGAACAGTCTCTTGCTGCTCGTCGACCTCGCTGCCATGCCTTACCAAGCCAGACACGCAGCACATCATCGGTGGGGACGTCTCTAATGTCAACACTCTAGAAGCACTGGAAAAAAAGGGAGCAAGAACATTCTCTATCGAGTTCACAAATTGCAAAAGCAGTGGCGAAGTCATTGAAGATGAAATCCTTCCAAAGTCATGGAGTTCTATCAGATCAGATCTGACAGGAAGTTAGAACGGTACCAAGAAACATTATGGCAACATCAGGGTACTCGTCTGCAATCAAAGATGTTCCCTTGGACAAGATGGAGTCCACAACAAAACGCGGCAACATGGCTTCGACAAGCTCTTTCGTCGAGCTTGCTTCTTTTGAAGCAATCAAGTTTGCAACAATTGATTTCCTCGCGATGGATTCAGCTGCTCTTGCCGAGAACAGTGAAATAATAACGGAAAGAAGAGAAAGCGATATCGTGTCGTTGTAAACTGCAAAACTGCTGAACGTGAGCCGTGAACCACATGCATAGATCGATTGAACAACAATAACCGCAACGGCAACAGACGCCAGGCGAATGCTCAAGACTGCGTGAAAAAACGTGGCAACAATCCTTCTATGTCAGACATTCAGAAGCAAACATGGAGACGCTGCAGTCATCCATTGCACAAGCGGAAGGGCATCAAAAGAAGTCTCGGAAATGGAGAAGTACGACTCGGGCATGGGGTCACGAGGCTGCACAGCAACGACACAAAGGACTCCAATGGCCATTCCACCTGCTATTTTGGCACGATGATTCTCGAAAACATTCGACCGCATCCATGCTGCAAACAAGAGGATAGACACAGCAGCAAAGGCAATGAGAACACCCGAGGTGACGACAACATATTTCAGCGACATTCTTGAAGACTCCGGAATTAATCGAAGACAGTTCGCAGCAACAATCGTTGCCACTGCGCCCATGAAAAGAACTGCAGTTGGTCCCGATGCACGGGACTGATCAACAAATCGCTTCAGCACAACCCGTTCTACCTCAGGGGCTTTCAATAGACGCAAACTAAGAGGATGCAATCGGACCTTCTTGACACGCTGATACTGAGAAACCTCATCGACAATCTTGCTCCAATCAAACTCATGCCCACAGGATCTTTGTGAATCGGCTCTCGCAATGTTGACACGAATTCCATGGACACCATGGAGGATGCTTCCGAAGCGAACGAAGAAGTCGTCGTCAGCACGAAAGCGAGCAGATGAAAGAGCAGAAGCAATCGCTCCCGATTGCGAGTAGTTCAGCTTGTCCAATCGATGAAGATCTTGGCATCGGGCATCCGAAAACTTCGTCGAAGACTCTACAGAGCTCCTTGCAATCAAATTGGGAATTTCGTCTTCGGCCGAACTGCAAGTATCAGCACAGCTCAAATGCTTGCAACCGCAGCCCAGAGGAATCACCTTCTGCGTCTTCACGCGCATTTTCTGTCCTCTTCTCGACCACAAAAAGAGTTTCTTGTGAGATTCCGGGCAGGTCAATGACAGCGCTACGTATTGCCAAGTAGCTTGCATCACTTCGAACAATCAAAGAAGCAGCGTGAGAAGCAGTGACAACTCCGGGGCAAGCTGAAGCCACCATCGCCGCACATCGGCTCACTGTCCAATCAGAGCAAAAATGGAACAAGTACCAGGCTCCCCAAAAATGTGGTACCGGGGCACGACATTTCCATGCACCTTTTGGTATGTCAGCAATGGCACTTCAACGGAAAAAATGAAGTTACGCCTCAAAGTCAAAATAAAAAACACACCGCTGCAGTAACTGTCCCACAATCCACTGCGACACGAAACCTTATTCTTATTTTCTGCTCTTCACATTCGTACAATTCGTCAATGGCAGCAACTGCATGTGCTAGCTGAATAAGGCTTTTCGCGTAATCCTAGAAGTTAAGACGTGAGATAATTTGACAAGTGACTTGTATCGGGATAGACATGTGCTCGAAGTCACCTGAGGCTACTTGATAAATCTCCGATGTTGCTTCGATTTTAATGATGTGAGCGAAAGAAGTAATCATTTCATCCATTCGTGAAAACAGATGATTGACTAATTTGACAGCAAAAAGGCCGTCAGTTATGGAGACAATGTTTTCGAAGTCGTCAATTCCTGTCAAAAGTTACAAAAGAAAGAATTCTGAGGAGACCAAACATGGCGATAAAGACTGGTCGTGGAAATGACGTCGCTATCACATTGTTTCCTTCGATAACCTTAACAGCAACAGAAGGAGGCAGCAACCGGTTCGCAAGAGCAAATCGATCTCGGAATTGCCTGCGAAGGCTTACCAGAGCAACGAATTCTTGTCGCTCAGCACGTTCTCGTCTTCTGGCAGACTGTAGTGTGGCCATTGCAGCAAGAGCAAAGAAAGCAAGAGCAAGACCTGTCGGCTCGTTGCCCAAGTTCGACCTGACAGCGAACGTTATTGATATGGCCAAGGCACACTCCAAAGCAACATAAAGCACATGAATAAATCGAAGACAAAGGAGAGCAGGCGTCGCTGCAAGTAGAAGGGTCGCATTGAAGGCGACAGTGACTGTTCTGAACTCCCTATCGAAGCATATCGACAACATTGAGAGAGAAATCATTCCCCCACATCCAACAACATTCACAATCCACATGATGGTGACGTTATTGCGAGATCTTTTCACATTAAACAAGAGCAAGTCCCATAGAGTCAACCACACAACAGAATATCCCACCCAGTTGGCCACTGAACCACTAAAGCCACTCAAATATCGATGATAAAGATACTCAGCAGTGCGAGCAACTGTGAAAAAGAGAACGGAGAGGGCTACTGTGCCTTGAGACCTGCCTAGAGACCATTTCAAGAATCCCTCTTCCATGGTCTTCGAGGCCACAAAGCGAAGAGACACACGGTCCAATTTCATGTCTTGCACATTTTCGTCTTCGTTCATTTCACAATCGATGGAAGAGAGGCCGTCCAGCTGCCAGAACTTTGCGGCTGCCATATCTGTTGCAGTTGTGGATGATATGATCTCCTTGATGTTAATACGGCGCATTTTCGGAGTCATCAAAATTAAAGCATGTGAACTTTTAAGCGAGGCCACAATGTCCATTGATCTCTCACAGTGGAGGTCAAAGAGGTACAACATCAAAAAGTGGAGGGAGAAGGAGAAGAGACACAGCTCAGGCGGAGAGGAAAGGAGGAGACGCGAGAGATTGCGGCGAAGAGGGGACCCGAGGAGGAGGGCTTGGCGGCCCCCTGCAGAGTTTTCTCGAACCTCGCGAGTCGTGGTCACAAGGTGGGCGAAATACGAAAAGGTGCAACAAAAACAAAGGGAATTCGTCATTCGGTCGCCCGCGGAGACGGGAGAGCTGGCAGAGAGTGGAGGTACAGTAGGTACAGTAGGTGTGGAGCGATGCGAGGTGGGGACACAAGAGGAAGAGCAAGAACGGCTCTGGACTGAGAAAGCTGGGGGCCTGAGAGGGAAATCCGACGAGCAAACGGCCGAAAGTTAGAAGGATTGCCATAAAAGATGGTCGAACCAACAAGAGCCCATTGAGAGGGGTGAGAGGAGCAAAGATTTAGGTGAGGGGGATGTTTACTCACATGCCAATGTCTACACGGCGCTCACGTTACAAATTTTTCGAAAAATATTTCCGTCTTCAGAACATTTTCTAAAAACATTTTCACGTGTCATTTCGCTCAAGGGACTCAATGCGGGTCAAGCGGGACGGGTAGAGGCGGGAAGGGGGGCGCTTCATGCGCAATCGCGTCGTCGTCGTCGTGGGCGTTGTGCTGTTGGAGCCGTCGCTGTTTGTT